>NZ_WWFG01000002.1:1626250-1951500 GCF_026127265.1 Nostoc sp. KVJ3
AGCGGCAACGCCTTGAGATAGTCTAGAAATGCCCGTGCGTAAGCCTCACCAGTTCCTGAGCCATGCAAGCCAACATCTAGGTCTAAGCGCGATCGCAACAGGCGACGAATGGGTAATGTTGTTAGAGATGCCAAGCTCAATAAAATTGGCAAGTTATAGTAATCGTGATTTCCCGGTACTGGTAAAATAGGCAGCTTAAAAGTCATCTGGTCATAAGCAATCCGTCTCGGATGCTCTGCGCCCAAGATAAACTCTCGGTAAGGTTCGATGAAATTTTGCTGGTAGTATTCACTCGACCCCACTAAGTAGATTACATCTCCGGTATGCAGCATAAACCGGGATTCGTCGTGATGGGGCAACATCAATTCAGCTATCTGTCGCTGGGGATTGTGCCCCCGATGCTTACCAGAACCGCTATCACCCACAACTAAAAATGAGAACTCAGGATTATCTGCTTGACCATCCTCCAACACCAGGCGAGTTTGGTCGATGTTCCGTTCCACAATTAATGGATCTTGCCATCGCACTCGCTGATTCATTTTCCGAATTTTATTAGCGATCGCTGGATCGGATACGAGTTTCAATGCAACATACTCCTGAATCTTGAATTGTAGAGAGTGGGGAGAAGAGTTAGGGGGCAGGGGGAATTATTTAACAAGTTTCTTCCCCAATGCCCAATCCTCTCACTCTTCTACCGGATCTTTCATCTCAATAGTCAGATTAGGCAGTCCCTCTAGTTTTTCGGTAGGCTCAACTTCTTCTACTAATGGCACAAAAATCTTCAAACCTGCTGGTACACACTTAATTTCTACTGGTGTTGTGCCGATTATTTCACCATCGAGAACAACCTTTTGTGGTGGCTCAGTTGTAATTTTAAATTGTTTTGCTCGCAGAAAACCAATATCATCTCGTTCTACAGCATTACCTGTAGAAGCCGTTTGGAATAAATGGAATGTCGCAGCGATCGCTCCTGCTTTGTTAGCTGGAGCTACAATCGTTAAATCTAGTAAACCATCATCATAAACTAGACCTGCTGGCCCCTGAGCTAAAACAGAGGTGGGAGGCGCGGCATTTGCCACTGTCACTGCACAGGCGTTAGTTTTAATTATTTTGTCTTCTGTTTCAATTTCAACATCAAATTTGTGTAAATTTCTGAGTTGCTGGATTCCTGCCAAAACGTAAGCCATCATTCCAAAGCGATTCTTAGCATCGCGGTCTGCCAATTCTACAGTTTCAGCTTCAAAGCCAATACCTGCCAAAAGTACCATCGGGCGATCGTTACAATAGGCTACGTCCACATGGCGGGTTCCTCCCTGCAAAATTGTTTCACACGCACCTGCGATCGTGTCAGGAATTCCTAAAGCTGTGGCAAAAGCGTTTGCTGTTCCTCTTGAGATAATGCCAAATGCAATCTCAGTACCCACTACAGCCGCCGCTGCCGCCGAGAGGGTTCCATCTCCCCCCGAAGCGATGATTGCATCTACACCTCGCTCTACAGCTGCATAAGCTAGTTGGTCTGCGTCGATTTCTTCAGTGGTAAGATAAATATCTAGGTCAATATCTGGCTCTAATATTGCTCGGATTTCTGCTAGCTCTATATCTGGGTCTCCCTGACCCGCAACTGGATTAAAAATAAGACAGGCGGAACGATTCATAAAATATAAAAGCTAAACTTTAGATCACTAAAATACCAAATTATTTCTAGCATTCTCGTAAAATTTCGACTTCCTTCTGAAGGCTAGTTTACTTTTTGTAACAAGTTTTTGAAGAATAATTCTGTTGCGATGCTAATGGCGCATATTTTGGTATCTTTTATCTATACTTACAGCTATTTTCAGGTAAATAGACTCACGCGGTAGGGAACATTGCTGTGCCCTGACGACAGATGTGTTTCAAATACATAAAAACTGCTGTAAACAAGAAAATTTTTTATGTGCCTCAATTATTACTAAAACTGAAACCTCTGCACTCCTCTGCGTTTAAAAAACTAATGTTTTTCAACTCAGAGTAAACGTAAAATCAAGCAGAGTTTTTTGCTAATACTTGAAATCTTTTCAAGTGGTCTAAATACAACATTTTAGTCAAGTTGTTTAAGACGGTAGCCTATACCATGAACTGTTTCAATAAAATCTTCAAAAGCTCCGGCGGCTTTGAGCTTTTGACGTAAACTTCTAAGATGAACTTTCACGGCATGTTCTTCTGGAGGAGACTCTAGCGACCAAATATGTTCGATAATCACGCTGCGACTAAGGACACGACGACCATTTCGGAGCAATAACTCTAATATTCCGTACTCTTTTGGGGTTAAATGGAGCATATTTTTGCCATAACTCACTTCATAAGTACTAGGGTTGAGGTGCAGATTGCCCCATTCTAAAATCGGTGGCGATGAAGCGTTACCCCGACGAAGTAAGGCGCGAATTCGGGCAAATAGTTCTTGCAAGTCTACTGGTTTTACGACATAATCATCTGCTCCCGCATCGAGTCCAGTGATTTTATCGCTAACGGTATCACGAGCAGTCAGCATGAGAACAGGCATACTGTAGCTGTGCGATCGCAACCGATGACATAAACTAATTCCATCAAGTTCTGGTAACATCACATCAAGCAGCAGCAAATCATAATCCAGCATTTTGGCTTGATTCCATCCAGCCTCACCATCTGTCACCACATCAACCATATAACGCTGGTCTGTAAGGGCTTCTGCTAAAGTTTCGGCAAGGCGGACATCATCTTCAACTAAGAGGATTCGCATAAATTTTTTTTAAACCATACAACTTATGTTTAAAACTATCTGCGGACTCTCATTGAGAAAATATTGCAAAAAGTAACAATTTCTAGTTTTCGTTACTTCTTTCCGATTTCTTTACCATTTCCTGAGCGATTTCCTTACTTTTGATATGTAATTTTCTATTCTATATAGGTTTTTAATAACCTCCTTAAGAAGTTCCAAAAGAACTTGATGTTTAGCCAGGAGATTTTCAGAAAATGGCTTTTGGAGCAAGTTCACGTTTAGGTGTCAGCCTGTTTGAAGACACTGACTCAACTGGAGAAGTGCCTGGTTATTCAGCAGAAGAACTTGAAGCTCTGATCAGGGTTATATACAGACAGGTTTTAGGAAATGCCTATGTGATGGAAAGCGAGCGCCTCACTGTTCCTGAGTCGCAGTTTAAGCGGGGTGAAATTAGCGTCCGCGAATTTATCCGTCTGGTAGGGAAATCTGAGTTGTATCGTTCTCGGTTTTTTAGCAGTTGCCCTCGTTATCGGGCAATTGAGTTAAACTTTAGACATTTCCTTGGTCGCGCTCCTATTGACTTGGAAGAAATGCGATCGCACAGTACTATCCTGGATGACAAAGGCTTTGAAGCTGAAATTGATTCCTATCTCAATAGCGATGAGTACCAAGATACCTTCGGGGAAAGCACTGTACCTTATATTCGAGGTTACAAAACCGAAGCCTGTCAGAACATAGTGCAGTTTACCCATATATTCCAATTAGTCCGGGGTGCTTCTAGTAGTAGTCTTAAAGGCAACTTGGCAGGTAAACAACCTCGGTTAAATAGTTTAGTAATTCAAAATACCCCTACCCCTGTGGTTTCACCAGCTAGCGATGGGGCGACATTCCGCAATCCACCACTTGGCTCTAGAACTCGTCATGGTGTCGCAGCTAGTGATGAAGGTAAAGTGTATCGATTGGAAGTGACTGGTTATCGAACAAATACAGTAAACCAGATTTCTCCATTTCGCCGCAGCAACCAAGTCTATCTCGTGCCTTTTAATAAACTATCGCAAGAGTATCAGCGCATTCACCAGCAAGGCGGTGCGATCGCTAGTATCACCCTTGTTAACTAGAACTGTTTTACCCAATTTCCAATTCCCCATTCCCAATCTAATATGCCTATTCCTTTGTTAAATTATTCCCCTTCATCTCGAAATCATCGTGTATCTGGATATGAGATTCTTGGCGACGAGCAACCGAGGATTTATACAGCTGAACATCTGCCATCGTCAGTAGAAATGGATGCCTTGATTATGGCAGCCTATCGCCAGATTTTCCACGAACAACAGATGCTAGATAGCAACCGTCAACCCTTTTTAGAATCTCAACTAAGAAACGGTCAAATCACAGTCAGAGATTTTATTCGAGGGTTAGCAATATCTGATACATTTCGGCGACTTAATTACGAAAGCAACAATAACTATCGCTTTGTGCAGATATGCGTACAGCGCTTTTTAGGTCGTGAGGTTTACAATGAACGCGAAAAACTAGCCTGGTCGATTGTGCTAGCTACCAAAGGAATACAAGGTTTTATCGATGCTTTAGTGGATAGTGGGGAATACATTAGTAACTTTGGTTATAATACAGTCCCCTATCAACGGCGACGGATTTTACAAGGACGCTCTCAAGGTGAATTACCTTTTGCGAGGATGGCTCGTTATGGCGAAGATTATCGTGATAAATTACCGCTTCCGATGACAAGAAAGCAGGTTCAACCTTTTAATTTACAGACCTTCCTCCGCAGTTCTGACAGGGATGTAGTGTTATGGCTATTAGCTTCTTCGTTGGGGCTAATTGTCTTGTTTACTTTACTAACTGCATTTGATTATTTGCCAAAATCCGGCGGGTATTAGTAACGCTTTTCCTAATTCGTAATTCGTAATTACTGTTACGTGAGGGTTTTAGACGTTTCATATTTACGTCGTGTTGTAATAGTGGTCTGTCAAACCCATTTTGACGGTTGGAGAGACGCGATAAATCGCCGTCTCTACAGAAGATTTATTCGTCAATTATTTCTTGACAGACCCCTAGTTGAATGGAATGCGATCGCACTCTACTTAACTGAAGGCTAAATAGACGATTAAGCGTTTGTTTATGACTCTGCACTAGCCAAAAAAATGATTGATACAATAAATCTATTTATCTAAAAATCCATGTAACTACTGCATTCAGATCACATTATTTGAAGCAAAACAATGTTGCCGCCACAAGCGCATAAAAAGCTACAATCTTGGATAAGAAGCCGTCATTTAATCTGTTCGGGCCACTTTTTTGTATTTGAAACTATAGACTATTCTTGCGTTGAGAGATTTACTGACTGTATAGCCGCTCTAGGAGGAACATTAATTTCCGTTGAGCCGGTTGATAAAATTTGGATGGGCGACCATCGACAGGTTCTTCTTTATCGTGTTAAAGCCAGTTTGTTTACGCCTTGTCATCAGTTAAGGCAATACTGGTTTAAGTATGGTGGTTTATACAGTAGATTTGATAAAAATTGTTAAAATTTATTTGATTTATAGCGACTTATCTGATTGCGTTAAGATGTATGCTAATAGGTGATAAAAAACTGTCTCTATGACCGTAACTATAGCGAAGTGGACAATAGATGAATATCACCGCATGATTGCGGCAGGTATCCTAGATAATCGGCGTATGGAACTACTAAAGGGAGAAATAGTAGAAATGCCATCGGAAGGAGAACCTCACGCCTACTTTAGCAGTGAAGCTGGGGAGTATTTGATTGGACTTTTAGGCAATTGTGCCACAGTTCGCCCTAGTAAACCGATTACCCTTCCTAACAACTCTGAGCCTGAGCCTGATATTGCTGTTGTACAAAGATTGGGACGTGAATATTTAGAACATCATCCCTACCCTGAAAATATCTTCTGGTTGATCGAATATTCAGATTCTAGCTTAGATAAAGACTTACAAATAAAAACCAAAGTCTATGCTGAGGTAGAGATTCCTGAATATTGGGTAGTTAATCTTAAAAAGCGACAAATTGTAGTATTTCAAGACCCTCAAGATGGTGAGTATGCTTCAAAAACCACATTAACTGGAGGTACGATTTACCCACAAGCATTTCCAGATTTGGCTATATCATTAAGTTCGATTATTAATATTTAGAAATAAAAACTAAAAAAATCCATTAATCCAATATAGCAACCCTTGTAAAAACTGGATATTGAGTTCACTCACTTCCTATCACGATCCGCGTTACCCCACCCTAACCCTCCCCTTCTAAAGGGGAGGGAACCGGATTTCCTGTTTCCCCCCTTTATAAGGGGGGATTAAGGGGGGTAAAACGGCTGTGGAACAAAGCTTTGAGCTTAAGTTGACACCCTACGGGTGTACCTCACATAAATGAGAATCGCTATAGCTGAACTAGATTTATTTCAAGGAGATTTATTCTCACTGCCAGAGGGTATGAGGGTTTCCTTTGTCTACAATTTAATGAGTATTTTATTATTAGAAAAATTTCCAAAGGTGAAGCCTAATGCTCCTAAATACATACTTTATTTCTCCAATATCTCCTCTATATGCTCATATCCGATTTTAGTATTATTAATCTCGCCCCTTTCGGTATTGGCTTGAGCATTATTGCATTAGGGGTAATTTACTATTTTCTCAATCTAGAAGTAACTAGACGGCAACGAGCAGAAGTAATCTTACGGCAACAAACTGAGCGGGAACGGTTGGTAAACCAAATTGCTCAACACATCCGTGAATCTTTGGAGTTAGAAGAGGTTCTTACTACTACCGTTGCAGAAGTACGCGAGTTTCTCCAAGCAGATAGGGTGTTAATTTATCGCCTTTGGGAAGATGGTACAGGCAGCGCAATTACTGAAACAGTTTTACCTGAATATACAAAAATTTTAGGAGAAACCTTTCCAGAAGAAGTGTTTCCGAGAGAATATCATCAAGCTTATTCATTAGGGAAAACCCGCGCGATCGCTAATGTTGAACAAGCAGATGTCGAAGCATGTCTAGCAGACTTCGTAAAACAGTTCGGTGTCAAAGCCAAGTTGGTAGTGCCAATTCTCCAAGAAAATCGGCAAGCAGATAAACAACGAGATCGGCAAACACCTGCTTCTCCCCCTGATCTTTGGGGCTTATTGATTGTCCATCAGTGCGATCGCACCCGCATCTGGGAATCTTGGGAAATTGAATTGATGAAGCAACTTGCAACCCAAGTGGCGATCGCTATCCAACAATCAGAACTTTACAAACAGCTACAAACACTCAACGCTGAATTAGAACACCGCGTCCAACAGCGAACTCAAGAGTTAGCTAAAGCCAATGTCTCTCTCAGAGCCGAAATAGCTGAACGTCAACGCACGCAATCGGCGCTACAAGCTCTAATTACTGCCTCTCCTCGCGCCATCTTCACACTTGATTTAGAAGGCTATGTGAAAATCTGGAATCCTGCTGCTGAACGGATGTTTGGCTGGACGGAGGCGGAGGTGATTGACCATCCTAACCCAATTTTTTTAGACGATCAATTAGAAGAATATAACACTCTCCAACAGAGCATATTACAGGGAATAACTTATACTAGAGTTGAATTACGCCGTTTTAAAAAAGATGGCACTGCGATCGATATAGTTTTCTCCGCCGCTCCCTTGCATGATAGTGACGATAGTATCAATGGCATGGTAGCAGTGATTGCTGATATCACCCACCAAAAGCAGCAGGAAGAACAAGTACGGCTACTGCAATCTGTGGTTGTAAATACAAATGATGCTGTAGTTATCACTGAAGCACAACCGATTGGTGAACCTGGGCCAAATATTATCTATGTTAATGAAGCATTCACCCGAATTACAGGTTACAGTCTGGAAGAAGTATTAGGTAAAACGCCTCGTATCCTTCAAGGAGCGAAAACAAGTCGCGCAGAACTGGCTAAAGTTTGGACTGCTCTTTCTCGTTGGGAACCAGCCACCGTTCAGGTAATTAACTACCGCAAAGACGGCTCGGAATTCTGGAATGAATTTAGCATCGTCCCTGTAGCTGATAAAACCGGCTGGTATACCCACTGGATATCAGTACAACGTGATATTACTGGGCGCAAGCGATTAGATGAAATTCGGATGGCACTAGAGCGAGAGAGAGAACTTAGTGTCCTCAAGACACGCTTTTTCTCAATGGCATCTCACGAGTTTCGTACACCTCTGAGTACTGCCTTAGCAGCTGCTCAATTGCTAGAACCCACATTCCGCACTTCAACTTGAAGTACAAAGAGATTACGTCAAGAGAAAAGCAAAAAAATCAGGATGATTAAGATTCGTAGTGCTGAACGAATCTACAGCATGAAAATAAATCATCAAACACAATGTATTTGATGGTTATGTAAGCACTAAAAATTTGAAGAGCAATTACTGTTTCTTCGATGTTGATAAATTTTTCTTCATTTTCCAAAAGTTGTTCACTTTAAGAAAGCAGATAATATTTTAGACAAGATGATGGCAGGCAATTCAAAATAAAATTACGTTCTAATGTTAAATTAACAATTTGGTTAACACCATTTAAAGTCAAAAGATGAATTCCTTGAAAACATTGAAACACCCATCTTAATGTCGGAGAAATCGTTAACTTACCTAGTTGATTTTTGATTCCGATTTTGATTCTTTTTAAGCTATTTCTCAGTTCCCTTTGTCCAAGATTATAAACTAACAAGCACAAAGACATTAAAAATAACATCGTCTCGATTCTTTCAGGGTTTTCTACAAATAAACTATCGGCAAAAAACAAAGGGTCTTTTAGAAATCTGAACCCTCTTTCACAAGACTGTTGATTTTTGTAATTTGTCAAAATTTCTTCTGGTTTTAACTTATCATCGTCAACTAAGTTTGTCGCTAAAATAAATCTTCCCGCTTCTTTTCTGATTCTTTCTATCTCTTCTGGCTTTTGATGCTCCACTCCTTCTATTTTGTAAATAGTCTTATTACCTTTTGATTTACTTTGAATAACCTTAACTTCTTTAATTTCAAAGAGGTTCAATTTTTTGTTTACGCTTTTTAGTTTATATCGAGCTTGTTCTGGACTTTCAAAATCTTCTTTGTTTATTTCCTTGAGCAGCTTTTCAACTTTGATTTTTTCGGTTTTCATCTTTTTTTCTAACTTCTTCAAATCACTTTCTTGTCTTTTTTGACTTTCTACTATTAGCCAATTTTGTTTGATGCCACCATAATTTACTATTTCCGATTTCCACTTGTATCCGTCTAAATTCAAGGCTGCTCTTTTTGCACTTTCTTCGGAATTTATCTCTTCTATCTCTACCGAATGAACTAATTCCTTTGCTCTTTTGATTGTCATCGGTACTCTACTTATCCATTTTAGATGTTCGATTAATTGGAGATTTTCTTGACTATACAATGCACTATCACAGACCATGATACTATCAAAGTTTATCTGCTTTTTAAACTCTCCTAATATTTTTCCAAACACGGCTTTGTCTGCTTCATTTCCATCTCCTGCTCTCATTAATAATGGTATATCTCCATCACTACTTGTTATTAAATCTAATACACATTGTTTCAAGTCTGCTCTATGGTCGCGCGAATATCCTTTGGTGATAATTATTGGTTTTTGTTTGATTATTTCTAACTCTTTCTCTTGATTATATTCATTTTTATATTCCCCATGCAGATGAAATGATGTCGCATCTAAATGAGAATATTTTGTTTCTATCTTGAATTTATTAATCACAGATAAGACAATTTCTATAAATAGGTTATTCAATCCATATTTATACAATTTATCCATAACTCTTCCCAGTTTATCATCATTCACATAATCGCTTTTTATTCCTTCTGCCAATAATAATTCGATTCCTTTGTCTTCAAAAAATTGACTAAATAAATATAAAGGTCTTGATACAAATCCTAATCCATTGAGCAGAATAGCTTTTACTAATATTCCTGATGAAATTTTTTCCCGAACATCTATTCCTAATTTGGAGTTGATTATGTCAACTATTCCTATTTCATCAATTAGTCCAGCTACTATTCCTAAGTGATCTATATTTTTAATTTTTGTTTCTGAGGTTGGAGACAATTTTTCTACCTCTAAAATATTTTAGATTTTTTTGATTGTCTCACTTTTTCGATTAGAAGCTTCTAAGTATTTTTACTCAGGTATATCCAAGGATAACTCTGTATTACTTTATGCTACTTTTGAAGTGCGGAATGTGGGCTAGAAAACTGTCAGGATGAATGGGATAACTCTTCTAAGCGACTGAGGAATTTACAGAGGATTCAACTCTCTGTCAAAAATATGGTTCAGATGTTAGACGATATTTTGACCATCAATCGAGCCGAAACCGGAAAACTAGAATTTAATCCCAAACTTCTAGATTTAGAAGGATTTTGCGGTTATTTTGTGGAAGAAATGCGCTTAAGTACAGACCAGAGGCACACACTTAGCTTTGTTTGCCAAGGAAAAGCTATTCGTGCTTTGGTAGACGAAAGGTTGTTGCGTTCCATTCTGTCTAATTTGCTGCTGAATGCGATTAAATATTCTCCTCAAGGAGGGAGTGTTCATCTTAGTCTAGAGTTTAAATCAGATACGGTGATTCTCCAAGTTAAAGATCGGGGTATTGGGATTCCATTAGCAGATCAAAAGCAGCTATTTGAGCCGTTTCATCGTGGCAAAAATGTCAGAAGCATTCCTGGTACTGGATTAGGTTTGGTAGTGGTGAAAAAGTGTGTAGATTTACACCAGGGTCATATTAATATTACCAGTGAAGTGGGAATTGGTACAACTTGTGCGATCGCTCTTCCATTAGGGATTTCCAACAAATAAATCAGAAATTTGCTTAATTAAGACTTATGCACGAGTAATGGAAAACTGGCAAGGGGTTTTACCCAGCTTGCTGTAGAACTGATTGCGATCGCTTCGTAAGAGACTATAGCAGGAGACAAGGTGTATGAAAAGGCACTGGCTTAGATAGCATTTTCAAAATCATTTCCAAACCTCGGTCAAATCTAGGATAAACCCAGGTAAGATATCTTCACCTGACAAGGTTAAGGGATTATCTATAACTTCTACAGACTGGCCTTGCCTATAAATCTCTACCTTTTTGTTTTTTCGGTCAATTAACCAACCTAAACAAGCTCCGTTTTCTATATATTCCCTCATTTTGGCTCGTAGGGGTTTCATATTGTCATTTTTAGAACGCAGTTCCAGTACAAAATCAGGACAAAGAGGGACAAATCCATCTTGCTGTTCTGGAGTGAGTGCGTCCCATCTGTCTTGACCTACCCAAGCTGCATCGGGAGAACGATCGGCTCCGTTAGGAAGGTGAAAACCTGTCGAAGAGTTAAATGTTTTACCAAGTCCTGTTTGACGGTTCCAGAGCCATAGTTGTCCTTCGATATCTAAATTCCTATTTCCTGTAGTACCTCCAGTTGGAGCCATAACAATTAGCTCTCCTGTCACAGTTCGTTCTAGTTGTAAATCTCGGTTAGCGATCGCCAACTCAACTAACTGCTCGTGGGTGACTGTAAGTGTTAGCGTTGGTGGAATATTCACTGCAATGGCCCGATGTGTTTTGGCTTGTGTCACTGTTTCTTCTCAAACCTACGCTTATTTGGAAGCTCTACACGATTCTAAAAACCATTTGCATTCATTTCCATAGTTTAAAGTAAATGCGTCACTATGGCGAACTGGCGATCATTATCTGTAGACAATTTTGTTTGAAACTACTTTTTGGCGTAATTATGGGTAAATTTAACCACTGACTTACCAAAGTGTTAATCGCATTTGTATCACCCTGCTTGCAAGTTCTAGAATATTTAGCTGTATCATACTTAGTACTGGTGAGAATCTTAGCAATAACTTAGTTCAAGTATTCCCACTCACTAGATTAAAAGTAACATTTAACACATTTAACTTCTACCCATCAGCTATCCAACTTCTACCCATCAGCACAATCAATCACGGGATCGCTTGCTGTATTCTTCATAGTTTGTTACAAAAGTACAAAGAACTTCTAGAGACTAAAAACCACATGTTCGGCGGACTTACTGGTTTACAAGATCCTAAAGGCACTGATTGGGGAGAGCGGATGCTCAACACGGTTGCCAGCCAAACGATTCGCCACCTGTTTACGCAAAGCGAGTCAGTAGAAGTCTTTGTGCGCTGCTACCCCTCCAGCAAACTGTTGCAAGGCAGCATTGATAGCTTCAAAATGAGCGGTCGTGGCTTGGTGATTCGGAAAGATTTCGCGGTGGAGGAGATGTCTTTTGAAACCGATGCGGTTGCCATTGACTTCGGCTCGGTTTTAAGTGGCAAACTCAGTCTTAAGCAACCCACTCAAGCAATCGCTCAAGTAATTTTATCAGAAGCAGGTATTAACCAAGCCTTTAGTGCGGAACTGGTGAAAAAGCGTCTGCTTAACCTCTCTGTACCATCCCTGACGGCATTATCTGGCGGTGAACCAGTTTCCTTTACGGAAGTGCAAGTGCAGCTATTACCTGGAAATCGGTTGCAGCTTGTAGCAAAAGCAGATTTAAATAATGGCGAACTTGTACCCCTGAGCATGATTCTAACTATAGGCATTGAAAGGCGGCGGCGAGTTTCTTTCAAAGATCCAAAAATCGAACTTGAGCAAGTACCAGAAGCACAACGGGAAATTTCCCAAACCTTGAGTGTAGCGCTGGTAGAAATTTTAGATAATATGGTTGATTTGGATCGTTTTGACCTTGATGGAGTGAAAATGCGACTCAACCGATTAGAAACTGAAGGTCAAAAACTTATTTTCAGTGGATACGCTGAAATTGAACGTATTCCAAATAGCGCTTAATAGGAAAAAAACACGTAAAAATACCAAATTTTTTTAGGATTTGGTCAGAAAAAATCTGCGAAATGTGGGCTAAAAAGCGATGCTTGCGGCGGGCTGCGCCAACGCTCTATTTCATCCATAACCAAAAACAAGCAATGCTAAACCCATACATTCATTGACGATAGACGAGCGATCGCACTATTTCATCCATAACTAAAAGCGATCGCTAATTAGTGGATAGTTAAGATATAACTTATCCTTATATGACTGTTTCTTGGATAATAAACACAGATGTCTAAGATATCCGTAATCTCAGAACATATTGAAATTACTCCTGGTGTGTGTGGAGGTAAACCGCGCATTGCTAGACACAGAATTAGAATTTTTATTCAAATACAAAAAAGCGATCGCACTTTGCGTAATCAGAAAGGCAATCGCTTGATTTGTATGGTGGAAAATGGGAAACGTTCGGGTTACACAAGCGTCAGTTAAAAACTCTCTACCTTCCCACACCTACATATTGGAATCCGGCGCGGATCAGTGTTTCGGGGTCGAGGAAGTTACGACCATCGATAATAACGGGGTGCGCCATCAATTTCGCCATCTTCACATAGTCAAGAGTGCTGAACTGTTGCCATTCAGTGACGAGTACTAAGGCATCGCAGCCGTCAGCTAGTCTCTCGGCATCGGTTTCTACTAGCACACCAGAAAGCCCATGACGCATACCTGTTTGGGAAATGATGGGGTCATAAGCTTTGACTTTGGCTCCCAGTCGGTTTAGCTGCTCAATTAAAATCAGGGCTGGAGCATCGCGCAAGTCGTCGGTATCTGGCTTGAAGGTCAATCCGAGTAGTCCGACTGTTTTGCCTTTGAGAATTTTTAGAACTTGTTGGAGTTTCTCCAAAGCAATCAAGCGTTGGCGTTCGTTGACACTGACGGCAGATTTTAGTAGCTGGGCTTCATAACCATAGTCATCAGCAGTATGAATCAGAGCAGAGACATCTTTGGGAAAGCAGGAACCACCCCAACCAATACCAGCTTGTAAAAACTTGTTACCAATGCGGGAGTCTAGACCAATACCTTTGGCTACTTGGGTAACATCAGCACCGACGCGATCGCAAATATTAGCAACTTCGTTAATAAAACTAATCTTAGTGGCTAAAAAGGCATTTGCGGCGTATTTAATCATCTCTGCCGAACTCAGGTCTGTTGCCAGAATTGGCACTGGGGGCAAAGATTGATCGACAGCGTACTTGCGTTCTACAATTGGGGCATACAGTTGTTGCATTAAGGATACTGCTCTTTCGCTATTGCCTCCTAGTACAATGCGATCGGGGTTGAAGGTGTCGTGAACTGCCGAACCTTCGCGCAAAAACTCTGGATTGCTGACTACATCAAACTCGGCTGCAAACTCAGGTAATTTCCCATCACTCGATATTCCACCTGCTGGTACGAGAGTTTTTTGACGCTCTGCAATCCCATCTAGAACAATCATCCGCACCCAGTCACCTGAGCCAATGGGGACTGTAGATTTATTCACTATTACCTTATAACCACCGTTGAGATTTTCCCCAATTCCACGGGCTACAGCTTCGACGTAACGAGTATCACTTTCACCAGTGGGTAAAGGTGGTGTTCCCACTGCAATAAACAGAATTTCTCCGTGGGAAACTCCAGCAGCAAGATCGCTTGTGAAATGAATCTTCTCTGCTTGAATAGCAGACTGCATAATTTCTGAGAGTCCCGGCTCAAAAATTGGGGATTGCCCAGACTTCATTAACTTAACTTTTTCTTCGTTGTTGTCTACGCAGATTACATCATGCCCAATATGAGCCAAGCAAGCACCTGTAACTAAACCAACGTAACCAGTACCAATCACGCAAACACGCATTTTTCAACTCCTTGCTTTTTTAGGGTTAGTCTTCAAAAAGAAGTTCTCAATATGACATTTATACATTGGCAGTGAACTCAGCCACTAAGCATATTAGCTACCGATCGGATGAGTCTTCATGAAAATTCAGAGCGGCGCTAGGTGCTGCTTAGTTGGTTGAATTATTGACATCACCTTGAATGCGATCGCGGAAATCTTCTATTGTCAGTTTTAACCCCTCTTGCAGAGGAATGGTAGGTTCCCAATTTAACCAAGTCTTTGCCTTTGTAATATCAGGCTGGCGACGGCGGGGATCGTCCGAAGGTAGTGGCTCGAATTTAATCTGTGCGTCTGGGTCGATCATATTCTGCACAGCTTGGGCCAATTGTAAAATCGTGTATTCACCGGGATTGCCCAAATTTACTGGCCCAACATATTCGCCATTCATCAAGCGAATGAATCCTTCTACCAAATCGGAAACGTAGCAAAAACTCCGAGTTTGTGAACCGTCGCCGTACACGGTTAAAGGATTACCCCGCAAGGCTTGAACTATAAAGTTGCTCACCACTCGACCATCGTTTTCTAACATTCTCGGCCCGTAGGTGTTAAATATCCGAACAACTCGAATATCAACTTTATTTTGTCTGTAGTAATCGAATGCTAAAGTCTCAGCAATTCTTTTACCTTCGTCGTAGCATGAACGGATCCCAATGGGATTGACGCTACCCCGATACTCTTCAGTTTGGGGATGAACTTCTGGATCTCCATAGACTTCACTGGTTGAAGCCAAGAAAAACCTAGCTTTCACACGTTTAGCTAACCCCAACATATTCAGAGTTCCCATAACGTTAGTTTTAACGGTTTTAACTGGGTTGTACTGGTAATGTACTGGTGAAGCAGGACAAGCTAAATGGTAGATTTGATCCACTTCTAACCGAATCGGTTCGGTAATATCGTGGCGGATCAGTTCAAAATACGGATTACCTAACCATTTAAGGATGTTGCGTTTATGACCAGTGTAAAAGTTATCCAAGCATATTATTTCATGCCCATCGGTCATTAATCGGTCGATGAGATGGGAACCAATAAACCCAGCACCGCCCGTCACCAAAATTCTCATAGTTTCCCAGTTACTTACAAATATTTTCAGTAGCTATTGCACTTACTTTTAGATTACCCAGCTTAGGCACAAAAATACAGAACGAAAAAAAGAACAAGGCTTAATCAAAAAGTGTTGTTGAACTTACTTAATTTTCTCCGGTTTTAGTTTTGTGATGTTTTTACCTGCTTCTTTAACAATTTAACTAGCAAAGTAACAAACTTAGTCTCAATATTGTCAGTCTTCTACTTAAAGTTCATCAAATCTTCAATAATATAAAGCGTTTTTACGTTTATTTGGTGTTCTAAGTTGGATGCAAAGCAGCAAAGAGTAGATTGACTAAGAATGTAATGTGATGTATTCCGTGATGCGTAGCCCTAGTCCACTCAGACGATCTGAACTCTGTCCCATCTTATACAGGAGATTTAATGCTAGTAACCGTATTAGAGTTAATTATATTCGTTTGAGTGCGTTGCGGTTCCCCAAGCATGACAATGGAGCAGGTGAGTTGTCTGGCTAACTGGGTTGTAACATCGCTAATAGCTAAACCTCCAGGGCTAGTACGATTACGTATAAAAGGTAAAACTACTAAATCATATAATCGTGCTGCCTGTAAAATTGCTTGGGCAACATTTTCATGAGCGATAATTTGAATTTCTGGGGTATTAGCCAAAGCTAATTGAGATACCATTAGGGAGAGATGCGATCGCCTCCAAGCAATTTTACTGGAACTGGTGCGGCGATCGCACACATTTAGCACAGTAATATGGCTTTGATTTGCCTCTGCTAGCATCTGGGCAAATTGTACAGGCTGTAAGGTAGGTGCTGTTAAATTTTCTACTGGTACTAAGATGCGCTGAATTTTTTTCGGTGATTCTACTAGACGTGTCACCGCTACTGGACAATGGGATGCCCACAGCACACCATCAATCACATTCCCAAATAAACGTGCTCGTAACCCAGTCCGTTTACCCCAACCCGTCACAATTAAATTAGCCTTTTGTTCGCGGGCGGCTCGGCTAATTCCTTGAGCAAAGGCATCATCAATTCGCAGCATTGGTTCGGCGGGCACACCCAATACTCGACTGTGTGCCGTGGCTTTAGACAATAACTGCTCACTGCGTTGTAGAGAAGCTTCTAACTGTGGTGCATCCATGTGAGCAGTAGCAGTAGCGATCGCTAGAGGTATAATTTTTCCTTGAGACTGGCGTGCTAATAACGCTGCCATTTCAATCAAATGCTGTTCAGTATGAGGATTATAGACAGGTACGACTATCGTAAAAGTGTTGTCTGTCTCTGGTACATTCTGCTCAGGGAGAGGCGGTGCTGGCTCTTCGGCTGGTGATGAATTCAAACCAACAGCTATTTTACCAGTTATTAACGGCCCCAAGGTTGACGTGACAACCATTAAGATAATGACGCTGTGTAATACTTCTAGTGAGAGCAACCCGGCTCGATATCCCACTAAGGTAGCTGCTAAGGTTGTACCAACCTGGGGAAGTGATAACGACCACATTGTTAGGGTTTCTTGCCACTTGTAGCGGTAAACCAGTTTTGTCAACAAAGCTGCAATCAATTTACTGACAATCAAACCGATTATCATCAACAGCGTTAACTTGAGCGTGTCTAAGTAGTTCACAAAAGCGGGTAGATTTATCATTAAGCCAAGGTCAACGAAGAAAATGGGAATAAACAGCACGCTGCCAATAAATACCACCTTTTCTTTAACTGGGCCTTCACCCACAGCTTCATTCACCGCCAAACCCGCTAAAAAAGCACCAACAATTTTTTCTACCCCAATCAATTGAGCGCCCACAGCCGCCAGAAATACAGCAAGTAATACAAACAAAAACTTGTTTCCTTCGTCATCTCCAGACCGCTTAAAAAATTCCTTCCCTGCCCAATCAAAGCCTGTGACAACGGCAACAGAGTAAATAATTAACCAACCCGACAAGGTGAGTAGTTTCGCAAAGCTGAATCCGCCAGCATGAGTCATACCTACACAAACGGCTAAGATCAGTACTGCGCCAATATCTGTAAAAATCTTAGCTCCAATGGTGACAGTAACAGCTTCATTGTTTACCACTCCCAAACGGCTGATTATGGGATATGCCAAAAGGGTATAGGAAGTGAATAAAGAGCCAATTAAGATTGAAGTATTCCAGCTATAGCCTAAAATCAGCCCTACTAAGGTTCCCATTACTAGGGGGACACTGAAAGTCAAGCTAGCAAACCCCAATGCCCGACTTTTTTGCCGACGAAACTTTTCTAGATCGATTTCTAGCCCGGTGACGAACAGCAAATAAATTAACCCAATATCTGATAGCAGGTTAATCATCGGTGAGTCAGACTGAAATAAATTCCACCCTGAAGGCCCAAGTACTAGCCCTGAGAAAACCAAACCCACTAATCCTGGCAATCTTAGCCGCTCAAACATTATGGGGATAACTAAGATGACCACCAGCAAAATAGCAAAGGGAACAATAGGTTCCTTGCCAAGAACTTGGGAAGTTGGTTCCAGAACAAGAACTTGTGATATGAGTTCCATCATGTAGGAATTGAAGGGGCTGTGGTAAAATTGCGATTACCTTGGGGCGATCGCCTGATGGAGATAATAATTGGGAAGCCACCTGACGAAAAATCAAAAATATTAATTTACATTAACTAGGTAATTGTCCAAAAACTAACTACCTACGGGTGGATTTGACTTAAAATAAACCGCAAGCGATCGTAGTCGTCTTTAAGTAGCACGCTCAGGTTCCGTCCAGCTTTAATTAGCCATTCTCGGTCAGCTTTGCGTAACTGGTATACATCCCGAATGGCAGCTGCGGTCAAAGACTCGACTGGCGCACCGTTAATACAAAGCAGTGTCCGCAAAAAATCTAGTTCTTCAGTAAATTTAACGATCGCTTCTGGTTCACACCGATAAACAGCTTGATGAATTTGCGGAGGACGGGGTGGTAGATATTGATATATTCTTTGGTTATAACCTCGATTCTGGGAAGATTGTTCAAATCCCACGATCGCAGCCCGGAATTCCGTCCTCAACATCGCAAATATTTGGGGTTGTTCCTCGCGTAAGTCTTGCAATGACAATCCCAAAGCCCTAGCCCGATGTACTGAATCTATCGGCATAGTTGTGGCATAATATATGACAGCATAAACTTGATTGCCAGATTCTTCATCTACTGAACAAACCCAACTACCAAAGGGCGGCATGGAGGGAAAAGTTAAATCTGGTGGTTCCAAACACTGAGCTAAAAATTCTGTACTGGTAGTTTCAATCACTTCCGCAATGTGATTCGGATGGCGATCGCCAGTAGCAAACTGTGGTAGGGGAAGGCGCATAAAAGTGCTGAGTTAGGAGTTAAGAGTTATGAGTGATGAGTTGAAGAATCATAACTCCTAACTCCTAACTTCTCACTCCTAACTAATTTTATTTGGCTTTTTTACGTCCGGCTGTGGTCTCTACGAGTTCCAATTCGCTCAGGCGGAAGGTAACTAATTTATCCCAGTTACCACCTTCAAATAATACAGCTACTTTGCCATCAGTCAGTCGTTGCACGAGTCCTTCAGAACGATAATAGGTATCTGCGGGATTCTTGACGCGAACAGTTGCTCCAGGCAGAATCATGTTTTTAGCCTCGCTTGTTTCCTTTTAATAGCTTAATACTTCTTAATGGGCATTGGGCAACTGACAAATGCCTAATGACGAATCAATAGTACTTCTGCCTTTGGCGGAAATTTGCTACTGATTCTACTATTCCCAAGGAAATGAAGTTAGTCAGCATCGCAGAACGCCCATAGCTCATCCAGGGTAGGGGAATACCTGCCACAGGCGCTAAACCTACAGTCATACCAACGTTCACAATCACCTGAAACACGATCATGGACAAAACGCCAATAGCCAGCAAGGAACCAAAATTATCTTTGGCGGTTTGGGCAATATGCAACAGACGGAGGCAAATTAAGCAGAAGACAAACAGCACTACCAAACAACCAACAAAACCGAATTCTTCCCCTACTGCGGAGAAAATAAAGTCTGTATGCTGTTCAGGCACAAAATTCAGTTGTGTCATTGGCCCCTTGAACAAACCCCATCCCCAAATTTCACCAGCACCAATAGCAATACGAGATTGGATTAAGTGATATCCAGCACCAAGTGGATCGTGATCGGGATCCATAAATACAGTGAGCCGATCTTTTTGATACGGCTTTAAAATATGGTTCCAGGCGAAGACTCCTAATTCGCCACCGAGTATGTTAAGAGTCCACGCACTAATGGCACTGAAACCAAATCTACGCCAAGGAAGAGTTTGCCAGCCTACAATAGCCATCGCAAATGACCAAACTATCCCTAATGGGCCAAAAGATAGTTCTTTGAATAAAACTATCGGCCCTGATAAAGGCCAAGATATACTCAGTAAAATGGCGGCAACCACAGGAGAAATCATCAGAATTAACCAACCTGGGTTAGCATTTGCCCAGTAAAGCATTCCTAAGACGATCGCACCAAATACCAGTGATGTTGCTAAATCTGGCTGCAAAAACACTAATCCCCAAGGGATGGCAGTGATTGCCAGAACGCGGAAAACCCCTTCGAGGCTAGAAGCAGTCCGCCTATGTAGCAAAGCTGCTAAGGTGACGATCATACCAATTTTGGCAAATTCTGAGGGTTGCACGTTAAAGCCGGCGATACTAATCCACCTCTGTGCCCCTTTTGCGCTAGTACCAGCAATCATCACAGCAATTAAGCTGAAATTCGTTAGTGAGTATGTTACCCAGTGCCACTGCATCAATAGTTCGTAACGGATGCGAGATAAAAACAGGGCTATAAGCACTCCGATACCCGCTACCATCCAGTGCCACCACCAATCAGTTACTGGCTGCTTCAACTCCGTACTGAGAATCATAGTGCCACCAAAGATACTGATAGCAACTGGCAAACAAAATAGGAGCCAATCTACCTGTTGCCAGGGCTTAACCCAAGACTTCCAGCGAATTTTGGGGAGCGATCGTTTTAACAACATTGTGCCAATTTAGACTTTAGCTTTTATTTAAGTGTTGGGAATTGGGAATTGGGCATTGGTTATTTTCGTTGTTTCTGTCTCTCTAAAGTTGTGTGCGATCTTTTGACAAGTCTATTGTTTTCCTTCTCCCCATGTCCCATACCCAATCCCCAATCTTTAGTATTCCCAGGAATCAAATAGAAATTAAAATTAATTATGTCAGGGCAGCAACTGACACTTTACCAGCAATATTAAGAGCGATCGCTGTTAATGCTTTTGCTGAAGCTGAATCTGGATCGCCAACAACTATCGGCACACCACTGTCACCGCCAACTCGTGTAGAAATCTCTAGCGGTACGCACCCCAAAAGTGGCACTCCCAATTCGGCAGCAGTTTTAGAGCCACCACCAGAACCAAAGATGTCATACTGCTTATCAGGTTGATCGGGAGGGATAAAATAGCTCATATTTTCCACGATCCCCAATACCGGGACATTCATTTGCTGGAACATCCGCAATCCCTTGCGAGAATCTAACAGGGCTACATTTTGGGGCGTAGTGACAATTACCGCCCCTGCCATCGGCACTGCTTGAGTTAAAGTTAACTGAGCATCTCCGGTTCCTGGTGGCATATCTACAATCAAATAATCCAGTTCTCCCCATTGCACTTGATAGAGAAACTGGCGAATTACACCATTGAGCATAGGCCCCCGCCAAATTACTGGTTGATCTCGGTCAATCAAAAAGCCCATTGAAACTAATTTGACACCGTGATTAAAGGCAGGTTCCAGGATGTCACCTGTTTCAGTGGAACGCACGGTAATTTGGGCATCAGCCAGACCCAGCATGGTGGGGTCATTAGGGCCGTAAATATCAGCATCTAACAAGCCGACTTTCGCCCCAGTTTGAGCTAGAGCAACTGCTACATTTACCGCCACCGTACTTTTACCAACGCCACCTTTGCCACTGGAAACAGCAATAATGTTTTTGACACCAGAAATACCAGTCCGGTCTGGCAAACTTTTTTGTTGCGGTGTTTCTGCCGTCACTTCTATGCTGACATCAGTAACGCCTGGCAGTTTTTTAACAGCTTTCTGACAGTCTTCAACAATAAATTCACGTAAAGGACAGGCAGGAGTGGTCAAGACTAAAGTAAAACTAACTTTGCCACCGTCAATTTTGACGTTGCGAATCATATTCAGTTCCACCAGACTTTTGCGGAGTTCTGGGTCTTCCACTGGTCGCAACACTTCTAAGACAGAGCGAGAATCGAGGACATCGTACATAAAAATTCAAAATTCAAAATGAATAAATACACTTATGGCGAACATCTTAGTTATTAACTGGATGCTTTCTTAAGTAAGGTCAGCTTAGTATTTTCACTGTCAATGCCGTAATAAAACTTAGTAAATGGCATTATTACCTATATAGAATCTTAACTTTCTTTGGGCATTGGGGATTGAAAAGAGGCAGAGGGGCAGGGTGCGGGGGGCGGAGGGGAAAATTCTTCTCCCTGCCCCCTGCTCCCCCTCATCCCCACTCCCTGCTCCCTTTAACTAAAAATCAAAACAACTGTCATTAAGGGATTTTTTCTTACTAGATACCTTTGGTAATGCTGCTTTTTCTACTGCCTCGACTAAAGACCGGGCTACGCGGTCGGCATAAGGACGGGATAAAGACCAAATTAGGGGCGATAACCAACCCCGTAGAGTTACAGAATAAGATAAACAAGTACCACAAACAGTTGACTCTACTTGATAAGTCACTCGTTCCTCTATCCCTGGAATCGCCAGTACTCTGATACTCAACATCTCTCTAGGATTGACGCGCTCAACAAAAATACGGATGGGAATCGGTGAAAAGCGGGTTACGGCGTGAAAAATCAATCCTGGTTTGGGTACTAATCCGTAGGGTACATTAGTACTCTTAAGTAGTGGATGCCAGGAAACATCTGTTAAGTCAGCGACTTTTTGCCACAGTTCATCTACAGAAGCATAACTAATCTCTCGATACGTCCGCACTAGAGAAGCGCAAAACCGACGACGTTTGCGGTGGATGAATTTGGATAACCAATCTTGCATTTTCCTAATCCTCCCCTCCCCTAGACACTTTCTTTTAACTCTGGTATTGTGTGCAACTACGCTCAGTTACTAAATTGACATCATAAATACACTAATTTGAAGTACCAAATGAGTGAAATAGTTAAACTTAACAAAAAAAACTTAACAAAAAAAACTCAGTCAATATACAAGCCTATACGCATTTGAGGGAAAATAACTCTAGTGATGTCCATCAATCGCATAAATGCTTAACCAGTAAGAAAAAAGCGGGTTGGGCAAATAGAGCTTGATTGTTGGGGCGTGTTTCCCCCAAATTTTAAGATAAGAAATTTGTGGCTTTCTGGAAATTGTAATTTAGGTTCGGGAATCTATGTTGACCAACTCGCAAACACCAACTGTAGCAGCAGAATCATCCAAGTCTTTGCCAGCACCTGACGCTCAGACTAGAGTCAGTCAGTTTATGAAACAACTGCAAGACGAAATTACCGAATCATTGGCAAAACTAGATGGTGTGGCTAAGTTTAATGAAGATAGTTGGGAACGCCCTGAAGGAGGTGGAGGGCGATCGCGCGTGCTGCGAGAAGGTGCAATATTTGAACAAGCTGGTGTAAATTTTTCTGAAGTTTGGGGTTCCCATTTGCCAGCCTCAATTTTAACCCAACGCCCAGAAGCAGCAGGACATGGCTTTTATGCTACGGGAACTTCAATGGTGTTGCATCCTCACAATCCTTATGTGCCCACAGTTCATCTAAATTATCGCTACTTTGAAGCGGGGCCAGTGTGGTGGTTTGGTGGTGGTATTGACTTAACGCCTTATTATCCCTTTGCTGAAGATGCAGCACATTTACACAAAACATTAAAACAAGCTTGTGACAAACACCACCCAGACTATTACTCGGTATTCAAGCGGTGGTGTGATGAATATTTTTACCTCAAGCATCGTGATGAGACACGGGGTGTAGGTGGTCTGTTTTTTGATTACCAAGATGGTCAGGGTGCTTTATATCGGGGGCCAAATCCCAATGGGGAAGCGGCTATTTATAGCAACCAGGTGGGAACACCTGCAACCCGCAATTGGGAAGATTTGTTTGGCTTTGTGCAAGACTGTGGCAGATCATTTTTACCAGCCTACGTACCAATTGTAGAACGGCGACATGGGATAGAGTATGGCGATCGCCAACGGAATTTTCAACTCTATCGCCGGGGACGGTATGTAGAATTTAACTTGGTTTATGACCGAGGGACTATTTTTGGTCTGCAAACCAACGGACGCACCGAATCAATTCTCATGTCCCTACCTCCCTTAGTGCGCTGGGAATACGGCTATCAACCGGAACCTAATTCCCCTGAAGCCGAGTTGTATGAAACTTTCCTTAAGCCTCAAGACTGGATCAACTGGATACCAAATTAATTGGGCATTGGGCATTGGCATTGGTTATTAATTCTTTATCCCTCACTTTGTTATCTACCCCACCTCTCTCATTTCCCCCACTCCCCATTCCCCATTCCTCATACCCCATGCCTCATGCCCCATGCCCCATGCCCCACTATTATTTTGATGAGTTAAACTACTAGAGTTAAGCACTTAGCAGAAAAAGGTGACAATTTTAGCTATAGCTTGTTAATCTCAAGTGACAGCATTAGACAATTCTGTAACTAGCTAATTTTAAGAGGAATGCCACGGGGAGGGCTTTAGTGATTCAGATAGACCAAAAAACTTATACAACCCAAGACGGAAACACAGTGATTGTCTTGACACCTGCCGGTCGCCTAGACATTACCACAGCTTGGCAATTTCGCCTGAAGTTACAAGAGTGTATTTCCAAACTCAGCCGCCATGTAGTTGTCAATCTGGCTCAGGTAAATTTTATTGATAGTTCTGGTCTTACGTCTTTGGTAGCGGGGATGCGTGATGCTGATAAAGTCAAGGGCAGCTTCCGCATCTGCAATGTACATCCAGAAGCGAAACTTGTGTTTGAAGTGACGATGATGGATACTGTCTTTGAAATCTTTGAAACAGAAGAGGAAGCTTTAGAAGGCGTACCTCGTAGCATTGCTAGCTAAAAAAGAGTTAGGAGTTAGGAGACGCGATTAATCGCGTCTGTACAGGAGTTAATTGAAACTTCATAGCTTATAACTTATAACTCATAAGTTTATCTTATTTAATATTGATTTCGCTTGGTGTAGCGATAAGGGCCCATAATAGCCCCCCAAGTTGCTTTTCCAGTCGCTGGATCAATTCCTTTGTCGTAGCTGTGAAATTCTACAGCAGTGCTTTCAAAACCCAAGGAAACATAGACGCTATTACCAAGGTAGGTAAAGCTGCAAAGACTCTCTGGTTGTGGATTGGCGATAAACTTATGGCGATCGCGGCCTAGTGTTTCCTGAGTTACTGTTAGGATACAACCTGGTAGTAAATCTAATTGTTTGGGTGTCAGTGTGTTCAGTAGAGCAGGGTTATTACCTGCGCCTCTTAATGCATCTGGATCTTGAGGTATATAATATTGTACCTCCAGAGATGTATCAGAGTTGCGGCCCTGACGCAAGCGCATAATTCGCTGGCGGTAAGGTTTATCTAGGTTAATCACGCTAGCTTGTTCGGCAAACAGGGTGATGCTATCTTCTGTAAACAAATTCACTGGTCTTTGCCACATTCGGAGATGGACATACCAAACTGGGTCTTCTAGAGCTTGTTCTCGATTATCAAATTCACCAGCTAGGTACTCACCTAAAGCAATTAACTGTGGCGAGAAGTTCATAAATGCGATAAATAAATCATTAAGGATAAATATTTCTAGCTAGTTCTTTAGAGGAAAGAGTCTTATCCCCTGTGGCTACTAGCTTCTGGAATACTTCTGATTTATTTATATTGTAAATGAAACCGTCACCAGTCAAAAGCTAAACTTGGCAAAGTAGCCTTTAAGCGACAAAATAAAGATACGTCGCCCTTAACATTTGCTTTGTGAATAACGTCCGTACTGTCTCTGATACAAAACGAACTTTTTACAATCTTCACACCCGACCGATTAACACTATTTATCGTCGGGTAGTAGAAGAATTGATGGTGGAAATGCATCTGCTATCAGTAAATATCGATTTTAGCTACAATCCAATTTATGCCTTGGGTGTCGTCACTACTTTCGACCGCTTCATGCAAGGCTATCAACCAGAACGGGATCAAGAATCAATTTTTAACGCCTTATGTCGGGCTATAGAAAAAGATCCGCAACACTATCGACAGGATGCTGAAAGATTGCAAGCCGTAGCAAAAGGTTTGCCAGTTAAAGATTTAATTGGGTGGCTAGGCCAAACTACTTACTTAGATCGAGATGCTGATTTGCAGACACAACTGCAAGCGATCGCTAATAATCCTAACTTTAAATACAATCGGTTGTTCGCAATCGGTGTATTTTCGTTATTGGAACAGTCAGATCCGGCATTAGTTAAAGACGAAAAACAACTAACTGAGGCACTAAAAGCGATCGCTGCTGGCTTGCACGTATCTGATGATAAACTCAACAAGGATTTGGAGTTATACCGCTCTAACCTAGACAAAATGGCGCAAGCGCTGGTAGTAATGGCAGATATGCTCTCAGCCGATCGCAAAAAACGCGAGCAACGTAAACAACAATCAACTATACCCGTTGCTCCCCCAAGTTCCAACGAATAGTTAAGAAATGGGAGTGATGAGTTAGGAGTTATAAGTGAGGAATTGTTAATAGCTCTTAACTCCTAACTCCTAACTCCTAACTCTTAAATTTACACGCCCAATAATTTGTAGATTAAGCTGTTAATAATGGTCAGGGTGAATGCACCAATAACAGCACTCCAAATACCGTAACGTAAGCGAAAGCCCTCTACTAACCAAGCAGCAATACTAAAACAAACCACGGCAATCATAAATGTGAAAATGCCGGATAATAAATCTAAGGTAAGTAAATTTGGTACTGCAAAAATGAGGCTTAAAATCGGTCTGACTATTGCCGTCACGATACCAAGCACTGCGGCAGAAAGGAAGGCTTTACCAGGAGTATCAATTTCAACTCCTAAAGGTAATTTACTAATGATTAACAAGCTGATAGCTGTTACTACCCAAACAATTAAAAGCGTCACGATATTCATGCCACAACCCCTGAAACGTGAATGGCAATTGGTGATAAATTACTTCAGTTTATCGGTGGAAAAATCTTTAAAGCTCAACCAATTATTTGTAAGTTAGCAGAAATTTAATCGCTAATCGAATTTTGTTTTAGATATCTTTAGGATTTGGTAAAAAGCTTCAGGGGGAGTGGGGAGTGGGGAGATGAGGGGGGCAAGGGAGACAAGGAGAAACCCATGCCCAATTCCCAATGCCTCTATCTCATCTTTTAAGAGTAGGTTGGGTTTTTTTAGGTGCTACAGGCGCTTGGGATGCCGGTGGGTTAGAAATACCAGGATTAATAGGACTGATACCTTGTCCTGTTTGAGGCTGATTGACGCTAGGAAAGGGTACAGAATTAGGTGCTGGGGGAAATTTAGGGGTAATATTGCCTTCGGGATTGATACCTGGAAGTGGTGCAGCACCAGGATTGCTTGGGAAAGAGGGAATATTCGGCTGGTTGAGTGAGTTGTTTATGGGTGGTTGAGATGGGCCAGGAATAATCCCCAAAGAAACGCGATCGCCTCCTACTTGCCGCAGTAAATCCAATGTCTCAATGACATCATTGTAAGTTGCTGTCCGCGAAGCATTTAGTACCACAACAGCACTAGGGTTTGCTTGAAGATACTGTTTTAAACTCTGTTCCAAATCCTCACGTTTTACAGGTTGTTTTTCTATGTAAGTATTGCCAACGGCATCGATAGTTACAATCAGACTTCCATTCTGTGATGTGATTCCAGATATCGTACTGGAACTGGCTTTGGGCAAATCAACATTTATTGCTTGTTGGCGCGTAAATTGTAATGCCGCTAACAAAAAAAACGTCAGGATACAAAAAACGACATCAATTAAAGGGATGATTTGAATTTGAACTTCTTCAATTGGAGTATGGAGATTAACTTTCATTTTCTCAATTTAAATGCCTGGCTTAGGGATTGAACTATTAACTATTAATTAGCTGTATTGGGGGGTTCAGGAGGTTCAGGAAACTTTGTTTTTCCTGGCTTGCGGGGCGGAGTGAAATTTTCCGGCACAATTGCTGATGTATTATTACTAAAATCAGGCGGGGACTGGCGGTAGAGCAATTCCATCTCATTCCCTGCCTTCCGAAAAACTTTGATTTGGTTGACTACAAAACTTTGAAATAGGCGGTAAAACACCAAACTAATAATCGCAACTATTAGCCCTGTTGCCGTAGCAATCAGCGATTCACCAATACCAGTTGTTACTCCAGCTGTAGATTCAGTTCCTAAATCGCCAATCCGAATTGCTCGCAAAGCTCTGATCAAACCCAAAACTGTACCCAACAATCCCAATAGGGGCGCAAGGGCAATTACGGCTTCTAAAAGTTTTTCGCCCCGGCGCATTCCAGCCAATTCGTCTTCTGCCGAAGCCTCCAATGCTAGTCGAAAGGTTTCCGCATCACTTTTGGCTAAACGTAAGGGAGCGTAGAGAAAACGTCCAGCAGGTTGATTACTTGCTTGTCTTGCAATATCCGCCGCTACTTGCCAATTATCCTGAGCAGCATCGAGGATGCGATCGACTATTTGCTTTTCCTGAGTCAAAATTCGCAACCAGAACCACGAACGCTCAAAAATCACACTCAGAGATAGAACCGACAGGACTAGCAGAGGCCACATCGCTGGCCCGCCTTTATAAAATAAATCTAAAATATCCACTGTTTAAGTTTCCTCCCACCACGACTAGAGCAAATGTGCTAAGGCATTTTAATTCTAGAGATTAATGCAAAATGAGGGACTTCCAAAATATAAATTTCTCGAAAACCTAAAAAGACGGTGTAAAAATAGCCTATTTGACTTAGACTGCTGGACAAACCTGCTACTGGGTAGGTAATTGAACGAGCAACTCACTTTTTTTTACCGAGAGGATAGAAACATTCCAATTTGCCCCCATGTTTTTCGATGATAATTGGTAAAAAATTACGAGTAGCGTCTTCCAGAATAACTAGGACGGTTATTCCCACCGGGAATTTTGAGGATTATTTGTCAAAATTAAAGATAACTGGAGGTTCAAAATATGAAATTTTCAATCCAATCACTTTACACTTGGTATCGCAATTTGCTTCGTAACCCCAAGTACCGTTGGTGGGTAATTTTAGGAACGTTGGTTTATTTGATCAGCCCAATTGATATTGCCCCAGATTTTATACCCATTGTGGGACAGATTGATGATGTTTTCCTTTTAACCCTGCTAGTTAGTGAGGTGTCTGGGCTGGTGATTGAGGGGTGGAAAGCTCGTAAGGGTGATATGGAAACTGAAGTAGCTGATAGTGCTGAGGGTTCTCAGTCTACTGGAAGTACTATTGATGTTGATGCTGTTTCGGTTAAGTAGTTTTGTCAATAAAATAAAATTTAATAAACCCCCTGCTTTTACTGTCTGCTCACAACGGCACTCCTGAAGCAGGGGATATTTTTTTACAATAGTCAAAGTTAATTAAAGGTCATTTAAAGGATCTTTATAAAGTCTAGTTTATCAAGAAAGGCAGAGGGCAGGAGGCAGAAGGCAGAAGGGAATACTGCCTCCTCCCTCTGCCTGTGACCGAACCGAACTTGGGTATAAAACCCCACCGTCTATACGGTGCTTACAATTGGTTGGGGTCTGAATCCCCAACGAAAAAGTTCCTTCTGCCCTCTGCCCTCAGCATAGATGCCTTCTTCAATAGGCACTTCCAAATAAAAAAATGTTCCAAAACTGACGCAAAAACTCTCTCTATTCCTCCTCTCTCTGTGTTCTCTGTGTCTCCGTGGTTCGTTTATTTGGATAATTTATTTCTTGGAAGTCCCTTAATACTTGGACGACTTATAGTCACGCTCATGATTGTCAAGTAATGACAAATTTTATCCAAAGTAAGCAATTGTGATTTTTGGCTTGAGTGCGATCGCATTTTATAATTTAGCTTTTTCTTACAATAAGCTTGGGTTAGGGCTTGATGCTTCCTAACCCTCATTAAAAATAAGAGAAAGCCTTTTTAGATTTGTGAACATAGTGTAACGCAACCTACACCTATCCTAAATTAAGCTGCACTGACTTCGCCAAACTTTGTCAAGAAGCGGAAGGCTTTAAGGATATAACTAGCACAATCTCTAGGAGAAGTATTATAAAACGATCGCCATGCACTTGCCTTATCCTCATCATAGCGATCGCTGCGTTGACTATGATTTTCTAGCCACGCCAATCGGACTGCATGGCCAATCAACACATCCAACACGATATATTCTTCGATTTGCAGCTTGGGATTATTAGCTGCGATCGCTCCTAATTCTATTAATGCTTCAATATTAACTTGGCGGTATTCTGGAGCTTCGATTTTATTCAGCAAATGCTCCACTAATAAAGCAAAATTTCTTTCTCCAGCGGTCATTTCTGACAGCATTATCTCACTGTCTAAACGATTGCGCCGCTCTAGCTTATCCCCAATTACTAGACCCTTGCAATGTTGCATTAATAACCAAACCTGCTTAAAAAATTCTTTTGGTACGCGCCCCGTTGCACCTTCAGCTTGGCGAAACCGTCGCCACCCCCCTGGCGGGACTTCTATTTCTTCCTCAATAGCTGGCGACACTACCCAAGCAATATCACTTTCTTTTTGCTTAACGTGCAGTGATTCTTGCTGACGTAACAGGTTACTCATGCCAGTATATCCAGTTAATACCTGACGCAAGCGCATTTTCACTTCAAAGGGTGAAAGTTGCATTAAACGATCGTAAGCTTCATCTTGGGTAACATACAGTTCCCGCGCTAGTTCGCTGGTTATCAATAAGATGAGATAGCCAACTCTTAAGGTCAGTAATCCTTGAAATAGTTCGGGTTCTGAGCGAATTAATACACCAAGATAGATTAAAATCTCTTGTGTGAGGACGCGATCGCGGATATCCTCACGACAAAAATGACTAATTTTATCGGCAATTTCATCGTGGGGCATGGGTACGGTAATTAACGACGCTTCACTGTAAGCTTTACCCACAGCAATTTGCTTACCCCTTACCAAAATACTCGTTACTGCATCTGATAAGCTGATATCAACCATAAGGCGTAACCCCGCAGCCCGACGCACTACCGCCCAAATACCTAAATCTCCAGCTTTGGTATAAACTTCATCGAGTAAATCGGCTACGGTGACAGGATATCCTGGGCCACCATACCCCGTATCAAATTCCATTCCCTGCAAGCGAGTTAAAGTTTGCAATAACTCAATTTGCTCGTGGATATTTTCTGATGAACGCAGATAAGAAAGCAATAATCCGAAGTTGGTTTCACACTCCATTTGAAATTCTTGAGTATGTCCTAAGCGCCAGTTTTTTTCAGGATGATAAGCCAGGTAATAGCAACGTGGCCCGGCATTTTTCACAGGTGATAGGGAAAATTCGGCATTTGGAAGAAAATCAATTCTTTGGATTCCAGCCGTCAGCATTAACTGATTTAGCCGCCCTAATTTTACCCGCACACCATTACAAACACCATCTTTCAGTTCTTGCATCAATTCTAATAATGCTTCCGAACCGATTTCTAACATAGTGTGCGTCAACATTAAAGTCAGAGTTGGACGACCTAAATCGCTCCAATATTTTTGAATGTAAGCTAGTTCGCTTCTAATTTGATCTAGTAGAAAATGGTAATCTAGAGTTAAGTAAAACTGTTGAGAATCTGAGAATGCAGGCAAAAAGACAATTGTTTCACCACGAATCCGAAAGATTCTAGATGTTGTCAAACTCCTCAGCCGCCGGACTGGTCGTCCAGTTAAACCAAGTTTATCATTACGGCCAATTTGGGTATAAATAGCCGAAAATTCTCCAGCTTCTCTCACCTGAATCGGTTCTACTTGGGTAGGTGTTTGGGCTTCAATTCCATGAACTTCTAGTTTCTTCTGTAAGTCTTCATCTTCTGCTAATAAAGCAATTTGTACCAACGATTCGCGCTGTTTTCCTACACATAAATGTCTTCCCAAAGGGTCGATATCACCAACGGCAAGTAACCCTTCACTCAACATCTTGCCGAGAAAATATAAGCTCTGTGCCCACACCAAGGGGATATTTTCATTGGGTAAACGTGGTTGCGTTTGGGGTGCTAACTTTTCTGCTTCTATATTTTCTGCTGGCACATAATAAAGTTCTGGCAATAAACGTAAACCATTTTGTTCTATGAGTAATGATTCTAAAAGCTCTTGATATTTTTTAACCTGTTCTTGCTCGCCACGAAATAATCCATCTAGAACTAAATAAGTGAAAAATAACGGCCATTCACATTCAATATGCTCAAATTGCTTGAGTTCTAACGGCTCATAGTGCAAGCGCTGATTATCTTCTAAAACGGTTTGGTGTCCATCACGCAGAAAGCGTTTACAGCCATATTTACCTGCGAGTTTATTGATAATATCGTTTAAAGTGCGATCGCGTAACTCCAAATCTTCCACTGCAAAGGCAGGATAACTAATAATACTCAATAACGCCGCATCGATTTCTTTGGAACCAGATTCCCTTGGTAATAGAGATTCTAAAGTAATCCGGGCACGGGCGATTTCATCTGGTAACACATGAATCACCGATGCTTGACTACCACGCACACCAAACAAATCCAGTCCATTAATAGCTTCTAAAGCAGCTTTCGCCATACCTACGGAACTGGCATTTAACTCAGCGGTACCACGATTAATTTTATTACCACGTTCCCAAATGCCGTAATCTGGGGTGCGGTAAGCTCGTCCAATGTAGTAAACCAAATTTTGGACAAAATTTACTTCATCAACTGTATAAATTATTTGCAATCCGGCTGCGGTCATTTGTGCCAACATCAGCAAAAATATGGATGTAGCATCAAGTTGCAAATGTCCCCATTCGTCATCACCAACAACAATATCACCAGTCGCGGTATTATATTTGGCGTGCAGTCCATCCAGTAGCGACTGAGTATGTTTAAATGTCTCTACTTTATGAGCTTGTCGCATCATCGCAAACAGCAACCCACGCATCAGTTTAATGACACTGTGTTCTAGTTCATAAGTGCGTCCCTCATCGTCGTCAATCTTGCGGTATGCAAGTCCTAAACCCCAAACTGCCAAAATGCTGTAAACGTTGTCTCGTACCCAGGCATCAGTATAATCACCGTGGGCTGTAATTGCTGTACTCGCAGGTAGTAAACCAGTAATCGGATTCTGTCGAGTCAGGATGATTGTCTTGATTTGCTGGTAATAAGAGTCGAGATGAGCTAGCAATTTGGCGGATGTTTTCATGATTTGGTTCAGAACTACTTGCAGAATTCGACCCTGTGGCTGTGAAATTAATTACCTAAACCAAGGCCAGAACAAGTTCTGTAATCGGTGATGGGACAACAGCTAAGGGTGGTGTGAGTTTATTATTATCTCGTGTTAATAGACTTCTGGGGACTGAATTTTAGCGATCGCAAACTAAAATGCGATATTTGTTAAAATCTTTACAGATATTTTTACCCAATTGCGGAAGTCCCTACTCTGGGTAGGAGGATAGAGACGCGGATACCGCGCTCTTAAGTTACCTACCTTGTCAACAATTTCCGGCGCAGATTATCCAACGCTGCATTCGCACTCACATGACGAATTAGAGCGCGTCCTCGCACTGTACCAAACTGATATTCAAAACTTGCTACTTCATCCTTTGGCCCAGCTAAACCAATGTAAACTAAACCTACCGGCTTAGTATCTGTCCCTCCAGTTGGGCCAGCAATACCAGTGATACTCAATCCCCAAGTTGTTGCAAGGCGAGTTTTGACTCCAATTGCCATTTGCTCTGCAACGGTAGCGCTTACCGCCCCAAATTTATCTAAATCTTCTGGGTTAACCCCCAGCAATCTAACCTTCACCGAATTGTCATAAGAAATTACTCCACCCCAAAAGTAATCAGAACTTCCAGAAATCTCAGTTAACATTTGCCCTAAACCGCCACCAGTGCAAGATTCTGCCACTGAAAGCGTTTCTTTTGATGCCCGCAATAACTGACCAACAACAGAAGCAGGAGTATCATTATTAACGCCGTAAAAATCTAGTCCGGCAATTTCTTTAAGTTGTTTCTCAATGGGCGCAATTAGTTCTTCTGCGGCTGCTTCGGAAGTCGCTTTAGCAGAAACTCGCAATCTTACTTCCCCCTTACCTGCATAAGGGGCTACTGTGGGATTTGGCAACTTCAAATAGGAAGCAACTTTTTCTGCCAAAGCAGATTCACCAATACCCCAAAACTTTAAACTCCGGCTGTAAATAATTTCTTTACCCCAACCTTGACTTTTGAGAAATGGGACGGCTGTTTCTTCCCACATCGGGTACATTTCACTGGGAACACCAGGAAAGGTAAAAATAGTGATTTCAGGACGGGGTTGCCAAATGATACCGGGTGCTGTTCCAGTGGGGTTGGGGAGAATTTCTGCACCTTGGGGAATCAAAGCCTGTTTGCGGTTACTGGGTGACATAACCCGATCGCGTTGGGCGAATTTCTGGGTTATATCTTCGATGATTCCTGGGTGTTCTACCAAAGGGGTTTTAAAAAAATCGGCGATGGTTTCGCAGGTGAGATCATCTGGTGTCGGGCCGAGTCCACCAGTGAAAATGAGAATTTGCGCTCTGGAAATAGCAATTTCTATAACTTGCTTTAACCGTTCTGGATTATCCCCAACCACTGTTTGATAGTAGTGGGGGATACCTAACTGCGCTAATTGTTGCGCTAAAAATTGAGCATTGCCGTTGAGGATATCTCCTAACAGCAGTTCAGTACCAACACAAATAATTTCTGCACTCATTGGAAGGAATAGTAAGAAGTTAGGAGTTAGGAATTATACCAATTTAATGTGAAGTTGCACATATTTTGATCCCCATAAATCCCCCTTAAAAAGGGCGACTTTGATAGATGTTTTTCCGGTTCCCCCCTTACTAAGGGGAGCTAGCGCGGTCTTGGGGTCTCCCCCGCCGCAGGATGCGCGAAGCGCTGTAGTGGAGCGACTGGCGTGGGCTAGGGGGGATCAAATTCTATGCAGCTTCATAAAAAATTGGTATTAGAAGTTAGAAGTTAGAGTTAGAAGTTAGGAGTTCAAAACTTAAAACTCATCACTCTTAACTCTTAACTCCTAACTATCATGTCAGGCTAGTGCTGGTACTGGAATTTCCAGGTGAGGATATAAGGGGAAGCGATCGCACAATGCTGCTACCCGTTGCCGACAATCTTGGGTTACTACGTCGGAATCTGGAGAAAGTAGGCGATCGCTAATAATATTTGCAATCTCGGTAAATTCTGCTACTCCTAAGCCGCGCGTGGTCATTGCTGGCGAACCTAACCTCAAACCACTGGTAACAAATGGCGATTGCGGATCGAAGGGAATAGTATTTTTGTTAGCAGTAATATTCACACTGCTGACTAGCTGATCCGCTTGCTTACCAGTTAGATTGACAGAACGTAAATCTACGAGGAGTAAATGGTTGTCAGTGCCATTTGACACTAATTTTAAACCCCGATTTTGTAATTGTTCTGCCAAAGCACGGGCATTTTCAATCACTTGGGCAGAATAGGTTTTAAAATCAGGCTTTAGGACTTCTCCAAAAGCTACTGCCTTACCAGCAATGACGTGTTCCAATGGCCCGCCCTGAGTGCCAGGAAAAACAGATTTATCTAGTTTTTTACCTAATTCTGCGTCGCTGGTCAAAATTAAACCACCTCTAGGGCCGCGGAGAGTCTTATGTGTAGTTGTTGTTACTACATGACAATGAGGAATGGGATCGGGATGAAGCCCACTAGCAACCAAACCAGCGATATGAGCAATATCGGCAAGTAAGTAAGCGCCGATTTCATCAGCAATACTACGGAACTTTTCAAAATCAATTACACGGGGATAAGCTGAATAACCACAAATTAAGAGCTTAGGACGCTCCCTTAGCGCCAGCTCCCGAATTTGATCGTAGTCAAGTTGTTCTGTTTGTTGACTGACACCGTAATGGCTAACTTGGAACCACTTACCTGAGACATTTACAGGTGAACCGTGGGTGAGATGTCCCCCATGAGACAAATCCATCCCCATAATCTTGTCTCCTGGTTCCAGGAGCGACAGAAACACAGCAAAATTGGCTTGTGCGCCAGAATGGGGTTGGACATTGGCATGAGCAGCACCAAATATCTGTTTAGCGCGATTGATCGCTAATTGCTCGATTTTGTCGATAAATTCACAACCGCCATAGTAGCGTTTACCAGGTAATCCTTCGGCATATTTATTTGTCAGTACCGAACCTTGAGCCGCCAGTACCGCAGCCGAGGTAAAGTTTTCACTAGCAATCAACTCTAAGTGATCTCGCTGACGTTGTAGTTCGTCGTTGATTAGCCCCGCGATCGCTGGATCGCTGGAGGAAAGAAAGTCTGAATTAGTCCTAGTCACTTCAATTATCCTTATGGAAATTTGTACAACGGCTGATTTTGGTTGGACGCAGCACCTAACAGTTCTACAGAGGCGATTAACCGTCTCCGTATTCTGGAGATTTGTTTGTGCCAACTTATTTATTATTAGGCGTAAGCTAGATTAATGCATTAATCATCATAACCTTGCTTTTTGAAACTCCACTAAATAAAGCTTCTGGCGACACCGAACAGCCCGTCAGAGACATCGCTCCTCGGTAGGACAAAAAGCTGAACGCTTCAGCAATTAACTGTGGGTAATACGCTTGTGGAACATGACTGCGAAGTTCTAACCTGGAAAACTTAAGCAGTCAAAATTGTTGACAAATGAACAATTCTTTGAAACTAACCTTTGATAGCGGACAAACAGCATTAGCGATTCGAGTTGATCGACAAGCCGAATTACCGGATGCTCTTGAGAGAATCGGGCTTGGCGGTTCGCGTTCTGTTTTAGTGGTGGTAGGGGGTGCAAGTAATATTAGTAAAACCGACTTTCTCCGCATTCAACGCTTGTTTACGGAAATTTTAGCCCCCATCGCCGAAAGTTTGGGAGCTTATGTGGTGGATGGAGGTACGGATGTGGGAATCATGCAACTCATGGGTCAGGCTCGTACCCAGATAGGGGCTAAGTTTGCTTTGATTGGTGTAACACCTGAAAATAAAGTGGTTTTACCTAATCAACAAGAACTTGCTGCTGATTTAACACGGTTAGAACCAAACCACACTCATTTTGTGCTGGTTCCTGGCGATAATTGGGGCGATGAGTCTCCTTGGATATCTCAGGTTGCAACTGTGCTGGCCGATAACGCACCTTCATTGACTATACTTTTAAACGGTGGTGAGATTACCTTTGAAGATGCCTTTTCTAGTGTTAATAGTGGCAGGTTAGTTGTTGTAATTGCTGGTAGTGGTAGAACCGCAGATATCCTTGCAGATGCCTTGCGTGGACAGGCTACCGATGAGCGAGCTAAAAAGTTAGCTAAATCTGGTATATTACAATACATTAGCTTAATCGACATAGAGAATAAAGTTGAAAATTTAGGAAAAATAATTAAGGATTTGCTTTCAATTAGGAGTGAATAATGCCAAAAAAAGATAGTTATCCAGAATTTTTAAAGGAAGATTTTAACAAGTTATTTGAAGGGATTAACTTAGGCGATGTGCAAAGACATTTTTTGCGATCGCGCTGGTTAGACCAAGTACTCTGGATGGAAGGTAAGGCGAATTTCTCACGCGATCGCTATTATTGGTTGCGGATAACAACTATTGTTGGTGGTGTAATTCTGCCGACACTGGTAAGTCTAAACATTAATAGTACTCTCCAAGTTAACGATAGAGTCAAGAATGTCATTATCTGGTCAACTTTTAGCTTGAGTCAAGTAGTTGCTATTAGTGCTGCTATTGAAGAGTTTTTTCATTATGGAGAACGTTGGCGACACTATCGCCGGACAGTCGAATCTTTGAAAAGCCAAGGGTGGCAATTTTCACAGTTAACAGGCCCTTATAGTAATTATAAAAGCCACAATGAGGCGTTTAATATCTTTGCCAGTAATGTAGAAGATATTATTCAACGAGATGTAGAAATATACGCCACTCAAGTTGTAAAAGAAAAGAAAGAAGAAGAACCGAGTCAGGAAAAATAGATCCTGATGCTAAATGCAAATATAAGTAGGTTGGCTCAAATAAACTTAACTATTAACAATATGGTTCAGTTAAAGCCAAAAACTAAAACCAGCATAGGTTGGGTTGAGGCACGAAATCCAACCTACAGAGGCAACTACATTTCATTACGCTCGCAATGACATAAATAGACGCGATAAATCGCCGTCTCTACAAAGAACTGATTATTGTAAAGACGGCGATTTATCGCGTCTTTTTTATCGCGTCTCTTGCCTTAACTAAACAGTATTGTGATAAGAGTCATTTCAATACTGCTCGGTTAAGAGTCGATCCCCCCAACCCCCCTTAAAAAGGGGGGCTAAAAATGCCTTATTTTCCCCCTTTTTAAGGGGGACTAAGGGGGATCTCTGATGACTATGCACCTTAACCGAGCAGTATTGAGAGTCATTTAATTTTAGATTTGGGATGAAGGAAGAATTCAAAATCCCAAATCTAAAATTCACTAATGTTAATTAACTGCCTTTGGGTAGAGTATCACCAGGCCCAGCGGTGACAATTACCAGATTTTCTGGCTTAATTAAATCCTCAATTACCTTTTGGATCTGAGTCATAGTGACTGATTGAATCTGTTGGGGAAATTCACGGATTTCCGAGCGTGAAAGTCCCAATACAGAATTTTCTAAAATAATGCTTGATACATCACTAGGATTAGCTAAATCCACGGGGTAGCTATTAGTAATTGAACGTTTTGCCGTATTCAATTCCGCTTCAGTTATTCCTTGATCGCGCAACTGTTTAAGTAAAGCCAGAGTACTAGCGATCGCTTTTTGGGTATCTCCAGGTGCCGTCTGCATCTGAATTAAGAACGGGCCGGGGTTGATTCCGGCAGCAAAACCACTATAGATCCCGTAGGTTAGACCTTGGCGATCGCGCACTTCTGTACCCAAACGGCTCGATAAGGTATCACCACCCAAAATTTGATTTAGCACCACTGCTGCATAATAACGTGGGTCTTTTCGAGATATGCCATTATAGCCGATGTAGGTAACAGCCTCGGTTTTACCGGGAATTACTTTATTTAAACGTGTCGAAGTTTGCGGTAATGGCACGGATGAGATTTTTAGCACAGGTGGCTTACCTGTGGCTTGCCATTTGTCAAACGCCTGATTTAGCAAAGCTTTTACCTTAACTTCATCAAAGTCTCCAACTAAAGCGATCGTTGTGCCATCCGATCGGTAGTGTGTCTGGTAAAAACTAAGCAAATCATCACGAGTAATGCTTTTTAAACTCTCGAAGGTGGGAAAACTATGGAATGGATGATTTTCTGGGTAAATTGTCTGCTGGAATACTTGTCGTCCCAATCCTCTAGGGTCATCTAGCTGGACTTTCAGACTTGTCAGTGCCCTCTGGCGACTGAGTTCTAACTGGTCAGCAGGGAAAGTGGCGTTTTGTAATACATCTGCCAGAGTTTGAATCAATATCGGTAGATTCTCTGAAAGTCCCTGACCGCTAACGCTAACTCCCTCGCGGCTGGTGCTAAAGCTTAAATCGGCTCCTCGGTCTTCTAAGGTTTTTGCTAGGGTCAAAGCATTTTTAGTCTGCGTCCCATTCATTAAGTTGGCCGCAGTCAGATTCGCTAATCCAGCTTTTTGATTGCCATCAAATTCAGTACCAGCGTTAATCTGTCCACTCAAGTTAATGGTGGGGAGACTGCGATCGCTCAATAACAAAACCCGCAAACCATTATTTAAGGTAAACTCTTCTGGTAGTGATTGTTTGCCCGAATCTGTAGCTGATGTGGCAGGTGGCAGATATTTAGCTAGTTCTGCTGGATCTACAGGTTTACCGGGGCTGAAGTTTTCCACCGTCCGCCCAGAACCAGCGCTAGAAGTCCCTGGTTTACCATCTGGTTGAGTCGGCTCAAAGAAGCCGATGGTTTGTTTAGCTGGATTGAGATAAGTTTTGGCTACTTGCTGAACTTGGGCTGCGGTAACTTTAGCGATCGCAGCCAGATACTTTTCAATAAAATGATAATCACCTGCGATCGTTTGGTTATATGCCAGTTGGGTAGCTTGACTTGTGATATCTTGATTACCCAAAATATACGATGCTTGCAGTTGCGTTTTCGCTCGCTTCAATTCTTCTGTAGTTACAGGCTGTTGTTGCAACTTTCCTAAAGATTCCTGAAGCACCTGGGCAATTTTCCCTAACTCTTGACCCGGAGCCGCCGTAGCACTAATATCATACCAACCTGGTTCTATAAGTTCAGCCGCCCCACCACTGACTGAACTAGCGAGTCCCGATTCCACCAAAGCCTGGTAAAGTCTGGAACTGCGTCCACCTGTGAGAATGGCATCCATCACATCAATTGCCGGCACATCAGGATGCTTGATATCTGGCAGAGGATACACTGCTTGTAGTAGTGCCGCGCTTCCAGGTTGCTTTAGGACGATGGGTGCTTTTTTCGCAACAGGGGTAGCTGGAGAAGCGTCCGCAATTGAAGAAGATGCAGAGAAATTATCAAGTGCTTGCCTTGCGTCATGGACTGCCGCATACCCTTTGCCCCGTTTTGGCAATTTCCCGTAGGCTGCTTTAACAACTTTGAGTACAGGTTCTGTGGCAAAATCCCCTGTAATCACCAATGTGGCATTTTCTGGGCTGTAGTAGGTTTGGTAATAATTCCGCACCTGCTCCACCGTAAATTTTTCTACATCAGCTTTTGTCCCTCCCACAGGTAAGCCATAAGCTCTAGTAGGGAAAGCATCTCGCATCACTGCCCGATCTAAGCGATAGCCTGGTGAATTTTCATACCCTTGTAACTCGGAGATTACCACCCGCTTTTCACTCTTTAGTTGCTCAGTTCCAACTAAGGAGTTTTCCATGCGATCGGCTTCTAGTGTCAATAATGCTTCGAGTTTGTCTCGTTGCACTGTGCCAAAGTAAGCTGTTTCGTCATAGCTAGTAAAAGCATTAAACTGACTACCCAAGGCACTAAACAACCTGCCAAACTGCACAGGACGGTCAGTTGTCCCCTTAAACATCAAATGTTCTAGCTGGTGAGAAATGCCATTTTCTCCCTTAACTTCGTTACGCGAACCAACTTTATACCAAACTTGCACGCTCACCACTGGAGCGGTATGGACTTCCTTTGTCAACACCGTTAAGCCGTTGTCTAATACCGTTTTTGTTACCCCTTGGGTAAATGAGAGGGCAGATACAGGTGTGACTGCTGTCGGTGTTGCAGCATTGGTTAAATTGCCCGAAAAAGGCACAATGCTTAGGAGAAGGCTGAGTAAAAACCCGATAACCATATACGAGCGTAGTTTCATAAGCAATGCGAAATTGAAAATCTATAATTATAGAACAAAATTGCGTCTGTCCAATCTAGAAATAGTCCTCTAGCGATCGCACTCAGCATCTCCATCGTAGTTGGTGCGATCGCTGGACTGATTAAAATCCTCAAATCTGGCTAATCTCATGTTCGACTCAAAATTTTACGACATTCCCGACTTTTTGAAAAAATAACTCGTAGTAATTCGTAGGTTGGGTTGAGGAACTAAACCCAACATTATCCATCACAATACGCAACGCTGATGTTGGGTTTCACTTCGTACCACTTCGTGGAAGCAAGCTACAACCCAATCTACAGTTAAGTCTGCAACAACTTTCTAGTCCTTTTGCGATCGCACTCAGCATCTCCATCGTTATTTGCTAGTTGGTGCATAGGCGTAGGGTGTGTTTTCAAACTGCTCGTTTAGCCTCCTAACTTTTTAGATCCCCCTAAATCCCCCGATAAATTGGGGGACTTTAGGAGACTCTTTGCCCCTCTTTTTAAGGGGGGTTGGGGGGATCTAAAACTTTGAAAACACGCCCTAGCCCGTCGTAGACATCGCTAGACTAATTAAAATAAAACTGCTTCTGTCCCCTCTACCTACCCTTAAGAGAAAATTTATTTTTTTTGATTTGTTAGGTAACTTTTACTATTTCAAATGTATCATCTATTATTTATTTATATTTATCTAATGTATAATCTATCATTCATTATTATTTATATTTACTTCTATTACTTGTTTATCCGTTGGGATTGTAAAAGAGAAAGTATCCTCTTGAAAAATATAAGACAGTATCACCTAGTAGTCATTTATTAATGGAGTTAGGAAAATTGAAATTACCTGAACTTCTACTTCAAAAATCATGAGCCATTATATGGATAGTTAGCACCTTTACAGCACTATCCAATGTCTCAAGACTTATTAAACTCCTTTCAAGAAGCATACAGCAATCTCGAACTATTTCCGTTGATGGAACGGAACGAAATGGAAAGATTTAGAGTCGAATATGGTGATGATTTGATTGCAGACCTGAACCAATTAGTGGAAGATAGTCCTAATGGAGATGGCAAAATTGTCTTTACAGGACATCGGGGATGTGGTAAGTCTACTTTGTTAGCTGAGTTTAGCCGCCAAATTCAAGATAAATATTTTGTAGTTCTCTTTTCTATTGCTGACAAAATTGAAATGTCGGCGGTTAATCATATTAATATCCTGTTTGCGATCGCAGTTAATTTAATGACAGAGGCAGAAGCACGCCGAGTTGATATTCCGCAATCAACTAAAGAAGCTCTTTATAAGTGGTTTGCTACTCGCACTCGCACTGAAGAATTGAATTTACAGGCAGAAGCTGGTATAGGTTTTGACCTCCTCAAGTTAATTAGTTCTAAATTAAAAGCTGATGCTAGCGTTCGGGATGAAATTAAGCAAGAATTTGAACGCAAATTATCAGATTTAGTTGCCAGAATTAATGAAATTGCTGCTCTAATTCAAGCTGCAACTAAAAAAAATGTTTTAGTAATTATTGATGACTTAGATAAACTTGACTTAGGAAGAGTTAACGAAATTTATCGAGATAACATTAAAGCTCTCTGTCAACCTAACTTTCAAATTATTTATACTATACCCATTGCCGTACTTCGAGAAACATTTATCAGCACAATAATTACCACTGAAACCAACGATCAGGTTGTGGCAATGCCAGTCTTAAAAATTTTTGATAAAGGTAAAAATCGCTTTCCTAATGCCCTACCTCGTCCTGAAGCAACGAAGATTCTCGGTGAAGTTTTACAAAAGCGGATTCCCGGCGAATTAATCGCCCCAGAAACGGCTGAGAAAATTGTGGTTTACAGTGGTGGCGTATTGCGAGAGTTAATTCGGATCTCTAAGGAATGTTGCCGTATTTGTTTGCGGACTATCCGACGAAATCCTTCAGCAGAGGTTATTATTGATGATAAAATTCTCCTTCAAGCAATCAATAAAATCCGCAATGATTTTTCCATTCGTTTAGGAAAGGTTGATATCGATATTTTGCAGAGTGTTTATGAACAATTTATGCCCAATGATCCCAAACAAGCAGAGTTTTTGGATTTGCTACACGGGCTGTATGTTCTAGAATATCGTACTGATGAAACTTGGTACGATGTTCATCCAATTATTATTGAAAGCTTGAAAAGACAGGGAGCTATTAATGTTAAATGAAGAATTATTAGATAACGAGGGAGAAAATCAAGATGCCTATGATGATTTAATTGTTTCTATTGAAGCTCAAAAGCGGGGATTAAATTTACTGATTGCAGTTTGCGATGATGCTAGCTTTCGGGATGAGATTATTGCCCAATATGAAGCCGAACTACAACCCGCTTTCCGTGCATATCGAGTAACTTTAGCACGTCAGGAACCAAGCCTCAAAGCTGCTCTTAATCAACTAGTACAACAAGAAGAATATCTTCGTCAGCAAAACCCAGCAGCGATCACCGTGACGGGGGCTGAACAACTTTATTTTCTTAGACTTGGAAAAGAGCAATCAGAACAGGAGAAATTTTTTGGTTATTTACAGTGGACAAGGGAAGGATTGCGCGAGTTTCCTTTTGCGATCGTCCTTTGGGTAACTAATCAGATTTTAGTGAACCTGATTAAAAAAGCTCCTGACTTTTGGAGTTGGCGGAATGGTGTATTTCGGTTTGAATCTAAAAAAACGAATGCTATTCCTGGTAAAGAATTAGAACCTATACGCTTCGTTTTTCGAGATACAGAATTAGCCAGTACAGATACTAATGAAAATAACCCCTTTTTCTTGCCCATTCAAGATTTACAAAGACTAATTGAGAAAATAGAACAGGAACGGGGAACTAAAGATCCAACCTTGGCCACTTTATATTCAAGATTGGGCGATATTTACCGTAGTAGATTAGATCGGGGTGAATCTCAAAATTATCAAGAAGAACAGGAATTAGCAATAAAGTATTGGCAAAAGGCGATTGAATTACAAAATGAATCAGGTTTGCAAATAGACTTAGCTACTAGCTTCAACAATTTAGCAGGAATATATCGGGCAACAGGACAGTACAACGAAGCCGAACCCTTATATAAACAAGCTTTAGAACTGAGAAAACGCCTACTAGGAGATAACCATCCTTCTTTTGCTACTAGCCTGAATAACTTGGCAGGACTCTACAAATCTACTGGACAATATAGTAAAGCTGAACTTTTATATAAACAAGCTTTAGAACTGAGAAAACGTCTGTGGGGAGAAAACCATGCTGATGTCGCCGTCAGTCTGAACAATTTAGCATTACTATATGATGAACAAGGACGTTATGATGAAGCAGAACCTCTGTATCTGCAATCATTAGAACTCGAAAAACGTTTGGTTGGCGAAAATCATCTTTCTTTCGCTCTGATACTGAATAATTTAGCGCTACTTTATTATCATCAAGGGCGTTACAGTGAAGCAGAACCTTTGTCGCAACAAGCAATAGAATTGGATAAGCGATTTTTGGGAGAAGATAATCCCGATGTTGCAACAGATTTGCACAATTTGGGATTGATATACCGCGCTCAAGGACGCTACGATCAAGCTGAGTCTTTGTTTTTAGAATCATTGGAACTCAAGCAGCGTCTGCTGCAAAAGGCGCATCCACTCTTAGCAGATACAATCTACGCTCTTGGTTATATGTACAGGGAGCAAGGACGCTATAATGAGGCGGAACCTTTATGTATAAAAGCCTTAGAACTTGATAAGCACCTATTGGGAGAAAATCATCCCCATGTTGCCGAAAGTCTCAATAATTTGGCAGAAATTTATCGTGAAACTGGACGTTATAGTGAAGCAGAACCGCTTTATTTGCAAGCTTTAGATATTTGTGGGCGAGTCTGGGGTGTAAATAATATTCGTAGTGTTACTGTTCGTAAAAATCTAGAAAAACTTGCTGTAGCAATGCAGAATAATGAAGAGTGCTAAAGCCGATTAGAATAGACAGTTAACTTGTGCCGATCGGATAAAGGATCAGGCGTTGCTGAATCTAAGTATGAACTTGAATGTAGAGACGTAAAATTTTACGTCTCTACCACCCCACAGGAGTCTTAGTTAAATTATCTTGGCAGTCCGTAAACCGAACAACAGACCAACAGACAAACCAAAGAATAAAGCTAAAAAGCCGATGTAAGCTGCAATTGCAAACATTTATTTTTCTCCACAATACTAATACTTCCTAAATATATTGAATCATTAGTTGTTGAAGATTGGGTATTGGGCATGGGTTTCTCCTTGTCTCCCCTGTCCCCTTTGTTTCCCTTGTCCTCCTTGTTCCCCTCATCTCCCCCAATGCCCCAATCCCCAGATTGCGATAGAATACAGCCCACGGGCGCTTGTTTGGGGTTGAGCAATGACTTCTGTAATTAATGTAAATTTACCAGAGCAATCTTATGAGATTGCGATAACTTCGTTGAGCTACGCTAACGCATCTTCGAGTTTAGATCAACTGGGTCAACAGATGGCCAATCTGAAGCTAGGCAAGAAGGTACTGCTAGTTTCTAATCCAACGATTTTTAAGCATTATGGCGAAAGAGCAATTACATCCCTGAAATCTGCTGGATTTGAAGTTGCTAGCTGCACCCTACCACCTGGTGAACGCTACAAAACCCTCAATTCCATCCAAAAACTCTACGATGTTGCCTTAGAAAACCGCCTAGAACGTTCTGCTACTATGGTGGCTTTGGGCGGAGGTGTAATTGGCGATATGACTGGCTTTGCCGCCGCAACCTGGCTGCGAGGCATTAATGTTGTGCAAGTGCCTACAACTCTCTTGGCAATGGTAGATTCGGCAATTGGTGGCAAAACTGGCGTAAATCATCCCCACGGTAAAAACTTGATTGGGGCATTCCATCAGCCGCGCTTGGTTTTAATTGACCCAGATGTGTTAAAAACCCTTCCTATGCGCGAATTTCGGGCAGGAATGGCAGAAGTTATTAAGTACGGTGTAATTTGGGATGCTGAATTGTTTGCCCAGTTGGAAGCAAGTAAACGGCTCGACCAACTCCGCTATGTAAAACCTGAGCTAATAGACTCCATATTGACGCGCTCTTGTCAAGCAAAAGCTGACGTTGTTGGCAAAGATGAGAAAGAAAGCGGATTACGGGCGATTCTAAACTATGGACATACCATTGGTCATGCTGTGGAAAGTTTGACTGGTTATCGTTTAGTAAATCACGGTGAAGCGGTAGCTATTGGTATGGTAGCAGCCGGTCAAATTGCTGTGGATTTGGGAATGTGGCAAAAAGAAGACACGGAACGTCAAAATGCTTTAATTCAAAAAACGGGTTTACCAACTCAGTTACCATCTGGGGTGGATATTGAAGCAATTATTGAGGCGTTGCAGTTAGATAAGAAAGTCAAAGCGGGGAAAGTGCGATTTGTTTTACCAACGCAGATTGGTGTAGTTACAGTTACCGATGAAGTACCATCAAATATTATTCGGCAAGTGTTGCAAGGAATGTGAACAATTTGAAGAAGAATTCAATTTACTGTTGAGCAGGTGTTTCAAAAGGCGAAAATACCATTAGATGCCGAATAGCAGACTTTTTGTGTCTAGCACAAGATGAAAGTCTACCCTATGTTAGTTCCCAGGCTGTTGCCCAGGAACTAGAATAACCTAAGCGTTAGAAAACATGGTAAGCATTACTAATAGAACAACTAATGCGCTAATCCAAAGAGCTAACGATCCCCAACTAACTGAATCTTTTTGTACTCTTTGCCAGAAATTGGTAACTAAGTTATTCCGAATTGCCATTTTATAACCTCCAATTTTTATTAAACTTGCACTTATTCAAGGCATAAAGCCTTTATTTAGTAAAGAAAAGTTCATTTTTAGGGTATCAGCCTTTGTTTGCTAATTCCCAGAGACTAATCAACAGAGATTTAAATTAATTCATGCAGCAATGTCTACGATAATGCGTTTGTTTTAAAGCATTACCGATTTAAAAAACGAACAAAAATTTACAAAAAGATATTTGTTGATGCTTAACTTGATTTTCCCATACGTAACTGTTTACATTTAGAAATTTGGTGATTTTGAGAGAATTCTTAACGTTTTCTTAATCATGTATAAAAGGTAATGTTTCTCAAATCAAAAACTACTTAAATAGTGATTATGTTTCACTTTCACTCTTGATTTATCTAGATTTGAAAATAAACACAATTAATATAAAACTAATTATGACAATCTTGGCAACAGCAAGTATTAGCACCCAAAATGGTATGCAAAATATTCGGCTTGCATGAAGCAGCAATAAATCTATGACCCCGTGCCGCTGTTGCTCTTGGGCGGAGCCATATAAAAATCACTACTCGCGCTGAACGCAAACAGGCGATCGCACAAGCAGGTTACAATACTTTTCTGCTACGTTCTGAACTCGACTTTATCCATTTTTTGGCAAAGCTCAAGCTCATGCTGAAGGCCTCGTGCTACGGTAGTTTTACTTTTTTGCCAAAAAGCTAGGGTTTTGTCGATACAAGAGAACCAAGTTCTTAATTTTGGATAAAGTCGAGCTGAAGATGGGTATCTAATACCAGTTCTTTATGAAGATGCACATAATAAGTCCCCCAACACATCGGGGGGACGGCGTAGCCGAGGGGTAAATATATGCAGCTTCACAAAGAAACGGTATAAAACACTAACGTTTCAAGAATCACAGTATGCCCGTTCTGCTAATGTGACATCTAGAACGAAAGGATTATCATTACCTTGAAAATCAGCGATCGCATGACTGCGTTCTATTTCAGTAATATCAGGTAGGTCTTGCTGATTCCATTTACACAAAGTAGGACGCTGATTCTGAAAGTAATTTCGGTCTATTTTCTCAGCCTGATTCCGGTAAATAGTGTAAAAGTAGAACACTGCTCTAGCTATATCCCCTTTTACTTTCTCTCTAGGCTCAAATTTAGCAGGTGATGATTCGCTAAACTCGTCAATTGCACTTGTAGGAATTGTAGATTGAACAGTATCATCTCGATACCATTTTTTAGTCTTGGTGTCAGCTATATCGTCGAAGGGTTTATTTCCTCGCTCACTATTAATATCTTCGCGTGCCGGAAATAGATGGTGCAAGTCACTTTTGGGATTACCGTTATCAGCCCCTTTACTTTGTGGCCAAACGTGTTCGGTATTCAGTCCTAACTTGTCAGCTTCCTGACTAGGATCGCCATTACCATTTAAACGAATTTGGTAGCTAGCATAGATATCTGTGACAATACCTGCTTGGTTGTCAATAATGCCAAACATTTCGTCTTTTGCGCGATCGTAGTTCAAAGTTTTGCTAGGCGTATACTCTTTAGCTAGTTCTTCAACTAGAGCAACTTTGGATAATTGAGGCAATATAATTGCCGAATCACTTACAGGAGTGGATTGGGTAACGGGAGGAGTTGTGTCAGAGGTGGACTGGTTCGCAGGTAATGTAAATGCTGCAATCACAGGATCGTGGTCGCTGACAGGCTTAGTAAAGCCAACGTTGACATGCACAATGTCAATTTTCGGTTGAGCAAGACGAGAAAGATTTTGACTGACCAACAAATGGTCAATAAGTTCAAGATTTCCACTAAATTTGAAACTAAAGCGATCGCTAGCAGGTAAACTATCGGTCAGATTTTCCAGAATGTTACCCTTCAAGGTCTTCAGAGGTAGAGAATCTGGTAAATCGTTTAAGTCACCTAGTACAATTACTTTCGCTTGCGGATCAGCTTCTAGTATTTGTCCTACGAATTCATTAACGATTTCGGCTTGTTTGACTCGTTTCACATCAGTAGGCGAACCTCCCTTTTTAGAAACAAAGTGATTAGCAATGATAAACACTTTTTGACCATTAAAAATAAATTCTGTCGCCAGTGGTTTACGGCTTGCCTCGAAAGCACTATTGGTAGGGTCAATCCGACCTGGATTGAGTGAAAGGTCAAGACCATTTGCACCTTGAGTAATAGCCACAGCATCTAATGAACCACCTTTTCTAGGCAGTTTTGCTAGAGTTATCCGGCTGGGTTGAAACAATAAACCGACACGGATATTACCTCCAGGTTCTCCACCATCTTGGTCGTCGCTGGGTGCAATCTCAACAAAGTCGTATGCTGGACTACCGATATTTTTGAGCGCAGTAATCAGTTTTTGGTAAGTCTCGTTTGCATCCACAACGTCATCATCGACTGGCCCGTTGTTATCCTGAACTTCAACCAAACTGATGACATCTGGTGCGTTCAAATTATTGCCAATAATTTTGGCAATATTATCAAAGCGTTGATCTTTCGGGTCTAAATTCTCCACATTAAAAGTTGCAACAGTCAATACATCCTGGGAACTTTTTAGAGATGTTGTTTCCTGTTGTGAAACTGGAAGTAAAGAAGTTGGCAATTGAGCTATTGGACTAGCGTGCAGTGGGCTAATCCATACAAAGAAGATGAGAGCAACACTAAGTAGTTGAAATTTAATGAATTTCATTCTCTCTTCCAATGAAGGTACTTTATAGATTAATCTTCTTTTTAATAGAGTTCAATTAAGATAAGTTTTAGGTTAGGTAAAGGAGAGCATTATATCTGAGAGAAAGTACTCAAATAAAAGGAAATTACAGCTAGATTTTTAAACTATATTTGCAGTCGATTAGATACCTTCTTAAATATCAAATGTTGATAATTTTAGTAGCGATATCGGGACGGGCTTTTCTACAAGAGGCTACGCCGCCCGTTATACTTTTCAATAACCGTGGCTTTGTATAACTTCATAAAGCTAGTACAAGGCGGTGTAATTACCACGTTAGTTTTTTTAATAGGTGGGTAGTATAAATTACCGAAGAAACTAATTTGGCATATAGTGATGTTCAAAACTAAATTATCGCAATTCCGTGCTTCACACGAATTTTATACCTCGAAGCTAGCCGATCGCCATATCGGAGCGATCGCAGCTTTAATTTTAATTAGCTTACTGAGTTCATTGAGTGGAACTCCACTTAACCATACCATCACTAACTGCTGGGAAGGCTTTGTCTGGGGATTGGCAGATCCAGTAATTAGCTTAAATTGTTTAGTGAGTATTATTGCTATTGGCTTACTCTCATCTATGTTTGTTCGTGGCGCTGCGATCGCTGCATATTTTGTCTTAGCAGCAATATTGGGCATTGTAATTCATCTATTCCAGCTAAATTTACCAGGCATAGAAATAGCGATCGCCATTTCTAGCATCGTTTTTGGTACTATGCTGATGATGCCAAATCAACCAAACTTTATAGTACTTGCTCTGTTGGGCATCAGTGCTGGTTTATTTCAGGGTTACACCAATGCTGAATCTATTATTGGAGCAGGAATGATGCCACTAATTGCCTATATACTAGGCATAACCTTAACTCTATTTGCGGTTGCCATGACTGCCAGAGAAATTGGTACTGCAATGGGTATGGGAGAAATAAACCGAATTTTACCCTGGAAAATGAGCATTGCTGGCTTCGCTTTGTGTGCGATCGGTATCGTATTTTTGAGCAATTCAATGATCTAGGAATACACTAATTTGGGGGGTAGTACACTTAAGTGTGCTACCCTGGTACTTAGATGCATCTCTGCGCTAATCTAGAGGTTAGCTATATCTAATCAAGGTTTATGACATCCGAAGAAATTGCGGAGATGCTAACGAAATTATTTAACACATCGGTTGTTACTGCGATCGCTCCTGGCTCGTGGCAAGTAGACACTTCAACATTTAGGCTGTTGGTGCTGCTTTCCGAAGATAATACTTGGCTAAGAGTTTTACTGCCTATTGTACCCGCAGAGTCAGGGCAACCATTTTTAGAACAGTTCCTAGAAGCCAACTTTGATGACACTCAAGAAGTCCATTACGCTTTATATGAAGGAGTAATTTGGGGGGTATTTCAACATCAAAGTGGCAGTTTAATGAGTGCAGATTTGTCCAATGCAATCAACCGACTTGTATCTCTCCATCAGGATGGATTAAATAATGTCTTTAATCGACTAGTTGAAAGCCGCATCAGGCAAATTATTCAGGCAGCCAAGCAGCAAGGACAATCTCTACAAGCTACTATGCAAAGCTTGGAACGCTTTTATGCAGAAGGATTGATGGGCGAAATAAACCAATCTTCAGAGGCAAGAGAAGAAGTTCTAGCTACTTGGCAGCATCAGTTAGAACGCCTATGGAATGAAGATTAATTTAAATTTTTAATAGAGATTTATATCGGTGCTGCATTTTTATATTAAAGGAATGTATATATTATGAATATAATTGAAATTCTCAAAGAAGACTATCAAAGATTCCCCATAAATCAAACTTACAACATTTACGCTCCAGATGTTTATTTTCAAGATCCACTAAATAAATTTCATGGTGTTAAACGTTATAAAGAAATGATTAATTTTATCCAAACTTGGTTTTTAAATCCCAAGATGGACTTACATAATATTCAACGTTTAGGAGACACAATAAAAACTGAGTGGACACTCAGTTGGAATACACCTCTCCCCTGGAAACCACGAATCTCTATTCCAGGTTCAAGTGAATTAGGTCTTAACTCTGATGGTTTGATTGTCTCCCATGTCGATTATTGGAATTGTTCGCGTTTAGACGTGGTGAAGCAGCATTTATTTGCTAAAAAAATGTAACCAAATTAAGAGAATTTTTTAAAACAAATCTGAGTCCAACTCCCTTAGAGGTTGTTTGAAAAGTGGTTAGCTGTGATTTTAAGCACCTGTTGATCCCCCCTAGCCCCCCTTAAAAAGGGGGGAAAACTTCTTAAAGTCCCCCTTTTTAAGGGGGATTTAGGGGGATCTAAAATTTTTGCTACAAACAATAGGACTTTTCAAACAACCTCTTAAGCAGAAATACTGACTTTGCGAATGGAGCGTACCCCTTCGCTCGCAATGACTGTAATTAATTCTGCATGGTTACTTATATAGGACTTACGCAAAATATATATCAAACTCTGATTTCTCCGTGTCGCGCCAGTTGCGACAAGTCGGGGAACCCGCCCAATGCACTGGCAACTCTATTGCCTCTGCGGTTCGTTATTCCGTAACTCTTGCATAAGTCCTATTATATTTCAAAAATCAAATATGACTCCTATGGTGAATAAGCTAATCATCCAAAAAAACTAGATGCAATATCTCAATTAAGAGAAATTACCCAGATGTATATATTAATTTTATAATCAATAAAATTATTCACGAATTTTACTGAACCAAAAAACAGCTTTACTAAGTCAAACTAACTCTATAACCCTCTCTCAAAAATATATCTATGTTCTAGAAAAAGCTGAACTAAGTTCCTCTAGACTGAAAACAATTGATTCCAAGAGCAATAGATATAGAGAATGAGCAAATGCTATTTGTTCATTACAACTATTTGTTGATGACTGGTGCGATCGCAATTTATCCAACATAAATATTGGTACTATTCATGAGAATTAATTGTTAATTCTGAGCGAAAAAGTATCTTAACAAACTGAGTGATTGCCCTCATAAAATCATGGATTTGGTGTGCATAAAAACATTTGAGAAGCTTCTCATATAGAGCATCTTGATTCAGATTGTTGATTCTGAATTATTCTTTAATCTGTTAAATAATGCTCTTAGGTAAGAGATGTTTATATACAGTTAATATCATGCAACATCATGCATATTATCTTGTGCATTTTGTAGTATAGTCTCATTTGTCATGATTTTGAGAATACTACAATCTGCGAATTTCAATAATTTTGCTTGTTTAAACCCTCATTAGAGTTTATAGTGATACGGTGTTTTCCCTTACAAGTTCTCAGCAGGTTCATACCATGATTTATTCTCAAAAATTTCAGAAATATTTGGCAGGTTTCTCTTTATCTCTAGTATTAGTAGCTGATTTAGTCATCACACAAAAAGCTCCCCCAGCTTTTGCTGAAACTGTCAATTCATCTATCGGTAGTGCTGTGACATTCAGTTGCAATGATAGTGAAGCGACAATCAAAGCTAAAAATGGCCCCAGAGTAGTTAATGGAACTACATCTTTTTACATTGGTTATCAGCAAGTATCATCTAATAACAAAAACCCTGTAACCATCCGTTTTAATAATGGTATTAAAGCATGGTGTCGGACTGACTACGAAACAACAAATGACGACGGTACAGGTTACGGATTGTATTGGAATGGGGGAGATGTTTTATATGGCGTTTACTCTTCCACTGGGAGTCAGCCTGGTAATGATTTTCGCCGCTTTGCTACTGGGCGTTGGTTGGGGAGCTATGGTAGCGGAGGCGGGCCAAAAGTCGCAGTTATAGCCCGGATTAATCCAGCTAATGGACAAGTTTCCTATGCCACATTTTTATCTGCCAAAAAAGCAGATAATGGACAAACTAACTCTTTAGTTGTTAGAACCCTATCATGGAATGGCACAAATTTGACTGTAGAGGCAAAGTCATGGTGGACTCCCCGGAAAGCTAATACCAACTCCATGACTTGTTCTGGCCCATCACCTTATATATACACAGCAGTATTTACTAGCGATTTAACAAGGGTTAACTCGGCTTCCGCTGCTACCTGTAGTTAAAGGGTAAGGATTCAACTATAGGAATCATATTTGATTTTTGAACAAAATTAGGTATTGTAGGGGAGGCAGGGGAGGCAGGGGAGGCAGGGGAAGCAGGGGAAGAGAAAGAAATAAATGTAGAAGCAATCTGTAACGGTCGTAAAAAATACGCTTATTTGCCTCTTTACTCCCCCTACTCCCCTGCTCCCCTGCTCCCCCTGCTCCCCCTGCCTAAGAAAGCCTATTTCACGAGGATCTCACTTTTTCGCGTTGCTCCCACCCGAAGGGAGGTTCCCCCTGTTGTGGCAAGTGGCGTGGGAAACCCTTTCGGCAGTTCCTTCTGGGGGAAACTCCCAGAAGGAACTGCCTCACCACGCGACTAGCTCCCCTACGTATCTTTTCTCTAAATCAAACCGGATTCCTATATCTATCAAGAGGCTATGGTGTAGACACAAGTTTAGGACTTACGCAAAACTACATACTATTTTAATCTTCTTATAACCTAAATTTAACCAAGATTTATCCGGTATCAGCGCTAGACTTTTTGAAATAAACACTATACAAAAAAGCTAGACTGTACAGGATGCAAATTACATGAGTCGAAGAGTCAGCAAAGTATTTAAACAGTCTGGGGTGATTCCTTATAGAGTGAACAATGGCAAGATTGAAATCTTGCTAATCACAACCCGTAACTTTCAACACTGGGTGATTCCCAAAGGAGATATTCCTAACGGCATGAGTCCACCTGCGTCAGCAGCAAAAGAAGCATGGGAAGAAGCAGGGGTGATTGGGCAGGTAGACGTGAATGAACTGGGAACTTACAAGTACCGCAAAGGAGGTAAACATTACCGGGTCAAAATGTATTTATTACCAGTCGAGATGCTAAGTGAAGATTATCCAGAAGCGAGCAAAAGAAAACGGCAGTGGGTAGAAGTAACTACAGCTATCAGGTGGATTAAGTTTAATTCACTCAAACGAATTCTGAAAGGTTTTTTCCAAGTCGAATCTCACTTTTGTGCATTTCAAGATGCTAGTCATATATAGAGATATATAGGAATCCACTTTGATTTTTGAATTTATCTGCGTAGGTAGATAACAGGGAACAGGGAACAAATGAGTGTATGGAGATTTGTTCAGAAATCAAATATTAGTCCGAACTACTAAGTAAATAAGCATAATTTAACATCCATCTTAATTAGTAATTCATCGCTCCTAGTAAGGTTTTTCAGCACGAAAATCTCTTACTACAAACTTGAATTTATTCACAGCTAGCTACTTATTGAAAAGCCTTCAGACTAACGTCAGGGATTTTCAATAAGTAGCTATATTTCAAACAACTAAACTCACTAATCAAAATCAGTAAACGAGGGAGCATCCCAATTTTGCAAATTTATCAAATATATTGTCATTGCGAATGAAGTGAAGCAGAATGAAGCATAAGTCATTCGGACACGCTTCGCGAACGCAAAGTTTAGATACTGCGATTGCTTCCCTCCATTTCATTACGCTCACAATGACTTGTAACGATTTTGGTAAATTTGCTTGAATTGGGATGCTCCCATTTATTGAGTATACAATCCGTTCTAAATCCACAGCAAAGCTACCCAAGTTTTAATACCAACAATTCCATCAGCTTGCAATTTCTTAGATGTTTGGAAACTAACAATTGCATTCTTAACTGACTCGGAGAAATGCCCATCAATGGCATCAGTATATAATCCAATATCTTTTAGTTGCTGTTGTAATTGTGTGACTCTTAACCCAGAATCTCCTAGCTGCAATCCATTAAATCTATTCAAATCGGCTCGACCACTAACACCAGCAACACCAGATACATCACCTGCATATTGATGGATAAGGTATTGCCTTTGCCAAGGGCTAGGAATACTTGGGTTCTGGGTTCCATAGTGGGCAATCCATAATGGATAGCTAGCAAAATCAGATGGATTGCCAAGTTCTTCCCAGAAACTGGGGGAAGTATAAATGATTGGTTTGATTCGTTTTTTTGTTTGTTGTAAAAGGGCTTTTTCTACTTCTGCCAACCACTGCTTCGCTGCATTAATTACAGCTTGGCTATTTGCATTGTCAGTTACCTCTATATCCAGAACAGGTGGTAAGTCTCCAGATTCTAATTGCCCCAACTTGTTTAAGAATTCCTTTGCTTGCTGAACCGGGTCAGATGTACGGGGGTGAAAGAAATGATAAGCACCCCGAATAATACCAACGGTTCTCATGGTCTGCCAGTGATGAGTAAAAGCAGAGTCTTTAATGCTAACTCCTTCCGTGGCTTTGACAAAGGCAAAGGTTTTACCAGAGTTTTTTACAGCTGTCCAATCTACTCTGCCGTCTTGATCGGCAACATCAATTCCTTGCATAAAATTTTTAACCTTTTTGAACAGTACAATCCTGGACTTATCAGAGGCTCTAATCAAATTTATGCTATTTTTGGATCTTTGAGTAAATTACATAAATTTACAAGACGGCCCGCACTGGAGTCACTCTAACTTTGCCTGTACAAGGTTTGATTTCTTCTGTGAGGGTAAGGTGTTGGTAAGCATTAGGAGGTGTGATTTCAATCTTACTAGAGATTGGGCAGTTATCCTGTGGGGAACTAATGTGGTTGTATGCGACCTGGAATGAGGCTTGTTTTCCAGGAGCTAGAGTTACTTCTTGTCGAGGTTGCTTACTTGAAAAATAAGTGTCTTTGGAGCGAATAACTTTAACCCCCTCCAAAGGCTGACCTTTTGCATCTAGTAGCGCTAATCCTGGATAACCGTAGAGGGTGCAAGGGGATGAGGAATTATTGGTGAAGGCGTAGGTGAGTCCAACATTTCCAACGCCAGCATCTTGGGAGACTCGACGCACTGACAATTGGCTAGTTTCACAGCGCGTCGAATTCGTGGCAATAGTGGCTTGAGGGGTAGAATTGTCTGTAGTTTTTCCTGTGGATGTAGGTGTTGAGTTCAACACAGCTTCTTTCGGCGGCTGTTCAGTGGTTGCTGGTAAAGCTTGTGGTTGTTTTGTTACAGAGTCAGAACCGACACAGCCAGTTGTCATCACAGTCAGGAGTAACAACATACTGCTTTCCACAATTAGAATTCGCATATCTTTTTTTGTAGTGAACTACTTACATTGATGCTTCATATACAGTATAAGTTTCCAAATTCATAAGGATTAGCGTTGCTGTGGGTTTAGTCTGACACCTCTCCATTCCAGAGACGAAAGTATTCAACCGAATTCGATATTATCTGTTGCTTGAATCAAACCACTGCAAATTCCCGGTTCACTCATCGAATGTCCGGCATCAGGAACCACTATAAATTCGGCTTCTGGCCAAGCGCGATGTAATTCCCAAGCTGATATCATCGGGCAGACGACATCATAGCGTCCCTGAACAATTACAGCCGGAATATGGCGGATACGGTCTATATTTAAAAGTAATTGATCTTCAGTTTCTAAAAAGCCCTTATTCATAAAATAATGGCATTCAATACGTGCGAAAGCTGAAGCAAATTCACTCTCGCCAAACTTTTGCATAAGCTCTGGGTCTAAAAAAAGTCTACTGGTACTAGCTTCCCAAATTGACCAAGACCGAGCTGCTGCTAATTGAATTTCTAAATCTGGACTGGTTAGGCGTTTGTAATATGCTGCAATCAGATTATCACGTTCGGCGATCGCAATTGGTTTGAGATATTCTTCCCAAGCATCAGGAAAAATATAGCTAGCACCCTCTTGGTAGAACCATCGCAACTCTTTTTGCCTCAGCATAAAGATGCCACGGAGAATTAATCCCGTGCAGCGAGAGGGATGGGTTTGACTGTAGGCTAATGATAAAGTGCTACCCCAACTACCACCGAAGACTGCCCACTTTTCTATACCTAAATGTTGGCGCAGTTTTTCGATATCACTGACTAAATCCCAGGTGGTGTTTTCTCGTAATTCAGCATGGGGTGTACTTTGACCACAACCACGCTGGTCAAACATTACTATCCGCCATTTTTCTGGGTGAAAATATTGTCGATAAAAAGGTGGACATCCACCACCAGGGCCGCCATGTAGCAAAACGATTGGTTGACCTTGGGGGTTTCCTGATTCTTCAAAATGGATGGTATGAAGCTCGGAAACCTTTAAGCTACCTTCTAGGTAAGGCTCAATGGGTGGGTAAAGTTTTCGCATTTAGGATACTTGTCAAGAAGAATTCAGGAGTCAGAATTCACAATTCAGAATAAATTCTGACTAATGATTCCGATGGTATGGAGCAAGCGGATTTATCCGTGGAATCAATCTAAAATCGTTCGACTGACTTGTACTGAGCGTTGTCGTTGGCGCAGCCTCTCGTAGAGAAGTAGCGCTCACGACGAAATCCAAAATCCAAAATCCAAAATTGTCTGACTCCTGACTCCTGTTTGATTAGCCTTTAGAAGGTAAAGGTAGTTCTCAGTGTACCAATGATTGCATCATCGTTATTACCAGTAACTTGACCAGGATTTGTTAACCAAATTACTCCGGGTGTGATGGAGATATTGTCGGTTACGCGATACTTATAGAAACCTTCAAAGTGGTATGGCTTATCAGCAGTGTTACTTCCAATATAAGGTTCAACACCTGCGAAAAGTCCTAAAACGTTGCCCTTCTTACCAAAGTCTGGCAGAGCTAACCCAGCCCCATAACTCCAAACTTCACCATTATCATTAGCACCAAGTCCTGTGATGTTGCTGTAAAGTACAAAGCCACTAATCGACAGTTTATCACTTGGTTTGAAAGCAGCCTCAAAGCCGTAAGAATTACTTACGTATGGATTGCCACCGACACCAATGCCACCGATGCCAGGGGTACTGTTGGCGAGAAAGTTGGCTTGTGAAGTCCCAACTACAGGATTAGTGCCACCAGCGTTGAATAGAACGCTATTGGCGCTATTATATGCGTGGACGTAGGTTGCAGCTAAGGTGATGCGATCGCCTACTTTTAAGTTCAACTGTCCTAAAGCGGCATAGTTACCCTCAAATAAACCCGAACCTGGGTTAGGGTTATTCGCTTCCGATGCCAAGTAACCAAGGGTTAATGAAGGTTGAAAGCCACCGCCACCTTTACCAAAGGCTAAGTTAACGCCAGCACCTGCACCGCCGCCAATCCGATAAATTGGGCTTTCAGAGGCAAAGGTAGACAAAGCACCGTTACCGCCATCATAATCCTCAAAGTATGGGTTGACGGTAGGAACGTAATCGCTGTGAATACCTCCAGTCGCAGCAACGTAAACTTGGGAGTTGCCAAGGGGGAAGTAATAGGACAACCAATCTACAGAAACACCGTTGTTGGTAGTAGGGGATAGGTTAAAGGTTTGAGTCCCTTCAAATGTGCCATTTCGTAAATTTAAAGGAGTTGCATTCCCTGCTGCAAGCCTAGTATGCAAGGTATCTTTACCTGTAAAGCTGGTTTGCAAGTCTAAACGTACCCTGTCTTGAAAAACAGTGTTGTTGTTGTCGTTGCTGCCAAAGTTGTCGGTGACGGCAAAAATTGCTTCACCAACTAGCTTGGTTGTAGTAGAAAATTGATGCGCTTCCAGTTCAGCAGTCCGTGCTTCGACAGCATCGACTCGACCACGCAAAGTTGTTAGTTCGGCTGAGAATTCCTCTTGTAAACGCTGGAGGGTTGCCAAATCCTGTTTTGTCACCAAGTCAGCAGTTGCAGTGGCAATCAGTTCATTAACTCTATCTAAACAAGCATTTAAACCTGCGGCAAATTCATAACGAGTCAGGGCCCGGTTGCCTCTGTAAGTACTATTGGGGTATCCAGCAATACAACCATAGCGTTCAACCAGAGATTGCAAAGCTTGGAATGCCCAATCAGTCGGTTGGACATCAGAAAACTGAGAAACTGATGTGACTTGAGACAGGGAATTCTGGTTATTACCTTCGCCACTGTAGCGATTAACGTCTTCTAAAACCTTGTTTTCATCAGTCTTTTGAGCAACCAATTGCTGATTAACTTTTGGTTGCTTTGTTGGAATGAATATTGCAGGATTAGAAGCTATTGGTACTTCTGTCTGAGCCGTTTTTACCTTTATATTTTCAGAAGAGCTTGCTATTTCAGTAGCTATAGCCCTAGCGGAAACCAACACCGTCACTCCCAAAACTACTGGACTTAGTACCAGAGTTTTCCACAATAATAGATGAGACATTTTTATTTTCCTTTCCCAAAAAAGACCCTAAATCACTGGGTTCAAGAAAAAGAGCACAAGTATTTATTCCAATTCGGTTCGGATAAGATTTTGAATATATGTGCTATCCATGTAGAGACTCGAAATTTCGCGTCTCTACACACTCAACAATGACTGCCATAAAACTTAACCGAACCATTTTGGCAGTTATTCTACTTGTTGAAAATCTTATCAGATTGTAGTAACTGAAAGATATATTTGACAAGATTTTTACGGATGAAGAATCGTAAAGTCTTGCGGATGCAATCTTTGCCAGATTAAAAGCTTATGCTTGAATTTCGCTCAATTTTGAGCCATTCCTGGACTTTAGCTTCTTGTTTTTGACTCGGATTTGCGGTAAATCTTTTTTATCTTTGTAGAAGTAACAGATTTCTACTAGAGTTGGCCATATTTCTAGAGAACCGTGAAATTGGCTAATCACATCATCGATAATTCTAGAAACGTTTTGCTGAAAAAAGTCGGGTTCAAACCCATAAAATACTCTCGATAAGTTCTCCGCAAACAATTGGAGAGACTGCTTACGTTCTTCGTTCTGGGCAGACATTGAGGCTTTGACAACCTGAGTGTGGATAGCAGAGATTTTTTCCAGGATTTCCTCAGAGTCTTGTAATGTCACCTCACCAGAGTAATCAAACTTGATTCCCAGGTCATCAAGATGATAAACACTGCTCTTAATCTTCCTTTTCAGCAAGCTACATATTTCTTCATTAAAGAGTTCACTAGCGAGAGGATTACGCATATAGTTATTTCTAATATGGTTCTGGACAGCATCAACGTGGGCAGCTGCAATGCCCTCTTGCTGTATCCAAATCCTATAGATATAATCTTCAAATCTAAGCCGAGTAGGAAAAAAGGGTGGTAAACCTAGCTGATTATCATATCCGGCGACTCCACAATCCATTCTCCAGTTCTTGTTGGTAATGACAGGTCGAAAATTAGTTAGAATATAATAATCATTCAGGTCATTAGGACTGATTTGATTTTCATCATTGAGATACATGTGAATAAAATCAAGTGTATCAATATCATTAGTTCCTGTACGAAAAGTCTGGGCAATCTTGACGATCGCATTATTCAAGACTCTTCCCTGTTGTAATAAGAGGCTGTTTTCTCGAAAGTAGCCCTTGGTGGTATTGGTTTCTAAATCCATTGCTGTATCAACAACCAACTCTCCAGCTTCAAAGTTTTCTGGTACTTGGCTGGCTTTTTTACCTAGAACATCACCAAAAGCCGTAAGTAAGTCAAAAGATTTATGGACATAGCCGCCTTGTTGGGTGGACTTGATTAATTTTCCTCGACATATTTCGTCGCCTGTTAAAGATTCTGGGCTAGTTTCAATCAATGCATCTGGTCGCATATCGTCATCGGCACTGACCATTAAATGCCCAAGGGTATACATTAGCGTGAAGTTGCGATTTCCACCGTAACTAGGTCGGAATAAGTTCTTGACGAGTGATTCTAGCTTGCGATCGCGCAGTCTTTCGTTTAAAAATGTAATAAATTGCTCTTTCTGCTGAGGGCCGACATAATACACATCATTGACTGTCTTAGTCTGCTCTAAAAGTGGGTAATATTTCTCGTGGTTGGCAATGCTGGAATCATCAAAGACGATAATTTTTACAGCATGACCATTTGCCCAGAAATTTTCATCATACTTTTCAATGGTCTGTGCTACATCTCTCAATCGATGAGTCGGAATAACAAATATCGTCTCTTTTGATTTCATAAAATTTGTTTAGGGGGATCAAATTAAGTTTGAAATTTTCAAACTCGGTTTAAACGTTTTCAGTCTACTAATCACTGCATTACTGCTGTTGCATATCATGATTAGTCAACTACATTAAACTGGTAAATCGCTACCGATTCCCAGATTATTCTTACTACCTTCCAACTGTTTCCAAAGAGCCTCAATTTTACTAAAGGCTTCTTCTGTAGATAGTTTTCCAGCAGTTTCTAAATTAGTGATGTAGCTAACTCTTTGAGCAAATTCTTGGAGGTTAGCATTAAATACTAGATTCTCTGGCTTCAAGTGACCGTAGTAGCGACTTCGAGGGTAGAGAAAGCTATTTTTATCTTGATAAGTTGGTTGTATCATTAATTTACTTCCGACTAATACCGACTAACGGTGAGATTGCTCCAGAGCAATGATATTAAGCTGATTATTTTGGCGAAAAAATAATTTATCTAAAACCTGATTTTTTTAGATATTTGGTTGCTGATTACAGCGATTTGAGAGCATTCCACTTGGCAATACTGTTTCACAGAGAGTTATGGAATTACGACCTTGAATGTCATTATTTTTTGAAGCTTTGATTAAATTAGCATAACTAAGATTAGCATTCCTAAAATCGGTTCCTTCTAGGTTAGATGCTGACAAATTTGCCTTTTGTAAATCAGAATCAGCTAACAATGTATTCTTGAGGTTCGCTCCAGTTAGATCGGCTCCTTGAAGATTGGCATTCCGAATATCTGCCCACTCTAAATTCGCATATCGGAGATTAGCATTTTTGAGGTTAGCTCCCTGAAGATTTGCCGATCGCAAGTCAATTTTTTGTAAGTTTGCCCCGGAAAGGTTTACTGCTGATAAATTACAGCCAAAACACTTTCTGGTTTCTTGAAGCTGTTGAATTACATACTGTTGAAGCAAATTATTCCCTTGGCTAACCAAGGAGGGAGTCAGGACAAATGCCATTGGAATTAGGGGTCGTAAAAAGAGATTCATAAATACCAACTCCAGTCTAAAAGTGAGAAATTAAAGGTTATCTTCCTATAGCAATTTGGAAGGCTTCCGCAACAGGCCCTAGAACCAAAACAGGAAAAAATGTCAAAGCTCCCAAAATTAAAATCGTGGCAGCAGTCACACTGATAAATAGTTGGGTATCTGTATTTAAGGTTGCGCTTGAGGTAGGTATGCATTGCTTAGACGATAAGCTATCTGCTAGTAGCAACAAAGCAACAATCGGAATAAACCGTCCCATCCAGAGGGTAAATGTTGTTGTCAGGTTCCACCACAAAGCTGTCGGGGCGGGTTGGGTATCTGCCAAGCCTTCAAAACCGGAACCGTTACCCGCTGCCGCCGATGCATATTCATAAATCACCTGGGTAAAACCATGAAAGCCAGGATTACTCATCCCTGCAAGTTGGTCAGGAAAAGCTAGAGTAATAGCACTGGGCAGTAAAATTAATAATGGGTGAATCAGAATAATTACACTTGCTAGAGTAATTTCCCGTTTTTCGATTTTTCGTCCCAAAAACTCTGGCGTTCGTCCCACAATTAAGCCAGTCAGGAATACTGCCAAAAACATATACACCACCAAAGAAGCTGCCCCAGTGCCCATCGCACCCCAAATCACTTGCAAAAATAGGTTGAGCAAAGCACAAAATCCGCCCGATGGCATCAGCGAGTCGAACATCCCATTAGCAGAACCAGTCATGGTTGCTGTTGTGGTGATGGCAAATAAGGCAGTTTCCGCCCAGCCTAACCGGACTTCTTTTCCCTCCAAATTGGGTTGCTGACTACCCAAGAGGGCATTCACGGCGGGATTTCCTTGGTATTCCCCGATCGCAGTTATGCTAATTAAAACTACAAAAATGGCGAATACCATCCAAAACAGTAGGCGACTCTGTTTTAAGTTACCGATGAAGACACCGTAGGTATGAAGTAATGCTGTGGGAATCAGCAACATTGCTACCACTTGCAGCAAATTTGTCCCGCCGTTAGGATTTTCAAAGGGATGAGCAGAGTTACCTGCAAAGAAGGCTCCACCGTTTTCACCCAGCAGTTTGATGCTTTCAAAGTGGGCAATGGGGCCACGAGCGATCGCTTGGGTTGCTCCCTCTAAGGTGGTAAAATTGACTGGCCCGGCGAGGGTTTGAGGCACACCGCCCAACATCAATAACACCGTACTGGCGATCGCAAATGGTAGCAAAACTCGCGTAATTGAGCGAGTCAAATCTACATAAAAGTTACCTAAAGGATTACCTGTTAAGCCGCGAATAAAGGCAATTCCCACCGCTAATCCCGTAGCAGGTGCAACAAACATCAAGAAACCCAAGGCTGCGATCTGGCTCAGGTAGGACATTGTGGTTTCTGGTACATAGTGTTGCAAATCGGCAGCAACTAAGAAAGAAATGGTGGTGTGCAGTGCTGTATCCCAAGTGGGCATCCCTAAATTGGTGGGGTTCAAGGGTAGTAAACTCTGAAAGAGCAGTAGTAGTAATGCTAAAACTGCCATTGCTGTATTGCTGAGTAACAGAGCGATCGCATATTCTCTTCCAATCATGCTCTGTTGCGGTTCAATACCAATGAAGAGATAAATTAAGCGCTCTAGTGGGTTCATTACTACATCAAGCCAGGTTCTTTCCATAGAAAAGACTTTAGCGAGGTAGTTTCCGAGCATTGGTACTGACATCACAACTAAGAACAAGGTAAGAAAGATTTGCACAAAGCCTTGGAGCATAATCGGAAAACTGGGCATAAAGCGATCGCCTTACCTATTTTGCACTGTAGTCAGAGCAATTGATCGCTTCTTTAGTTAGAGCCGTGGCAGGATTGACTGCACACTTTAGATAAGAGTTGTTATTAAAAAATTGGCAGCTTTTACAGGGATGTTGCTGTAGATGTTTGATGCTTACTCTTTCATCTTTATGCGGCACTGCATTTTCTGGGGGATCTTCTACGGATTTACAGAAAGATGAAACAATAAAAACCAAGGTTCCCCAAACAATCATGAAGGTAATGTGAGCCAAAAACACTGCTACAAAAGTAATGTCTCCGTCCTGTGATTTTGTGTTATTACCTGTTGCCTTAACTAGGTCAGCTTCAATCAGGGTAGACTGATGAACACTTTTTTGGACGGATACATAAAGTCGGAAAAACTCCGAAGTATGCATATTAAAAACAAGAAAGTTAGTCGAACTCAGATTTAGTAAAGGTCATCTAAATTAAACATCTTCAAAAGCTAGGGAGAAACTACTGCTTTGTTTGGTTTCGATCTCAGTTTTGGCAATAAATTTGTGATGGAAAAGGAATTAGAAGTATTGACTATTTGTAACTTTTCTTCACTTGCTGCCCGATCGCTAATTGTGTCTGTATTGGTGTTGCTGCTCCAAGGAGAGGTAATCACTTCAATTTTATGAATCTGGACTAATCTGGAATAGTTGAGGATAACAGTACCCCAAGCCGTAGTTTCTGGCTTCATTCGAGTTACCAAAAGCGTAGCAACTCCTGCCGCTAACCAATCTCCTTGTAATATGGGTGGAGCTTCAACAATTACAATCGATTCAGTGGGAATAGCATGATTGGCTCTAATTTTTTGTCCACCCATAAACAGGGTTTCGATAAAAAATATTTGATTACCTTTAGAGTGAATATCGCTAATTTCACCCTTAAATTGGATTGTAATATTAGCACCTAAATCTTTAATCATCTTTGGGTCAGGTGCATGATAAGAGAAGAAGTAAATGTTCATCTATCTAATGATATGTGGAATTGAAACTATTTGTTCCATCAGAATCAACAAATTGACTGGTTGTTGGTCGAGCTTCTAACAAGCAGATATTGAGGCAATAGTCAACAGAATGAATTTTTTTCAGAGTTACTTTGAGAGCCGGAATCATCATCGGATTGGTTGCTATTGCTAAAATGTAATCTTCAGCAAGAATAGTAGGATTATCTGTTGCTGAAACGACTTGACTATCTCTGAGAATTCCTAAAAAAACGCATTGTTCAGGCAACTTAATTTCAGTTAAATGAATGCCACAGTAAAAGCTATTAGCTTCAATTAAAACACCAAATAGGCTTGGTTCTAAAGTTTGTTGATTTTTGAACACAAAACATTTTTTTAACTCTAATATCATTGTGCAATATTTTACACAAAAAACTCTTTTCTTTAGATATATTTTATAGCTATATAAAATGTATTAGACATCTGAAATATATGTTTATTAATTAGCTAGATAAGCATATATTTAGAGATATAGCCCTACTAAATCCGGTTCTGTTAAGGCAGGAGAAGCGGTAAATCGCCGTCTTTACAATCATCAGTCCTTCGTCCTGACGGTGATTTATCGCGGATTTGGAATCTAGATATTTTCATCAAATAACCTTAACCGAACCGGATTGATTATAGTCATACTTAATCCATTTATGAATAAAGAAATCCCCGACTTTTTTAAGAAGTCAGGGATCTGAGTCTTAGATAGTGAAATTAAGGCTTTTTAACTAACCCATAGAGGTAGGCTTTATTTGTGTAGATGCGGTTTCTAACCGCCAATTTCTCTACTTTGCCTTAATCTGATCCAGAGCTAAATTCAGCTTCAACACATTAACTCCAGGTTCGCCAAAGATACCAAGAAAGCGGCCATCAGTGTTTTGAGCAATCAAAGTTTCCAGTTGATTTGGCTGAACTCCTCGCGCCTTAGCCACTCGCGTAATTTGGGCTGTAGCAGCTTCTGGGGTAATGTGAGGATCGAGACTAGAACCGGAGGTGTAGACTAAATCGCCAGTTGGCTGTACACCTGCTTTTTTCAAACGAGGCAAATCGCCCTCAATTTTTTTGGTGGGGTCTGGATCGTCTTTACCTTTGATGCGTTCCAGTAATGCAGGATTACTGGGAGCCAAGTTACTAGCGCCAGAAACCCCAGTTTTCAAAACTCCCCCATCGTCCTTTTTAGGATCGGCTGTACTGTAGCTGGTGCTACTGGGACGGCTGTTAAAATAGCGATCGCTAGTAAAAGGTTGACCAATCAAAGCAGAACCCACAACTTGACCGGCGCTATTTTTCAGTAAACTGCCATTGGCTTGAAACGGAAACGCAATTTGCCCAATGGCAATCATTGCAAAAGGATAAATAATTGCTCCAATTACCCAGAGTAGCAAGGTAGAACGAACAGCTCTGCTAGCTTCACGTGCAAAACTCATTAGAATTTCTCCGGTACAAACATTACAAAAAATAGATAGATGGAAAGCCCTAATGTCACCATTCCTAACAGTCCTAATCCCCAAGATTGACTGCGGGAAAGTTGTTCGCCAGTAGCTGCATAGACTATAGGTGCAACCACTAAGTTGAAACACATCGCTAGGAACAAATACAGTGGCAGCTTTTGTCTCCGCCATTGACACCAGATATCAGTTATTTCTTCAAGTACTTGAGATGCAACGATAGTGCGTTGGATATGAAAGGGTTTCATAGTAAATTAAGACAAAGGTAAGATAATATCTATCAGTTTGATCGCAATAAAGGGAGCAACAATCCCACCAAGACCATAGATGAAGATGTTACGACGTAGCAGTTGATCTGCTGTTAAAGGTAAAAACTTTACCCCTTTGAGTGCTAGCGGAATGAGTGCCGGAATAATCAAGGCGTTGTAAATCAGCGCTGAGATGATTGCAGATTGGGCGCTCTTTAATCCCATAATATTCAGTGCGCCGATTCCCGCAGCGGCAAAGATGGTGGGAATGATCGCAAAATACTTGGCGATATCGTTAGCAATGGAGAATGTTGTCAAGGCTCCACGGGTAATTAGCAACTGTTTACCTATGGTTACTAGGTCAATTAGCTTCGTGGGGTCAGAGTCCAAGTCCACCATGTTAGCGGCTTCTTTGGCAGCTTGCGTCCCAGAGTTCATTGCCACACCCACATTTGCTTGAGCCAAAGCAGGGGCATCGTTAGTACCATCCCCTGTCATTGCCACCAGTTTACCCTGAGATTGTTCAGAGCGAATTACCTCAATTTTGTCTTCTGGAGTCGCTTCGGCAATGAAATCATCCACCCCAGCTTCTTCAGCAATTACCGAAGCGGTAATTCGGTTGTCACCTGTGAGCATAACGGTGCGAACACCCATCCGCCGTAGTTGGTCAAATCGTTCTCTTAGACCAGGTTTGACAATATCTTTAAGGTAGATAACACCATAAATTTTGTCATCTTGGCAAACAGCTAAAGGTGTACCACCTAATCGGGAAACTCGCTCATAAGCTGCGTCTATATCATCAGGAACGTTACCACCACGAGAACGGACAAATCCTTTAATAGCATCTACTGCTCCTTTGCGAATTTGTTTGCCATCGGGTAGATTTGTGCCACTCATCCGGGTTTTCGCCGAAAATTCCACACCTTCGGCTTTGTCGATATTAAAATCTACCCCAGCCTGAGACTTTTCTGCTAAAACTACAATTGACTTGCCTTCTGGTGTTTCGTCAAACAAGCTAGCAGCTAGGGAGACTCGCGCCACGTCTATTAGTGAGTGGTTATTCAAGGGAATAAATTCGTCAGCCATCCGATTCCCCAGTGTGATTGTGCCTGTCTTATCTAGCACCAAGGTGTTGATGTCACCGCAAGCTTCTACTGCTCTACCAGAGGTAGCAATGACGTTGAATTGGGCAACTCTATCCATCCCTGCAATCCCGATCGCACTGAGCAAACCACCGATAGTTGTGGGAATCAATGCTACCAGTAGCGAGATGAGAATCGCAATACTACCACCAGTCCGCAAACTGTTTCCCGCTTCCGGGCCAAAGGCTGTGCTGATAAAGTTGGCGATGTAGCTCACATAAGGAGGAATGGTTGACACTACAATCAAGAACACCTGCGTTAACACTGCCAACAATACCGTCAAAGCAATTTCGTTGGGAGTCTTGGTGCGTTGTGCCCCTTCTACTAAGGCAATCATGCGATCGATAAAGCCTTGACCAGGATCGGCACTAATGCGAACCGTCAACTCGTCTGAGAGGAGGCGTGTACCTCCTGTCACCGAACTGGCAATATCTGTACCTGGTTGCTTTAGTACAGGGGCAGATTCCCCAGTAATGGCAGACTCATCCACTGAGCCGATGCCTTTAATTACATCCCCATCGGCGGGAATCATATTATTTGCAACCACCTTCACCAAATCGCCCCGTCGTAGTTCCGTCGAATTAACTTGTTGTATGGAACCATCAGGGAGGATTTTATTAGCGATCGTGTCCGATCGCGTCGATCGCAGTGAATCAGCCTGTGCTTTACCGCGTCCTTCAGCTACGGCTTCGGCAAAGTTGGCAAAAACGAGGGTGAAAAAGAGAATGAAAGTAATCAACCCATTTAACAAGCGTTGTTGGTTGATATCTGCTTGGACTGTGCCAAACAGATTTGGGTTCAGGGTTACTAAGAAGGTGACAATTGTCCCCACCCAAACAACAAACATCACTGGGTTTTTGACAGTAATTCGAGGATCGAGCTTGACAAATGACTCACGAATTGCTCTTTGGTAAAGTCCCCGCATATCTGCCTTGGGGGTGTGCCTACGCGAGTCACGAGTTCCAGATGGAATACGGGGCGAAGGAGAATCAGTAGTAGTTGGCATACATTAAATTAATTCGTAATTCGTAATTCGTAATTCGTAATTGAGAATGGGGAATGGGGCATTGGGAATAGGGCATTGGGCATTGGGCATGGGGCATTGGGCATTAGTTCTTGATTCTTTCTCCCCCTCTGCTTCCCCTGCTCCCCCTGCTCCCCCTGCTCCCTCATCATCCTCACTCCCCACTCCCTACCCAATACCTTTGGCGATAAAAAAGGCTTCTGCTATGGGCCCTAATGCCAGCACTGGGAAGAATGTGAGTGCGCCCAAGATTAAAATCACACCTGCGGTAACGCCTGTAAATAGTCCGGTATCGGTTCGCAATGTCCCAGTGGTGTAAGGAACAGCTTGCTTGCGAGACATGCTATCTGCTAATAACAGCAAACCTAAAATTGGGACATAGCGGCCAGCGAGTAAACTGAAGCAGGTACTCAAGTTCCACCACAAAGCGGTTACAGTTGTTTTTGTCCCTGTAGCGATCGCTAACGGAGAAGGTTGTGAATCGCCTAAACCTTCAAACCCTGAGCCGTTATTGGCAGCAGCTGAGGCATATTCGTAAATCACTTGAGAAAAGCCATGAAAGCCGGGATTGCTAATCCCTGCCAATTGGTCAGGAAAAGCTAAGGCGATTCCCCCCGGAATTAAAATGGCGATGGGGTGAACTAGCAAAATTAGGAAGCTAGCAAGTACGACTTCCCGCTTTTCAATTTTGCGTCCCAAAAATTCTGGCGTGCGTCCCACCATCAAACCTGTAACGAATACCGCCAGGATGCTGTAGGCAAACAAGTAAGCTGTTCCAGTGCCCTGTCCACCCCACATAATTTGGAGGAACATATTAGAGAGAAAAATAAAACCACCTGCGGGCATGAAGGAGTCGTGGAAACTGTTGACTGCGCCGCACATGGTTCCGGTTGTACTTACCGCAAATAATACCGATTCTGCCCAACCAAACCGGACTTCTTTACCCTCTAGGTTCGGTTGCTGACTGCCCAAAAGTGTATTTACAGCCGGATTGCCGTTGTATTCGCCAATCGCAGTCACAATCAGAAATCCGAGAAAAATAACACCGACCATACCATAGAGTAACCACGCTTGTTTGGTGTTATTGGCAAACAAACCGTATGTATAGATCAAAGACGTGGGAATGGAAAGCATTGCCACGATCTGAATTAAATTAGTAAATCCACTGGGATTTTCAAAGGGGTGGGCTGAGTTGATGGCGAAAAAGCCACCGCCGTTTTCCCCCAATTGCTTGATAATTTCAAAGTGGGCAACAGGGCCACGAGCGATCGCCTGACTAATATTCGGATCTTCCAAGGTCGGAAATACAGCTACACCCGCCAGAGTTTCGGGAACGCCAGCAGCGATCATCACAATCCCGCCCACAATACAAATAGGCAGCAAAATTCGGGTAATCGAGCGAATTAGGTCTACATAAAAGTTACCTAACGATCTACCCGTCAATCCCCGAATAAAAGCAATTCCTACCGCCAAACCAGTGCCAGCAGAGGTAAACATGTGATAACCCAGTCCCCACATTTGGCTAGCGTAGCTGAGGTAGGTTTCACCAGAATAGTGCTGCTGGTTGGTATTAGTAATAAAGGAAATGGTAGTATGCAGTGTTGTATCCCAAGTTGGGGCATTTATTCCTGTGGGATTAAGGGGTAGCCATCCCTGATTCATGATGATAAAGAAAAGTAGCAACCCCATTACTACGTTGCTGTATATGATTGCTCGCCCATACTGCCAGCCCGTCATATTTTCTTTGCTGGTAACGCCAACCAAGGCGTAAAGCAGTCGCTCAATCGGGTTCAAAACTGGGTCAAGAAAAGTCCTTTCTTCTAGGTAGACACGCGCCATGTAGCGCCCAAAGAAAGGAGTGATCGCTACTATAATTAGTAGTGTTAATGTAATTTGAATCCATCCTTGTAGCATTGGATTATTTCAACTCCGACATGAATAAATTTCAGATGAATATCAGATATTTGCTAGTTTCAAATCAGAAAAAATAATCATTTATATTGCCATTATTATTAGTTAACCTATAACTATGCGCTTTCTGAGTCAATCATCGAGCTTTTTGTCAAAGAATACAAGGTATAAATTAATATTTAAACTAGCCTACATTATAAATATATTTATATGTATACAAATATTCAAGAAGTTTATCTTGATATATATCTGCAAATATAGAAAGACAGTTAAATCATTCGTGAAAAATTAAATCCCCGACTTCTTTAAGAAGTCGGGGATCTGGACACCGCGAAAAGTTAGCAGTCTAATTCATAACTGATTTTGACGACAAATTCCAAATGCGGAAGTATAGGCGTGTAAAAAGGTTCTGCCACCAACAGGGCCGATTTCACCACTACAGAAAAAGCCACCAACAGGAATATCGCTAAGGTAACGGCGAAATAGTTCAGAATCAAAGTTGGGCTTGCCATATAGTCCTTCACCTCGCCCCAGACAAGAAAACATTAAGGCAGCGACGGCAGAGGGTTCAGATTCTCGTTTATTTTGATAACTTTGCAGGAGTAATTCTAGGTCTTCAGCCGAGGCTTGGGCATCGCGGAGGTGGAATTGCAGCCTTTGACCGGGACGAATGCGATCGCCAATTGCGATCGCCCCAGCTGTTGGATCGACTCCAAGAATACCACGAATTAAAAAGTCTCCTGGCTGCAAAGCCAGCTTAAACTCATCCATTGCCACACCAACAAACAGAGAGTGCTGTGCTAAAGTTCGTTCGTGTTCGCTGAGACTGGCTATCAAATCTCGCAACACCACTAGCGGCACTTGCTCATCTAACTCTAAGATGATGTTGCGATCGGCTTTTGTAATTTGCAATGGTTTGCCAATCGGTCGGCATCCTTGGGCGACAATCGTTTCCAAAACAATATTGCCAGTCAAAGCTATCCCAACAGTGCCCTCACGATACAGGCTTTGGCATTCCTCGCCATCAGCCTCACTACAAAATAGAGCAACACGACCACCCATACCCCCGCCACTAGCTTGTCCTCCCACTATCACCGATCCGGGATAAGCAAAATCCAACCCCTGCAATAAATCGTTGATTCCAGAGGCGAAAGAACTAGACAGCAAAATAAACTGGGGTGTCGGTGATGCTGGCACACCAATCAAATCCACCCAAGCATCAGGAGAACTATCTAAATCAGGTAATTCTTCGGCAACAACATGAAAAACTTGAACCTTTACCCCTGGAAGATGTGCTAAAGTCAAGCTGATAGCAGGTTCAGCTTCTAGTTCTTGGATTTCTTGGTTAACTGTCGTCCCAATTACACCTCCACCACTACAGCCAATTAGCACTGGTACAGAAAGTTTTTCAGTTAACAACGGTAACAATCGGGAATACTCACTCGTAAAAGCAGACGAAATGAATACCAGTCCTAGATCCGCAGGTGCTTTTAAGGATGAGACAGCTTGTTCCACCACATCTGTAACGGCGGCTTCTAAAGAATGACGGGTTGATAGGGCGTTTGCCCACTGCATTTGGTCTGCCATGAGTTTTGAGCTTCTTTCTCTTTTTGGGCTAGTAGGTTTTGATTGTTTATTTTGGGAAGAATTGCATCCTCCAAGAATTAGTGCCAGTCTTTTATCTCCTCCATCCCAAGAAATTGGGGTTGTCATTCCCTAATAGATGCATCTAAATATATTGTATGATTGTTTATCTATGGTACTGATTCCACAAAATCTTAAAAAATAGAGATGAATGCATTACAGATGCGTCAGTTTAGTGTATTGGTTATAAATCAATAGGCTAAAGTACTAACTTATGAACTGAATGGTTAGAATAGTTAGTAATCAAGCTAAAATCTGCCATTCCTAAACTTTTCTATACTAGTATTAACAACACACAACGAGACTAAAGCAATGACTAACATCCAAGAAACAGCAAAGAGCGACATCCAAGAAAAAATTCAAGAAGAAGTAGAACAAGCGCGTACTGTATGTGACATTAACGGTAGCAGTTCACCAGAGTGTGCTGCTGCTTGGGATGCAGTAGAAGAATTGCAAGCTGAAGCTTCCCACAAGCGCCAAAGCAAGCCAAAAAATTCTCTAGAACAGTATTGTGATGACAACCCAGATGCAATTGAATGCCGAGTTTATGACGACTAGAAATTTAAATAAGTGAATTTTCTATTCGTTTGTCACCAAGCAACCAGGATTTACTTACGAGCCATTCGCTTATATCCTCCGCATAAATGACGGGGGCTTTACGCTTCACGGCTCGTAATAGCTTTTCCAAAAATCTTTGCAACAAATGATTTTGCTGTAGGGGCGTACATCTGTATGCCCCTACAAACGTGTTTATAGCATAAATTGTGTGAAATGGTATGAGTTGGGTAGCCACTTGCTTCCACCAAGAAGTTAGAGCGCAGTCTTGAGGCTAGATTTTGTGCTTTGATTAAACTGTTTGTAATATAGATAGACTACTAGCTAGCTAATAGCTTACAGTTTTGTGAGTTATGGATACTTGCTCTTAGTTAGAAATGTTTTATTTATCGTTTGAGAAAAACTATGGACTATGATATTTGGTTTCGCCCTTTCGTCTGGATTGATTACCGACTAGCAGTATTATTCCTGGTAATTATTCCGCTAATTCTTCTGATTTGGGCATTTGTGCAAAAAGTAGAAGGTATACAACGCTTATTGACTATATACTGGCGAGTATCAAGCCTAGTGGCAATCACGATTTACTTAATGATTGCCCAGTATCCTGTTAGCTTTATCTCTGGATTGATGGCTCAGATTTTGATCGTAGTTTCGCTGTGGTTCTGGGTGGATATCAACGATGAAATTGAGTATCAAACCAGTGGCGCTTTGAAATTTCTTTTCACCTCTTGGCGCTGGGCGACAACTGTTTATTGTTTTTTGGGTACACTAGCGTTTATCCCATTTTTGGGTTGTGCTTTTTCTGCCAGCGTGATGAAGACTGCTTATTGTCGCGTTTGGTTCGAGGTTCCGTTGTTATTTAAAGAATATTTTCATGCTAATAGCAAAGTTGAGTTCTTAGGTTTTCTTGGCATAACTAGTTTAGTAATTTATGTGGTTTACTTAAGTTATTTTGTTCTGATTAAACTGGGCAAACAGGGACGTTCAGCCTCACCACAATAACTGTCGCTATGTCACATACCCCTACTGTAAAAAAATGAATTCCATTGGTAAGCGACTAGAACAATACACCGCTAAACGCCCCAAAGAAGTCTTGATTGTAATAGTGGAAATTGCTGATGAGCAAGATACAATTGCTATTTTCAAAGGCTTTTCTAGTTCTTTGATGCGCCCAACGGCATTTGATGCAGATGTACCAGTTCTGCCAGTTGGGGCAAACATCCTCAACATTGACCGAGTAGCCAGTCCTTACAATCCTGAAGCACCCCGTTATATTCAACAAGGACTCTCTTGGGAAGCTATGGAAACTCTATTATCAGAAGTAGAAGTCTAACTATTTAATTGAGCAGTTATGCGGAACTGCTAAAATGGGCAGATGGTGGTGTAATTAACTAAAATGCCTACTGCTGCTCAAGTAGCAAGTTTGTATCGTATTAGTTATCAACTGACGTACATCATGCTTCAGCCCACATATCTCATTTGTGTTGATAATCGGACTCGTAATGTATACATTCTTGCTGGGTATGACGAAGAGATTGAATTCCAGATTTTACCCAACGGAGAGTTGTCTGATGAGCCGAATTAATTACGATTTAATGTCTGATGTTGAATTGAAACAGTATTTTCTCAAGCATCGGGGAGATCAAGCTGCTTTTCAAGCATACTTGGACAGGATTAATCAGCGTCCGCGTAGGATTGTCGCAAGCCCCAACGATCCCGATTTTGATGAGAAGGTTCAAGCAGCGATTCGCCAAAAGCTAGAAGCCGCTAGAAGCAGTAGTCAGCATAATACTGCGTCTGAGCAGACTGACCAAGAGTGAATTCGTAATTCGTAATTTTGTTTGCGGAAACGTTGACTTTCAGATTGTTGATGGAACTTTTTGGAGATATAACCGAGAGAACACCTTTAGAGTGCGATAATAAAAATTGCCTTAGATTGCTACAGAGGTGAAACTAATGACTTCTTTATCGAATTCAAATGAACCACTTGAACGGGTAGATATAGCTCTTTTTGATTCACGATATGAAGGATTTGATGCTTCTGTAGCTCAAGAGCTAGCAGAATTACTTCAAAAAGCATATAAGCAGTTTGATCAGTTTGTTGCTGACGAAAAAGCAAAGAAGCCGCTTGTGCAAAGAAGCAAACTACAGCTTGGTGGAAATTACCAGTTGAGGAGTGAGCTTTACGAGAACGGTATCCCCTTTGGTTTTGTTGCTTCTAAAGCCAGCAGTAATGATGTATTTGTCGTTTTTCGTGGCACAAAAACTTTTGCTGAGTGGTTTAAAGATGCCAATATTCCGCTTGTTTCCTATAGTGACGGCAAAAATCGAGAAGGGAATATTTTGAGAGTGGTTGGGGAATCAATACAACTAATCGAGTCTCCAATTTTGATTCCAAACACTAATGGTTTTGGTCGTGTAACGGTAGGTTTTAGGCAAATATACACCGCCTTACGCCAAGCGATGATTGACGCACTTAACCTCTGTGATAAAGATTCCCGGATTTTTGTAACAGGACACAGCCTTGGTGGTGCATTAGCAACTTTAGCGCTTCCAGATATTCTCACTAACACCCAATTTAATAAGCTTAGAGAAGTTACTTTATATACTTTTGCCAGTCCCCGATGTGGAGACAGAGAATTTGCTATTAAGTTTCAAGACATAGGTATAAGGCATTGGAGAATTGCTAATACTGAAGATTTTGTAACGATGATTCCGTTTCCTACAGGAAATATTTTCAAAGCAACAAGAGCATTACCCCCAGATCAAGAAGAGCTAGCAATTGGGGATGGAGAAGTGACCTCAAAAATAGATAAACCAAGAAATCCAAATCCACTTTTTGGTTTCTTTGAGGCAATGTATAACCGAAGCGGGGAAATATATAACAATCGAAAAAGAAGGATGCCAGATTACGTGCATACAGGCACACCAGTTTGTTTTACGATTCATGCAGCCGCTTTAGAACAGCACCATAATTTAGAAGAAATTTATATGCGTGGAATCTTGAGATTTAAGTAGAGTTTCTTCACTGCAAGATTATATTGTGAGGGAAGGGTAATTTCTAGGTTACGGAGGAATCTTGTAGTGCAAATCATTGCCACTATCAGCGTTATATTTGTTGCGGTCGTGCATATTATTATCTCAGTAGTAGAAATATTTTTGTGGGGAAATCCTTTTGTTCATCAAAGGCTTGGATTTACAGCCGACGGTGCAGAGCTAGTGGCTCCAATTGTTAAAAATGCAGGACTATATAACAGCTTTATTGCCGCTGGCTTAATCTGGGGAGCATTTGCTAAAAGCGATTTCCTATCAGTTCGGGTCTTCTTTCTGGTATGTGTTGTGATTGCAGGTATCTTTGGCGCATTAACTCTAAAAAAGACAACTTTTGTACTTCAGACACTTCCTGCATCCATTGCGTTGATTTTTGTTTGGTTGGCTTTTATTGAAGCCAAGGGATAAGTCTAACAAAACGAGTAGAGACAAAGATGAGAAGCAGTGCAGTCTAACAACCTTATTTCAACGGACGGTATAAATATCTCGGTAGTGAGGCAAAGGTTAACATCTGCCGATGAACATGATCGTTACCTTTAAGCAAGCAAGCCACAGTTCTGTCTAAATTGCCATCTAAAACTGTCTTCTCTATGAGAGGGCGAACGATTTTGAAGAATTATTTTAACTTTTGAATTTACAAAATGTCCCGTTCTGGATACACACTTCCCGTTTTTGCCTGCGCTGCTGCTGTTGCAGCTTTACATTGGTTACGCGATCGCAAACCCCTAACTTTTGCCTCTATAGATTTGATTGAACCCGCTCAAATCGCCGAAATCCCAATTGAACAGGTAGCAGGGCTATCTGAGAATACAGCTTTAGCAATAACTCGCAGCGATCCTGGTGATAATCTCGATTTGACTAAAAATACACCGATTTGGGCATTGGTGGAATGGCGAGAACAGGGTGATGATGCTGTAATTATTAAAGGTGGCGAAGGGATTGGTAGGCAATTAAATGCTGATGACAAACCTGCTATTTATGCTTACGCTCAAAGGCTCTTAAAAGAAAACTTACAACGGCTGCTAGCACCTGGGGAAAAAATCACGGTGACGATTATTCTACCTGAAGGGCGATCGCTAGCTGTTCGGACTTCAAATTCTGCTTTTGGTGTGGTTGAAGGACTTTCGCTTTTAGGCACAACTGGTATTTCTCAACCCTTAAGTACACCCGATCAGCTTGCAGTTTTTCGGGGGGAATTACAAAATAAAGCTAGTCGTTTTGAGAGTTTAGTATTCTGTATCGGCGAGAATGGCCTAGATTTGGCGCGTAAACTAGGGATTAATCCTGAACAATTGGTCAAAACTGCTAACTGGCTTGGCCCAATGTTAGTAGAAGCTGATGTGCTAGGCGTGAAAGAAATCTTATTATTTGGCTATCACGGGAAACTGATGAAGTTGGCGGGGGGAATTTTTCACACTCATCACTACTTGGCTGATGGAAGGCGAGAAATTTTGGCAGCGCACTGTGCGATCGCAGGTTTAAAATCACCTGATATCCAAGTTGTGTTTAATAGTGCTACCGCCGAAGCAGCCTTAACATACCTAAAATCGCTTGATGCTGCAACCGGTAGTGATTGGGTAAATCAAGTTTACAATGCGATCGCAGAAACCATTGATGTTCGTTCTCAAGAATACATTCAAAGCCATAGCGAAAAGGGCACAGCAGTTACAGTCTGTGGCTCGATTCTGTTTGATCGCGATCGCAAAATTATCGTGAAGAGTAAAACTGCTGGTCTGTTAATGGGAAAATTATGTTAATTTATTATGAATAATCGTAAACAATTCAAATAAATAATCTTTTAAGTAACCACTCTAGGGTAAGTTTATCGTTCTAATACCATCTCCGACTACCGGACTAGACAAACGCACATAACCTCGCGTTTGTCTAGGGCTTCTATACCATTATCAACCTAACCAGGCTGAATAATAGCATCACCATAGACCACAAAGCATCTACCCTTAGCAGATATAACACTCCCGTCATGAATACAGCGGTGACTCTACCAACTGAACAAGCGCCCCAAACATTGGAAAATGTTGGGCGGCTCAATCGCCAATTGATTGTAATTCTAGACTTCGGCTCTCAATATTCTGAATTGATTGCCCGTCGCATCCGCGAGACTCAAGTATACTCTGAAGTTTTATCCTATCGCACTACTTCGGAACAATTACGCCAACTAAATCCCAAGGGAATCATCCTCTCTGGTGGGCCGAGTTCGGTTTATGGTGATAACGCTCCCCATTGTCACCCAGAAATCTGGAATTTGGGAATACCCGTCTTGGGTGTTTGCTATGGGATGCAGCTAATGGTAAACCAACTCGGTGGGGAAGTGGCAAAGGCTGACCGAGGTGAGTACGGCAAAGCATCATTATATATTGACGATCCCACAGATTTGCTAACTAATGTTGAAGATGGCACTACCATGTGGATGAGTCACGGAGACTCTGTTACCCAAATGCCATCAGGGTTTGAATTGCTGGCACATACAGAAAATACCCCCTGTGCTGCGATCGCCGATCACGAAAGGAAACTTTACGGGGTTCAATTCCATCCAGAGGTGGTGCATTCTCTTGGCGGAATTGCATTAATCCGTAATTTTGTCTATCATATCTGCGATTGCGAACCGACTTGGACAACTGCGGCTTTTGTTGAAGAGGCGATTCGGGAAATTCGCACCAGAGTTGGTGAGAAGCGGGTGCTATTGGCGCTGTCTGGGGGAGTTGATTCTTCAACCCTGGCGTTCTTGCTCTATAAAGCCATTGGTGAACAACTAACTTGCGTCTTTATCGATCAAGGCTTTATGCGAAAGTATGAGCCGGAGCGATTGGTAAAGCTGTTCCAAGAGCAGTTTCACATTCCTGTAGAGTATGTAAATGCCCGCGATCGCTTTTTAGCTAAGGTTGCTGGTGTTACAGATCCTGAAGAAAAACGCCGCCGCATTGGACATGAGTTTATCAATGTATTTGAGGAAACCTCCAAGCGCCTCGGTCACTTTGACTATCTGGCTCAAGGGACTCTTTACCCAGATGTGATCGAATCTGCTGATACTAACGCTGATCCCCAAACTGGTGAGCGGGTAGCGGTGAAAATTAAGAGTCATCACAATGTTGGCGGTTTGCCCAAAGACCTAAGATTTAAATTGGTGGAACCACTGCGGAAACTATTTAAAGATGAAGTCCGCAAAGTTGGGCGTTCCATCGGTTTACCAGAAGAAATTGTCCAACGACAACCTTTTCCTGGTCCTGGTTTGGCAATTCGCATTCTGGGCGAAGTGACATCCGATCGGTTAAATATTTTGCGCGATGCTGATTTGATTGTGCGGCAAGAAATTAACCAACGCGGTATGTATCATGATTTTTGGCAAGCATTTGCTGTATTGCTACCAATTCGTAGTGTTGGCGTTATGGGCGATCAACGTACTTACGCTTACCCCATCGTCTTGCGGATTGTCACCAGTGAAGATGGCATGACTGCTGATTGGGCAAGAGTGCCTTACGATGTCCTGGAAGTGATTTCCACGCGAATTGTGAATGAGGTGAAAGGGGTGAATCGGGTGGTTTATGACATCACATCTAAGCCGCCTGGAACCATTGAATGGGAGTAATCAAATTCATCACCGAATTTTGGATTTTGGATTAAAAGATTCAAAATTCAAAATTTTTTATATCTCTTTAATTATTGCTCCTTCCCTCTTCTCTGCAAGATGCTCTGTGTTCACGTAGTCTCTTGTAGAGAAGGCGTACTTGGCGGTTTGTTTAAAATTCAGTGCATCTTTATAGCGAATTGGTATTAGTAATAAAACAGTAACTAATTAGCAAAATGATTCGTTGAACTCTAAGAGGTTGTTTGAAAAGTTTTTTTGTATACGCCCAACCCTTGGAGATCCCCCTAAATCCCCCTTAAAAAGGGGGACTTTGATTCCGGTTCCCCCCTTAAAAAGGGGGGGTAGGGGGGATCTCCAAGTGCCTAAAATCACAGCTAACTACTTTTCAAACAACCTCTAACTATTCGTTAAAGTGAATCTTTTAAATGTAAATAAATTTAAACATAAACATAATTTTATCTAGTCGAGAATTATAAATGCCAGGGAATAATTAACCATCAGGTTGGGCAAATTGAGTTATTGTCTAGAAAAGTAGGCGCGATCGCAGTAAAATTACCAATGGTGTGGTTACAGAGAAAAAACCAGCATCTCATTAGAAATAATTTTCATTTAATCAACGTTAATGGAGATGTTATGGAACCTGCTCTGCCCCTTGCTGGCTTAAACATCCTCGTAGTTGATGATGATGACGATAGCCGCTTTTACATTACCACCGTGTTAGAAGCTGATGGAGCAAGTATCATGGCAGTTGCATCGGCGGCGGTAGCATTGAAAGTACTACCTGAGTTACAGCCAGATGTTTTAATTTGTGATATTGCTATGCCTGGTGAAGATGGCTACACCCTCATTCGTAAAATCCGGGCGCTGAATCCTGATATTTTGGGAAGAATCCCTGCGATCGCCTTAACTGCTTATGGCGATAGCGAGTATCGTAGCCGTGCGCTAGAAGCGGGCTTTCAGACTCATGTGGCTAAACCAGTTGATCCGGGAGAACTAGTTGCGATCGTCGCTAATTTGCTTGCTTCTTATAAGAGTTAATACAGAAATGCTGTTATTTGTCGGTGGTCATTTCTTCTTTGCCTTACATAGCGGTTCCCATTCAAATGTGGTACAACATCATCTCGTAAGGTGTAGGGGCAATTCATGAATTGCCCCTACTGGTGTTAGTTCGCTCCAGTCTCAAAGCTAATTTGCTCAGACTTATATGCTGGTGGCTCGATGTGAATTAAAATCCTGACTGGACGGAACTTTTCTTCTAATCGGCTTTCTACTTCTTCGGTGATGTGGTGGGCAGTTTCTACGTCTGGTGCATCTACTATTAAATGCATTTCAATGAACACTTGACGACCAAGAACACCGCGAGAAGCGATCGCATGACAGTTAATTACACCTGGAACAGAGGTAGCAATCGCATGAATTACTTCTGGTGCGATCGCCATTTGATCTACAAGCCAAGGCAAGTTCTCTTTTAAAACTGACCAACCACTCCAAAATACCAACAACGCGACAGGAAAAGCTAACACCAGATCCATCCATTGATAACCTAACCAAACTCCGATCAAGCCAGCAATTACAGAGATTGTCACCCAAATGTCGCTCATGGTATGCGTAGCGTCAGCGATCAGAATCGAGCTACCTACCCGCTTACCTACAGCACGTTCATAAAACGCCACAAAAATATTCACACCCAGGACAATTAGTAATAACCACAACTCAGGGGGTGATATTCTCACAGGTTCACCACCACCTTTGAGAATTCGCTCCATTGCTCCTTGCAAAATTTCAAAACAGGCTATTCCTAAAAATGAGGCAATTCCTAAAGCTCCCACAGCTTCAAACTTGCCGTGTCCGTAGGGATGCTCGCGATCGGGTTGTGGAGAAGAAAATTTACTCGCAATTAATCCTAAAACGTTGTTGGCGCTATCTGTCACACTATGCAAGGCATCAGCTAGCAAACTCAAGGAACCTGTCCAGTAACCCACAACTGCTTTCAATCCCAGTACAAACAGATTGAGTAGTAAGGTAATAATTAAAACCTTTCGCACTTCGGCGCGGTTATCGTAAATCATGAATAATTTATTACATCAAGTTCTATGACTTCTAATGTAAAACTTAAAACATAAATAAACACAAATCAAATGTATCAAAGTCTTACGCAGTAAGAATTAAGTCTCTCTATAGGAGCTATATTTTATACTGTTTTATTGAGATTATTTATAACTAACAACAGCTACAAGGTTTATAGCTATTAGTAATGCCTTGACAGATAACAGCGTATTTTTAGCATTAATTCCAGGAATATTTTAATTAATTAATTTTGTTATTCATATATCCAGCCAGTCCAAACCGAATTGTATTCAAAGATATTATGACGACCATTAGCACTCTGTACTAACTCAGGATAAATTACGAGCTTAGGAAGTTTTATTTACTACCTTATAAAAATGATGAAGCTTACGCTTTATTTATCAAATTGTCAATATTTGAGTAGTGAAATCAAAAAACACTTACAGGTTTTGGAATAATTAGTAAATCTATAGGTAAGTTTTCACGTTCTCCTTCTAAAAGTAAATTCACAAGCCAGAGAATGGGTGAACATTTGATACTCTTATGAGTTTGAGTAAGAACTTGAGCAATATAATTCCAAAGGTCAATTTTCCTCAGACGACAAGTTTCAACCACGAATACTATGAATACTAAAAAACTTACAGGTAAGGTGGCATTGGTAACAGGCGGCTCACGCGGTCTAGGAGCAGCGATCGCTAAACGTCTCGCAGACGATGGTGCAACTGTCGCCCTCACCTACACTAGTTCGCCACAAAAAGCCGACGAGGTGGTGCTTGCCATTGAAGCAGCAGGTGGCAAAGCCTTGGCAATACGCGCCGATAGTGCCGACGTTGAAGCGGTGAAAAACGCTGTTGCCGAGACAGTCAAAGTCTTTGGTCGTCTTGACATCCTCGTGAACAATGCGGGGGTCGCCACTTTGGCCCCAATTGACCAATTCTCAATGGATGATTTTGATCGGTTGATCGCAGTTAACGTTAAGGGTGTCTTTGTGGCAACTCAGGAGGCTGTCCGCCACATGGATGAAGGCGGACGGATCGTGATGATTGGCAGCGTCAACAGTGATATCATGCCTTTTGCTGGCGGCTCCGTTTACGCTTTGACCAAAGGAGCGATCGCCAGTTTCACACGCGGTCTTGCTCGCGATCTCGGCCCTCGTGGCATCACTGTGAACAATATCCAACCTGGCCCGGTAGACACCGACATGAATCCGGCGGAAGGCCCTTTTGCCGAGACTATGAAAAGTATGATTGCCTTGCAACGCTATGGACGAAGCGAAGAAGTTGCCGATATGGTTTCCTATCTCGCTAGTGCAGAAGCCGGTTTCATCACCGGTGCAAGCCTGAAGATTGATGGCGGCTTTGCAGCCTGATAGAGCAGAACCAAGAAAAGTCCGATCGTGTAAATCTGTCTGGCGACGATACCAGCGCCAAGGCTGGGGGCACATCCTGAAAAAAGTTGGCTTCACCGCCGTCGATCTCGGCGGCTTGGTCTCTTCTTCCGGTAAGATTAGTACTTATCAATAAGCTTTAATAAAAAACTTATGTCTTCAATTCCTCTAACATTGAACCTAATTGAAGGTTCTGTCTCCTTCAGTTTTTCACCCCAAGCAGCACGAGAATTAAAGACAGCGACAGATCAACTCATGGATCGCCTGAAAGCTGTCGCCGCTAAACCCACTCCTGGCGGCGGTAGAGTGACTCCCCAGCCTCCAATGGAATATCGTTATACAGGTGAAGTATTTTTAGAGATTTTCTGTAATCCTAATATTTGGCCAACGCCTTTTGCAGCCAAAGTTTTACTAACTGTCCGCAATATCAACATTCGCTTGACTACTGAAGCTGAACTTACTCGTATTATTGAAGATATTAATCAATATTTAGAGCAAGTTGGATAATAGTTCAATAATTTTTCTATGATTTTCGAGATTTTTTAACAAATAATCTTATACAAATTTGGGATTTTGCGAAAATTCTCTTTATTGTCGCAACTGGTGTCGGTTAGCCCGACTTAGAAAACTTCTCAAAACGAGTTTTGGCTTCGAAAAGCAGGTAATGCTATGAATTGCGAGTCAAAAGTGAAGTTCCTACACTTATATCAGACAGATCAATGTAGGAGCTTCACCGAATCTACACACCAGACTCAAGCTTTCGCATCAAAAAAATGCTTCTGATGCCTTCTTTAACTTGAGAATTTGTCTAAATTCAGACTCCAATACTTTTGTGTTAATGAAAGACGCAAGATTCTATATGGGGCAATGCCGATCGAAAACCAGAGATTATCCCCCAGATTGGGCGTAGGATCGTTGACTGTGAGATCCACACATCGAAAATAAACTCCCAATCCCAAACCCGAAATCAAACATTGATTTAGTCGTTGTCCCACTGTTCGCGACCAATTAGGTCGCCAATGCGATCGCGTAACAAAAAGTCACATTTCTCTAATTCACATTCAACGCAAACCCACTCTCTGGCTGGAATATATTGGCAGAGGCTATATATTGGCTGTTGTCGGCTAACCATTCCCTTTTGCACGAGTCGGCGTGCTTCGTCTTGAATCAGATCGAGAGAGTAGTAATTGATAGAAGGCACCGTATTCACACTCATGTTTTTTACTCACAAATTAACACTTACGATAGTGTTCCCGTTAATAATTAGGAACAAACATTACAGAAATTAGACTTGTGGCTAGGATTTTGTAGTTTGCTATACGGAACTATTTTTATTTTGACGCTACATCTCCTGAAATTATCTCAAGAAATGTTAAGAAAGTCAACGAATCCTGACATTTGTCGAAAATCCGCTTCACAAAAAAAATTCCGAGTAGTTAACTTAACCTGCTATGGCGGCTGTATGATTTTTATGCAATAAGTCTGAAAGTATTGCCATTAGTGTATTTAGGCAATATCTAGTGGATGGGAAGAATTCATATTACGTAGGCGTAGCCCAACCTAGGCATCCTTTACATATCAAATAATCACCTTAAAGTCGGATATAGAACTGCTGCTATTTATCTAAGGGTAAACAACACAAGAATATTTGTCAGACAGTAGGGTATAAACTGTTGCAAAACATAACGGCTAAAGTACACTACGAAGGCTTTTACCCCGGCATCTGTTAACAATTTCTTAAGTAAAGCCACAACTACTTAGTTATTTCCAGCACTAATATCACACAGCTTTCTTTTGATAAGCATCTGTAGAAGGGTGGAGTAATGCTGATTCGTAATTTGAAGGAAGTAGGAGGTAGGCGACTAGCGATCGCTGAAGTTGGTTATGGTTACATTAAAACAGACGCGATCTAGTCACGTCTGTAAACGGTTTGGCGGATTTGCTGAGATTAATTGTTCTGAAGTTACATTGTTATTTAAGTTACTTATTCACTAAATGATTCATCATCTCGATCTGTGCTGTCTTCTACTGCTAACAGATTTTCTGGCGGGCGCTCATGGTTAAGCTGGCTTAGTAGTGCCAGTACCTTGTTACCGCGTTCTATGGAGCGATCTTCGAGAAAGATTACCTCTGGTGTACGACGTAGGCGTACCCGCGCCCCAAGTTCACTACGGACGTAACCTGTGGCTGACTTTAAGCCGGCCATTGTTTCTACCTTAGCTTCATCTGTACCATAGATACTGACGTAGATTTTGGCGTGTTGGAGATCGCCAGAAACATCAACATCAGTAACACTTACCATTCCTGTACCCACACGGTCATCCTTAATGCCGTTGAGCAGCATTTGGCTAACTTCCCGTTTGATCAATTCAGCAACGCGGGAAACCCGGCGATTTGTAGCCATAAAAATTTCGCCTCCTGACAGAGGTTGTACGACAAAAACATAGATGTAGACAGTACTTAGCGGAAGCAACGCCAAGAGTAACCATCTGTGGGGCATAGCCCCGATATAGCGCTAGTCTAGATTGCACTCAAACCCAGCATTGCCCGTAGGGTGAAGGTAAGGAAGACTAGGCTGCTTACAAATAAACCCAAGAGGGCAATCAAGGTAACTGGGCGCTTCAACAGTGGCACTAACGGCTCAAAGGTGTTCAAAAACAGCCCTAAGACGATCGTAATTAAGTACCGGGGGTAGCGAAAGACGTTATCCCAAAATCCGTCAAACATTTGAATCTAAACTGCCTTGTTATATACTTACGTTTGTTTTGATATGCTTTATCCACTCAATTGTAATCTATGCAGCCGGAAAATTAGCCAGCTAATATAAAATATGGTTCGTCGGTTATATTGGCTTTATTTAGTCACGATTATTTTTAGTTAAATCGCAAGTAAATGGTAATTCAAATCTCCAAAGAAACTAGCCCGCGTCCCTTTTTGAAGTGGGCAGGGGGTAAAAGTAGGTTAATACAGCAATATATTCCTTATTTTCCCAAGAGTTATAAAAATTACTATGAGCCATTCTTAGGCGGCGGTGCTGTTTTTTTCTATCTGCAACCAACCACTGCAATTTTAACTGATATAAATGCCGAATTAATTAATACTTATTGTTGTGTTAGAGATCGTGTTGATGAATTAATTGCCCTATTAAAAGAGCATAAAATCCAACATAATAAAGATTATTATTATAGTATCCGAAACAACTACAGTGGAACTGATATAGAAAAAGCGGCTCGTTTAATTTATCTTAATAAGACTTGTTTTAATGGTCTTTATCGAGTCAACTCACAGGGAAAGTTCAATGTGCCTCTAGGCAGATATGAAAATCCTAATATTTGTTCTGAGGTTTTACTAAGAACAGCCTCAGAAGCACTTAAACGTGCAGAAATTAAACAAGCAGATTTTACAGAAATCCTAAATCATGCTAATAGTAGCGATGACTTTGTATTTTTTGATCCGCCCTACCATCCTATTAGTGACACTAGCTATTTCACCGCTTATAGTCAAAATTGTTTTAGTAAAAAAGACCAAGAAATTTTAAGAGATATTTGTGCAGAGTTGGCAAGTCGTGATGTTAAAGTTATTGTGTGTAATTCTGATAGTGAATTTGTTAGAAATATTTATAGAGATATCAATTTTGAAACCTACAAAATCAAAGCAGCCCGATCAATTAACTCCAATATAAAAAATAGAGGCGTGGTTGACGAACTCCTAATTACATCTTTTAAAGATTTTTATTTGCCCAAGCAATAAATCTATCTAAGCTATAAACTGCTAATAAATTATGGTTATCATTAACTCTTGCTTTTAGCCATTTGCTTGCGCCTTCTCGCATTCCTTCACCGCCTAAAATGACGATAGTTGGTGCAGGGTAATAGTTCTGGATGTTCATGTTCAAGTAAGGAAACTTTTCATCGACAGAACCAGGGCTTTCTTGCCATTTGCACTCGAAAATTAAACCAGATGGCATTGCAGGTGAGCCAACAACATAAAAATCAACTTTCAGATCGGTATGATAAATTCCAGTTCCAATATAAACTTCTTTTCCATAACGTTTTGGTAATAAAGCAGCATTTAGTATAAATTCTTTTGAGACATAGTTCCCGACTTGGAAATAATTATGTCCATTTAAGATTGCTTCAACATTTCCTTCTAAAATATTCCCAGATTTATTTGCCCGTCCGCCTTGAGTCAGAGCCATCCTAAATCCTTCTGCCAAAAGTCCTACTAATTACAGGATTTCACAGAAACAGTAAAAAAGGGCCAGTTGCTTAATATGAATTTTTTATTTTGACTAAATAAGGTTGGATTAATGGGTAGAAAATCTGAAAGTATTGGTAGTTTTGTACTATTTAAATACAAATGTATTAATGATTTGGATAAGGAACGAGTTAGTAATTCAGATAGGAGTTATTTGTGGAAGATCGTGGGGAATTGAGGGGTGAAATTTAAACGCAAAGGGGCGCAGAGGCACGCAAAGAATTTTTGTATTTAGTGTATGAGCTAAATGCGTGCTTCATATCCCAGTTATAAGCTTCGATAATGTCTTTTAGTTATTTCACCTTAGCTTCAACCGGTCTGTGCCTCAGTATGACCATTGCGGATAGACCATGCTAGTTCTAAGAGTTGAGTCCAGCGCTTTTGTAACTGTTTGGGGGTGCATTTGATGGTTTTAGCGATCGCTTGATCGTTTTGCCTTGCAGTTTTTAATTGTAAAATTTGCTGTTGCTGTTCTGTGAGTTGATTTACAAAGATTTCCCACTGCTGGGAAGATAAACCCAATTTTTGCTCTAAACCTGCACCTAACCATTGATGTACTAGTTGCCAATGGTGTTGCTTGGCAAACTTTTCTACGTGGTATTTAAAGCGTTGTTGGAGATAATCGCGCTGACGGCTGGTTAAACCGAGAATTTGGTCAATTTCTGGGGCTGAGAGGTCTTGAAGTTTCAAGCTAAGGTAGTTCATACAATCAGATTGTCCTTGAGACTCCAGATATTTCATCAACTCAGTGATGACGCGATCGCGTTCTGACTCTTCAGATGGATCAAAATTAGTTTGGGCAATCATCTGCGATCGCAGTTGTTGCACCGCTGAGTTACGCTGGTAAGATTCTGCTTCTTCACCCTTAGCTGACTCTACCGCCATTTCAATATCCACGGTAGTCTCTTGGGGTTGACGACGAGCAAAACCTTGGGCGCGTAAGATAATTAATTGTTGATTTGCACCACCAGGTAAATTGATGCGACGTTTGGCGTACTGTTCTGTAAAGGCCATATATTCAGCTAATTGCAGCTGAGTACGCGGCGTATGATCGTTAGGTAGTTCGTTTTCTCTGCGGAAAGCTTTGATAGCTTCGATATAAAATGCTTGTAAAAAATCTTCAATTAGGCTGTAACGAGCATCAAAGCCCAACTCCGAGCCAGATATAGTTACATGGCGGTAAACCATAGCACCCAAATTACTATGTAATTCCACCCGCCCTTGTTTGGAACCTAGTTGGTAGTAGCGTAAGCACTTTTGCATCCGATGCCTTCCTAGCGTAATCTGCCAGGATTTGATTTCTCCAGATGTTTGGATACGCGAGCTTTTGTCACAAATGCGTTCTACTTCTATGGCTATGCGGTTGGCTAAAGCTTCTACGCATCTGGGCGCTGCTTTCACTTGTGCTTGCATTTCCTGACACAGCAATTCAATTAAGGTTTCGCTGCTGCTGTCTGAAAATTCTTCGGTCGAAAGGTGGTTATCAAAAATGGGTGTAGAGTTTGGTAGATTAACGACGTTAGTTTTCATGACTTTTCCAGGGAGTAGTATTGCACCGTAATTACAACGCAGACACAGCAATCAAGGCTAGCCTTGGCTTGTGAATCTTCGGGCATTCATCAATTAAGACTTGCCCCATATAATGCTTACATCTAAAGCTCATATATAAAACTGTAGGAAATACGAGAGAGTTGTAGTTATGGCAATGTGTCGGTTTTTTCACAAGCCACCAAATCGACGCGGGGAAATAAGTACCCACCATTTTCTCAAAGTTGTCAAATCCCTTGCTCTACCGACTTTTACCACCATCCTGTTATCGCATCTGTGTCTGTCGTAGACATCGCTTTGAAATATGACAATTTAAAAACTGGAGTCACTTCGATCGCAATTTCCGAAACGGAGAGGTGTGCCTGTGAAGTCTCATTTTTATACCCATGCTGCTGCTGCTTCCCAACCTAAACCCCTCCGTATAATTTCTGCTTCGTCTCCCGTCATATCCAAAATCGTAGATACTTCATAAGTAGGTTCTTCGCCAGTGTCTACAATTATGTCTACCAACTTGTCTAAACGGTCAAATAGCTCTACCCGCGACTGAACAGTTTCTGGATCTATCCGAATCATGCCATTATCTGCTTCATCTGCTGGCAGATGTGCCGAAGTTGAAATAATCGGATTGCCCAAGGCTGCCAGCAACTCCAAACACACAGTATGGTTTGGGACTCTAATTCCGGTACTTTTCCGCTTAGGGCTTTGTACCAATCGCGGTACTAATTTAGTTGCTGGGAGCAAAAACGTGTATGGCCCTGGAATCAAGCGTTTCATAATCCGATAGGCTGTGTCATTTACGAAGGCATAAGTTGCCACATTTGAAAGTGAGGGACATAAAAATGTCAGTGGTTTATCATTTGCTAGCTGTTTTATTTGCCGCACTCGTTCTACCGCCGACTTAGCATTCAAATCACAACCGATCGCATAAACTGTATCAGTAGGATAAAGCATGACTGCGCCACTAAAAAGCGCCGACTTTATTTCCTCTATTCGACGAATTTGAGGATTATCCGGATGAACTGGGAAAATTTTTGCCATAGAGGGATTGGGGAGTGGGGAGGGGGGAGATGAGGGAGCAGGGGGAGAAGAATTAATAACCAATGCCCCATGCCCAATGACTAATGACTAATGACCAATAACTAAAATTTATTATGAATAAAATTGCTTATCTTCAATGTCCGACAGGAATTTCTGGTGATATGTGCCTGGGTGCTTTGGTAAGTTTGGGTGTTCCTGTGGAGTATTTAATTGAAAAACTCAATGGGTTGGGTATTGAACAGGAATATCAGTTAAGGGCAGAATTTGTCCAACGGAATGGTCAACAGGCGACTAAAGTCCATGTGGATTTAGTACACGATCATCATCACCATCACGACCACGATCGCGAACATAGTCACCATCACACACGCCACTTACCAGAAATAGAGCAGATGATTCTCAAAGCTGGGTTGCCATCATCGGCAGAAGCTTGGAGTTTGGCGGTATTCCGACAGCTAGCAGTGGCAGAAGGGGCGGTGCATGGAATTTCCCCTGAAAAAGTTCATTTTCATGAAGTGGGCGCTATAGATGCGATTGTAGATATTGTGGGTACTTGTCTGGGTTTGGATTGGCTGGGGATTGACAGTAATGACGAAGGATGGCCTTTACTTTACTGCTCGGCATTTCCGACTGGTGGCGGTACTGTTCGGGCTGCACATGGTCAAATGGCAGTACCAGTACCAGCTGTATTAAAGCTGTGGGAAATGCGGAGTTGTCCAGTTTATAGTAATGGTATTGATAGAGAACTGGTGACACCAACAGGAGCCGCGATCGCTACTACTTTGGTAAAAGATTTTGGATCGCCACCCGCGATCGCTATCAAGCAGGTAGGACTGGGAGCAGGAACCATAAATTTACCCATTCCCAATATTCTACGCCTCTGGCTGGGTGAAAGTACAAGTTTCCAGTCAAATTTCAGTGATTCTGAAGATAGTAGCTCAAATTTAGAAACCATCTCCGTACTAGAAACCCAAATTGATGATTTAAATCCTCAAGCGATCGGCTATGTGTTTGAGGCATTGTTTGCTGCTGGTGCGGTGGATGTTTTTACCCAAGCGATCGCAATGAAAAAGTCCCGTCCAGGGATTTTACTGACTGTGATTTGTCATCCAGAAAATTTACTCAGTTGTGAAGCGGTTATATTCCGCGAAACTACAACTTTGGGCATTCGGCGAACAACTCAGCAACGCGCCATTTTACAACGAGAAATTCAACAAGTGGAAATTGAATATGGCAAAGTGCGCGTCAAGATAGCATGGAAAGGAGAATCACCAGAAAAAGTTATTACTAATGTGCAGCCAGAATATGAAGATTGTGCAGAGTTAGCCCGAAAACATAATATTCCCTGGCGGGAAATTCAACGGTTGGCTCTACAGCGTTGGTATTTGGTCAATGGCTAAAGTTTGTGGTTAGTAATACTGAATAATGTCATTAACACGTTACAGAAGTTCAGCTAAAAATCTTTCTAAAGACGGATGAATGCTTAAAGTAAAGGGTATGTAAATCCTCGGTAAAGAATAGTATTTTGCTTTGTTTAAAGAATATACCTATGGTAGTGTACTTATGTATAATTACTGAGCTATCAATCAAGTGTACAGTATAGAACACTCTAGTACTCCAATACTAAAAAACTTATTCTTTAAAGGTTTAGCTGCTATAGCCTTAGCTGGTATTACATTCTCAGCATCTAACACACCTGCCTCAGCTGTATCAGTAATTGATGATAATCCAGGTTCTAGTTTACCATTATTAGGTAGTGAAGGTATATCTGATGACGTACAAGAAGCAGTTGCCTTCACACTACCTACAGGTAATAATTATCGCTTTACTGATGTAGCACTGAGTCAAAAAACTTACTTTGCAGAAACAGATCCTATAGTTGAGATTGTTAACAGCACACCTACTGGTGTTGCAAGTGTTGGGAAAAATATAACTGTTTCAAATGGGTTTCCTTTTACTAACCCAACCCCATCTTTTGACATTGATGTAACACAAGTACCAGAACCAACACTACTCCATGAACCTAATACATTACCAGGATTATTTGTATTCGCTGGATTTGGATTATTACTATGTAGAAAGAACAAGAAAGAGATGAAAGTGTAACAAGTAGTAGGTAGTAAATTTGTGGCAACGGGACGGGGTGCAATACTGCGTAGGTTTTGGAATTTCTTGGTTGAGGCAAGGTGTTCTTGAGCAGGGGGAGAAATACAGGCTGGCGTTGAGTTTTTGCCTCCCCTGCCTCCCCTGCCTCTGTTGACCTATGTACAGCAACCATTAACCTGTACTGCTGTTACCAAAAATTAATCACGAGGGAATTGACTAGCTTAGAGCTTTCACCAAATATTGTGTCAATGTAAACGCATCTACACCCAATTGGGTACGCTCTTGGGCGGCTATTATACCCGCTTGGGAATGCCACCAAGCAGCAGTTGCCACAATATCTTCTACAGGAATCTGTTTAGTTGCTGCTTGTGCCAACAATCCACCCAGTAGCCCAGTTAACACGTCACCGCTACCGCCACGCGCCAGGGCGGGTGTGCTTTCAGGGACGATCCAAACGGCACCTTGAGGGTTTGCGATCGCAGTTCTTGCCCCTTTCAACAACACCACTGCCCCACTTTGTGCTGCTGCTTGCTGTACTGCTTTCACCCTGTCATTTTTGGCATCAGGGACATCAGGAAACAGTCGCTGGAATTCGCCAGTGTGGGGTGTGAGTACGGTTACGGCAAGACGTTTTTTTAAAGTGGCGATCGCTCCCATTTGTGCGAGGATATTTAAACCATCGGCATCGAGAATTAAAGGGCGATCGCTCTTAATTACCTCTTGGACAATGGGAGTAGCATCTCGTGTTAAACCAGGGCCACAAGCGATCGCATTAAAGGAACTCAGATCGGTGTTTTCTGGTAATTGTAAGTGAGCAATGGCTCCACTTTCCGTCTCTGGACAACCGACAATTAGCGCTTCTGGCAAGTGTGACACCAAAAGAGATTTCAACGATTCGGGTACGGCAATGGAAAGCATTCCCACACCACTAGCCCTAGCACCCAAACCAGTTAAAATTGCTCCACCGGCATAGCGCTGCGAACCACAAATTAACAGTAAATGTCCTTCCTGATATTTGTGGGTAACTGGTGGACGAGGTAGGGGTAGAGTAGCGAGTGCCATTGCTGGCGTAATGCGTTTAATCCTGGGTGCGTCTTTTAACACAGCTTCTACATCAGCTAAAGGAATATCAAAATCGATTAACTCAGCTTTGCCGAGATACTCCAGCGCCCGATCTTGGAAGAAAGCTAGTTTCCATAAACCTAAACAAAAAGTATGAGTAGCGCGAATGGCAGTTCCTAATACTTCACCTGTGTTGGTATGTAAACCTGAAGGTAAATCGATACTATAAATTGGCACAGATAATTCATTTAGCTGATTAATTGCAGAGGCGATGGGATCGGTGAGGTTTTTTTCTAAACCAAACCCAAACAAACCATCAATCAACAAATCAGAATCTGGTAGTTGCTCAATTGTTTGATAAATTGGAATGCCCAAACTTTGAGCATATTGCAAATGTTGCGAAGTTAATTCCTTAAGCTTAGAGAAAGGAGAATAAATCCAAACCTCATCCCCGCGAAAGTATAATTCACGGGCTACTACTAAAGCATCCGCGCCATTATGACCGGGGCCAACAAGAATTCCGACACGATATCCCCTTTTTAAAGAGATGTTTGAAGGAACATAGCCCCCCTTATTAAGGGAAGCCAGCGCGGTCTTCTCCCAAGGGGAGACGCTAAGGGCGATGGGATCTCCCCAAGTGGAGCGACTGGCGTGGGTTGGGGGGATCTCTTGAATGCGACGAGCAATTAATCCCGCCACCTTTTCCATCAAAGCTACTACAGGCATTCCCGCAGCAAAGATGCGATCTTCAATATCGCGCATCTGTCCAGCAGTCACTACCACTTGCGAAATTTTTTCTTGCCTATTCTGCATTAGATTTATTCTCGTTAAGGGTAGCGGGGCCTTTAGAGGATGTTTTAAAAGTCCTCTGGTCGGTAGCAAAAAGTTTTAAATCCCCTGTTATTTCGGCGTGTCCATAACACACCCTACGAAACTACTAGAAGAGTTGAAACCTATACTGGTCATACTTGTGTGTACACCGTAGCCTTATAAAGGGGAGGAAACCGGATTTTCTGTTTCCACCCAATACATCGGGGGGATTAAGGGGGGTAATTCAACTACCACCTTAAGTTGACACCTATAAGCATTGTTATGCCCTTACCACGTGGTCTATTTACCTGAAAATAGCTGTAATTAAAAATTATTTGGATCTACTTTGTTTGTGCAATTGGCTGCACGTGCAAACCCTCCGTCTCATCAACTGTAGGATTGGCAATCAGCGATTCCTTTCCTGTCAGACCGGATGTAATTTCTACTTCAGTACCATAATCTCGCCCAACGGCAACTTTTTGATAATGTACTGTTTGGTTTTTAGTTATAGTTGCTACCTGTGTACCTTTGGCATCAATGACTAAAACACTATCAGGCACAACAAAGGGAGGATTAGTGCGGTTAATGGCAAACTTGACACTGGCATACATCCCAGGTCGCAGCGCCCCGTCCAAATTATCGATTTTTAGTTGTGTTAGCAAAGTACGAGTATTTGGATCTATGGCGTTGCTAGTACGTACTACTTTACCCGTAAATACTCGTTGTGGTAACTCTCTGACTGTAATTTGTGCTGTTTGTCCAGTGTTAAGTAAAGCTGATGAACTTTGGGGGACATTGACGTTCACATTTAGGGCATCGTAAGCAGCAATGGTATAAAGGCTGGTATTTCCAGTATTTGTACTGCCACTACCTGCTGTAATCAGAACACCTGTATTTACGTTACGTGCTGTGACTATTCCCGCGAAGGGAGCAGTGACTTTTTTATAAGACTGCAATATGGTATTACGCTGGTAGTTTGCTTGAATGGCGTAGGCGTTAGCTTGGGCTACCTTCACATTGGCAGAGTCAGAACTGACAGTATTTTGTGCTGCTTCAACATTGGCAAGGTTCGCCTGATATGTGGCGTACTTAGTATCTGCATCTTGTTGAGCTACTGCACCTTGCTTGACAAGAACTTGCCAGCGCTCCCAGCTTTGACGGGCGATTAATAAATTAGCGCGGGCTTGCTTCAAATCAGAAACACCTTTAGCTAAACTAGCACGGCTTTGCACCACGTTGGCTTGTGCTTGGATTAACTCTGCCTTCGCTTGCAAAACTTGCTGATCTGTGTCTGGTGAATCGATTTCTGCTAACAACTGACCAGCGCGGACGCGATCGCCAATATCTGCATACCATCGCCGCAAATACCCAGTACTACGAGCATAGACGGTGGTTTGATTAAGGGCTACAACACTCCCAGGTAGTTCCAAATTGCTAATACCAGTAGCACGACGGGGAGTCATAACGTTAACTGAGGGGATAGTGCTAGCTTCCTTGACTGCTGCTTGTAATTCTGACCTTTGGGTTAACCGGGGCAAAATACCTATGGTTAAGAGAGTACCAAAAAAAACAACACCAAGTACAGCCCAACCAATTCCACCGATGCCGCGTCTTTGTTTTCTAGAAGTCGTTTCTTGTTCAGAATCAGGAGATGGAGGATGTTGAGAATCCATAGTTTAGCTGTCCCATATTATCTAATTTGCATACATTCAGCAGCTAGAGTCATTACCAATGATGGTAATGACTATTTTGTGAGTTGCTTATGATTGCCTTGGGATGATGACAAGGAGTATGCGGTGTGTGGATCGGAGAAATTTAAATCGTCATCATCCTCAATAGGACGAGGTTGTTGACGGCGGAATATGCTATACACCACAGGTACAAAAATCAGAGTAGCAACTGTTGCAGCTGACAAACCGCCAATTACAGCGCGACCCAAAGGTGCATTCTGCTCGCCACCTTCACCAAGACCGAGAGACATTGGCACCATACCAATAAGCATGGCTAAGGCAGTCATTAACACCGGACGCAACCGCGTATATCCCGCCGCTTGCGCTGCTTGATAGGCATTTTGTCCTTCCAGACGCTGTTCATTAGCAAAAGTGATCATCAGAATACTGTTTGATGTCGCCACACCTATACTCATAATTGCACCCATTAAGGAAGGGACGCTAAAGGTCGTGCCGGTGACAAACAGCATCCAGACAATACCAGCCAAGGCACTCGGCAGTGCCATCATGATAATTAGGGGATCGAGCCAAGATTGGAAATTTACCACCATTAAGCAGTAAACCAGCACGATTGCAAACACAAGTCCAAAACCAAGTCCCAGAAAGGAAGAGTTCATTGTTTCCACTTGCCCACGAATATTAATCTGACTACCGTGAGGCAATTTTTTCTGATAATCAGCGATAATTCGATTCACATCGCGAGCAACTCCCCCCAAGTCACGACCGGAGGAGTTAGCGTAGATATCGAAAACCGGCTGAATATTGTAGTGATTAACAACTTGCATTACTCTGTCGCGTCTGACAGTAGCCAAATTACCCAAAAGTTGGGGTGCGGTTTGACCGTTGCCAACGGGCATATTCTTGAGGCTGTCAATAGAGTCAATTTTGTACTGGGGAACTTGGACAGCAAGGGTGTAACTCACGCCTTTTTTGGGATCGAGCCATTGGTTGATTGCGGCTTGACCGCTTGAACTTAAGGAAGTGAGGACGCTATTGGCAACGTCACGCTGCGTCATTCCCAGTTGTTGAGCCTCGGTGCGGTCTACATCCAGGTGTAACTCTGGAGCATCGACAACTTGCTGCATATGTACATCTACAGCCCCAGGAACGCGCGTCATCCGGGCTGCAATTTGTTGGGCAATTTCAAAGTTGGCCTTTGAGTTTTTTAGAGGGCCAGATATTTGCACGTCAACAGCAGCAGGTAAACCAAAATTCAGAATTTGAGTAACAATATCAGCCGGCTCAAAAAAGAAGGTGTAGCTGGGAAATGTCGCTTTTAATTTCTGGCGGAGTTGCTCGACGTAAGAGAAAGTTGAACCAGATTCTTTTAGTGACACAAGAATATCAGCATCAGCCGGGCCAATTGTGGCTCCGTTGTAGCCATAAGTAAGGTTAATACCACTGTTGGGTAAGCCGATGTTATCCAGAATTATCGAGAGATTTTCTTTTGGTACTGTCTGGCGGATAACATTTTCGACTTGGCTGACAATTCTTTCTGTCTCTTCTAAACGAGTGCCAGGTAAGGCACGAACGTGGAGGCTGAACTGACCACCATCGACTTGAGGGAAAAAGTCTTGACCGACAAAGGGTAGTAAAACTCCGGCACTGACTATAAAAGCGCCAAATAGCACAAAAACTATGCGGCGGTAATTTAATGCTGAGGTCAGGACATCGTAGTACCAACTGCGAAATTTCTCAAATACTCGGTTAAACTTCTCGTGTTGCTGCCATATCCAATCTTTCTTATTTGTGGTAGTGGCTGTAGTTTGGCGATCGCTATGACCATTATGATCCTCGCTTTCTCTGTGCAAGTGAGCTTCATAAGGTAGCAGATAGCTGGCCATCGTCGGGACTACAGTCCGAGATAGCACATAAGAAGCAAGCATACCAAATACTACCGCCATTGCTAGCGGCACAAATAGGTATTTTGCCACTCCACTGAGAAACACCACCGGCACAAAGACTATACAAATACATAACGTGGCAACGAATGCTGGTGTGGCGATTTGCTGCGCCCCATCTAAGATTGCTCGCTTGATTGCTTTACCTTGTCCGAGATTTCGGTGGATATTTTCAATTTCTACTGTGGCATCATCGACAAGAATACCAACAGCTAAGGACAAACCACCCAAAGTCATAATGTTGAAAGTTTGTCCCAAACGACTCATTACGATAATTGAAACCAGCATCGAGAGGGGAATCGATACGGCGACAATTAGAGTGCTGCGCCAACTTCCCAGGAAAATCAAAATCATCAGCGCGGTGAGAACTGCTGCAATCAATCCTTCTTTGAGAACGCCTTGAATGGAAGCTTTCACAAATAGAGATTGATCGAACAAAAACGCTAAATTCAGTTCTGGGGGTAAGGTGGATTGGATGCGAGGCAAAGCTTTTTTCACCCGATCGATGATCTCAATTGTCGAGGCACTGCCACTCTTAAGGATACTAAGTAAACTCGATCGTCTCCCATTCTGACGGACAATGTTCGTCTGCACACCAAAGCCATCTCTTACTTGCGCGACATCACGAATGTAAGTCACATTGCCATTAACTTGCTTAATTGGCAAGTCGTTGAGCGCTTCCACCACGTCTGGACTATTATTGATTTGCACGGCGAACTCACGAGTGCCTATCTTCATCCCACCCGCCGGTAAAACTAAGTTTTGGGCACTAACAGCGTTAGTCACATCTTGAGCAGAAATACCTTTAGCCAACATTGCTTGGGGATCGATATCAACCATAATTTGCCGAGGTTTACCACCATAAGGCAGAGGTACACTCGCTCCTTGCACTGTTGCTAACTGGGTGCGGACGAAGTTGGTAGCATAGTCGAAAAGGGCTTGTTCTGGCAAGCTTTTGCTACTGACACTCATCTGGATAATCGGCACGCTGGAAGCGTTGTATTGAATGATGAATGGCGGTGTAATACCAGGTGGTAAAGGGCGGAGAATTGTTTGACTGACAGAGGTAATTTGAGCGACTGCTGAGGCTATATTGACGCTCGGTTGGAAAAAAACTTTGACAACGCTAACACCGCTTAAGGATTGAGATTCAATGTGTTCGATGTCACTAACGGTTGTTGTCATGGCGCGTTCGCTAATGGTCACGATTCGCTCTGCCATTTCCTCAGATGTTGTGCCAGTATAAGTCCAAACTATACTGACAACCGGAATATTGATTGCGGGAAAAATGTCAACCGCCGTGCCAAATATTGTTATTACACCCAAGATCACAATCATCAAGGCAGCGATCGCGAATGTATACGGAAGACGTAAAGCAATTTTTACGATCCACATGCAATTTCCTTTTAAATGGGTTTAGCGCTCTACTGTGGCGAAAAAATAAGAATCTTTATTCTTACAAGTAACTTTTCTCAAGATATTGTATATGACAATTCTCTACCTCGCAAAAATCACCAGCTAAATAAAGCCTCTTTTTTTTGTGGAGTTTTAGGAGTATGCATAATCAAGGTAAACCAATAAAGCGATATTCCCACCACAGCCAACCCCGGAAAAACCGGGAGCAACGCGAAAAAGTGAGATCATCGTGAAATAGGCTCTCTTAGGCAGGGGGAGCAGGGGAGTAGGGGGAGTAAAGAGGCATTTTTAGTATTTTTTACGACCGTTACAGACTGCTTCTACACTTGTTTCTTTCTCTTCCCCTGCCTCCCCTGCCTCCCCTGCCTCCCCTGCTCCCCTGCTTCCCCTGCCTCCCCTGCCTTCCCTGCTTCCCCTGCTTCCCCTGCCTCCCCTGCCTCAGTCTATTCATCCTTATCTGCTCAATGCTGACATCGCTGGAATCTTTGTGTTACAACTTGGCAGATCAATTTGATACATGGAGTGAGTGAATCAGATTTTGGGAATAATCCTCATAGTGTTTGAAAGCATCGTTTTAGTTAGGCTGACGCTATGAGAGCGCGATTTCTTGGGAAAAAGCGGATTTTTGGCTGTTTATTTATTATATTTTGCTGGATTTTGTGGATATGTTCGGCATTAATTCCAGCCTACGCAACGTCTACCGGTTCTATTGATACTCTGCGACAACAGCAGCAACAAATGAACCAGCAGCATCAGAGTGTGATTAACGAGCGCGATCGCTTAACAAATCTTCAACAAGAGGCTCAAAAACACCTCACTGGTTTAAAGCAAAATGTGCAAACCACAGATAGCTATATTCAAGAGAGCGAATCTCGATTACAACTCGCTACCCAACGCCTCCAGCAGTTGGAAACTGATTTAGCTGTAGCACAACGTTCCTACGAGGAGCGGCAAATAGCAACAGTAGCACGATTGCGTTATCTCCAGCGATCGCCAGCATCTGTAGGATGGGCAGTTTTGCTCCAAAGTCAAAATATCAGCGATTTTATTAGTCGCCGTCATCAGTTGAAGTTAGTCTATCAGGCAGACGAACAAATTTTGGTGAAACTCAACGCCCAAGCAAACCTGCTCAATAAACAAAAAACGGATGTAGAACAGCAAAAAAACGAAATTGCCTTGATTCGCGAGCAACTGTTAGCCCAAAAAGCCGATTATCAAACTCAGGCTGAGTCCCAATCAGAAATGATTCAACGTCTCAATAGCGATCGCCTCGCCTTAGAAGCAGCGCAAAATCAGCTAGAAAGAGATTCTAAAAATCTGGAAATATTGATTCAACAAAAGGTAACACAAGCCAGAGCAAGCGAAGAGACGCAAACAAAAACCAACAGCCGAACAAGTGTCATCATTAGGGGAACTGGTGTAATGGCATATCCTAGCGATGCTCCTACTAGCAGTCCCTTCGGCTGGCGGATACACCCCATTCTCGGCTATCGTCGCTTTCATGCCGGCTTGGATTTTGCCGCTAGCTATGGTAGTACAATTCGGGCAGCCGATTCAGGAAGAGTGATTTTTGCTGGGTGGTATGGTGGTTATGGCAGAGCCTTAATTATCGACCACGGCAATGGTATGACTACACTCTACGGACATACCAGTGAGTTGTATGTTACCGAAGGACAAGCAGTTGAACGCGGACAAGCGATCGGTGCTGTCGGTTCCACAGGTTTCTCAACTGGGCCCCATCTCCACTTTGAAGTCCGCCGGAATGGTACACCCGTAGACCCAGCGAATTATCTTTGAACCCAAAAACCAAGTTTCTCTAGGCTGCAAGTTTTATCACAGACATGCTATAATCTGTAGGACTAAGGGCGCGTAGCTCAGTGGATAGAGCAACAGATTCCGGTTCTGTGGGTCGGGGGTTCAAATCCCTCCGCGCTCGTTTTTTATAAATTGCCAAATTATTTGTCACTAACAATTTGGAAGGTGATACCAATTCTTTATGAAGATGCACATAATAAGTCCCCCCTTCACAAGCTACGGTATACACACAAATCGAATTACCCCCCTTAATCCCCCCTTGTAAAGGGGGGAAACTGGAAAATCTTGTTCCCTCCCCAATACATACGGGGAGGGTTAGGGTGGGGTAAAACCTTGGGTTTTTCAGCTATTTCAGACTTGTGTGTACACCGTAGTCAACACATCGGGGGACGGCGTAGCCGGGGGGTAAATATATGCAGCTTCACAAAGAAACGGTATGAGCATCCCAATGCTTCAAAAAATTATGGTACAGATGCAAAAACCCTTTACAACTCTCTTAGCTTTGCGCTCTTTGCGTCCTTAGCGGTTCGTTTCCTCATTCTCTTAATTACTGTTCGGTTAAAGCAAGAGACGCGATAAATCGCCGTCTCTACATGAGGTATTTATGGCTTATCCCAAGCGTATTGGGATAAAACTGGTGATTTGGTGTACACCGTAGCCCCAGGCGATGGGTCTTATGCGTCTTCATAAAGAATTGGTATTAGATCCCCTCTCAACTAGAGATATACTGGCAAAGCATTAGTCTCAGAATCTCAGCATCTACTATGGGCAAACTCACACTGCCGCAACTAGAACGTCATCTTTTTTCTGCTGCTGATATTTTGCGCGGCAAGATGGACGCTTCGGAGTTCAAAGAATACATCTTCGGAATGCTTTTTTTAAAACGCGCCTCAGATGTATTTGAGCAGCAGTACGAGCAGATTTTGCAGCAGAATTTGCAAAGGGGACGCACAGAAGCAGACGCGAAAATCAGGGCAGAAAACCCCCTCACTTACAAAGAAACTTTCTTTGTGCCAGAAAAGGCGCGGTGGGCATATATTCGTGACGAGCTACATAAAAACGTAGCCGATGGATTAAATAAAGCTTTGGCAGCACTTGAAGAAAGTAACCAAGCATTGGCGGGTGTGCTAGGACATATTGATTTTAATCGTCAAGCCGGTAAAAATCGGATTCCTGATGTCAAGTTGCGCGAACTGATTAAACACTTCAGCAAATATCGTTTGCAAAACGAAGACTTTGTATTTCCTGATTTGCTGGGTGCTGCTTACGAATACCTAATTAAAGAGTTTGCAGATTCTACTGGCAAAAAAGGGGGCGAATTTTATACGCCGCGTGAGGTAGTGCAGCTGCTGGTGCGCCTATTAAAACCCCAACCTGGAATGTCAGTTTACGATCCGTGCTGTGGTTCTGGAGGAATGTTAATTCAGTCCAAGCAATATGTAGAAGAATGCGGTCGTGATGCGAGAAATTTAGCATTATCCGGTCAGGATAATAACGGCGGCGTATGGGCAATTTGCAAAATTAATATGCTGCTGCATGGCATTCGAGATGCAGATATACATAATGATGATACTTTATTTAATCCTTTGCATATTGCTGACGGTGAACTGATCCGCTTTGACCGAGTAATTAGCAATCCGCCTTTTTCGCAAAACTATAGCCGTGAGGGAATGCAATTTTCAGGACGCTTTACGCATGGTTATTGTCCTGAGACGGGTAAAAAAGCAGATTTAATGTTTGCCCAGCACATGTTAGCTGTTCTCAAAACTGATGGGATGATGGCGACGGTAATGCCGCATGGGGTGCTGTTTCGCGGCGGTGAAGAAAAGAAAATTCGGGAGAGTTTTATAAAAAACGATCAATTAGAAGCGGTGATTGGTTTACCACCCAATTTATTTTATGGCACAGGTATCCCCGCTTGTATTTTGGTGATGTGTCCCCAAGGGGCGAAACCTGTAGAACGCCAGGGAAAAGTGTTGTTTATTAATGCTGATGCTGAATATTATGCAGGTCGCGCTCAAAATTATTTGCGTCCTGAACATATCGAAAAGATTTCCTGGGTGTTTGAAAATTTTGTGTCTTTACCCAGATATTCGGCAGTAGTAACTAAGGAAGAATTAAAAGACAATGACTATAACTGCAATATCCGCCGCTATGCTGACAATGCACCACCCCCAGAACCGCATGATGTACGGGCGCATTTGTTGGGGGGAATTCCTAAAGTAGAGGTAGAGGCTAAATCTTCTTTATTAGCCGCGCATGGGTTTGATGCAAATAGGATTTTTGTGGGAAGAAAGACCTAACCCCCTACCGCCTTCTCTATAAGGGAAGGAGGAAATTCAAAGCCTCTCTCCTTGTAGGAGAGAGGTTTGGAGAGAGGTCAATATTTAGTTTTGATGGTGTTTAATTATGACTGCTTTAACCTTACAATTACCTCCTAATCTGCAATTTACTGATGATGAATTTGCACAGATTGTTGCTGTGAATAAAGAATTACGGCTAGAGTTAACTGCTGAAGGGGAATTAATTATCATGGCACCTACTGGGGGAGAAACGGGAAACCGTAATTTTGATTTATTAGGTCAAATATGGTTTTGGAGCAATCAAAATAATTTGGGAAAAGCTTTTGATTCTTCTACTGGGTTTAAACTACCAAATGGTGCAACTCGCTCACCTGATGCTTCTTGGGTAAGGATAGAAAGATGGGATGCTCTTACACCAGAACAAAGAAAGAAATTTCTCCCTTTGTGTCCTGATTTTGCGGTGGAATTAGTTTCTGAAACTGATGATGTGGAAGATACTAAAGCTAAGATGCAAGAATATTTAGCAAATGGCTTACAACTCGGTTGGTTAATTAATCCTAGAGATAAACAAGTAATAATTTATCGTTATAATCAAGCACCAGAAGTTTTACAAGCTCCTACAAGTTTATCGGGTGAAAATGTTCTTTCTGGTTTTGTTTTAAACTTACAGCAGATTTTTGCATAGATGACTGATTATCTTGATTTTATCTCTACAATTACTGAGCGTTCTCAAATTAAAACTTTTATCGAAGCTGATGCTGGCGTTCAACAGCAAGAAGGTAGACTTTATAGTGTGTTTGCTGCTTGGTGGCAAATACACTCAGCTAGTTTGAGTGAATTGCCTAAAACTAAAAAGGTGATGGAACTCCGCACTGAGTTTTGGAGTTCTTTTGTAGATACTTTAACACCTGTGGGATTACTTGACCGCTTTAAAGTGGCGGGTGTGGTTGCTAGTTGGTGGAACGAACAGAGGTATGAACTGAGAACTTTATCAGAGTCAGATTTTGGTGGTTTAATTGATAGTTGGGTAGATACAATTAAAGATGCTTTAGAGCAAGATGATGATGAGAAGAAAAAACAGGCAAAATTTGACCCTTTAAATCATAAATTGGTTGGGCGGTTGATGCCAGATTATTTACAAGATATTGCTGAGGCTGAGGCGAAGATTGCAGAATTAGAACAGCAAAAGTTAGCTTTTGAGCAGGGAGAGGAAGCTGAGGCGGATGTTGAAGAGGGTGAAGACTCAGAAGCGGTTAATACTGTTAAGGATTTAGAGACAGACCTTAAGTATATAAAAAATTCGATAAAAGAGCCGAAGAAGGAACTCAAGATTTTGAAGAAGACACCTTTATTAAATAAGGATAAAATTGCTGAACTTGAGGTTTTTATTGAGCGCCATGAAGTGGAGATTGCTGAAATAGAAGCGCAACTAGAACCCTATAAGAAAATTGTTCAGGAGTTGAAGGAAGCAAAGGCAAAATTAAAGACGTTAAAGAATGAATTGGTGAACCGTTTGGAAGCGGCGCGGGCTGCGTTGAGTAATGAAGATTGTCAGGATTTGGTGTTAGCGATTTTCAAGGATGGGTTAATTGCTGAATTGGAGCGATATGTTACCGCGCACCGTCAGATGGTGATTGCGGCGGTAGAAAATTGGTGGGATAAGTATCGGGTGAAGTTGCAGGATATTGAGACGGAACGGGATGCGGCGGCGAAGAAGTTGAGTGAGTTTTTGCAGGGTTTGGGGTATGTTTAAGTCGTGTCACTATAGAGGTAGGCTGGAAAATTGGGCAAATTATTTTGTATGGAAAACCTAGTTATTCTTGAGGATGTAGCAATACCATCTGAACTATTAGCAGCGACTGATAAAGCTATCCAACAAGGAAAAGCTAAAAGTCGTAATGATTTTATTGCTAAGGCTTTGCGTCGGGAATTAGAAGCAATAAAGCGGGCAGAAATTGATGCACAATTAGCAGAAATGGTTAATGATGCGGATTACCAAAAGGATGTGTTGCAAATGGAAGCCGAATTTGCAACTGCTGAGTGGGAAGCTTTTCAGTTAGCGGAATCTCAAGAATGAAACGGGGCGAAGTATATGATGCACGCTTAGAACCAACTGAAGGTTCTGAACAGGGGGGAATTCGTCCGGTAATTATTGTTAGCCGTGATGTGATTAATGCTAACAGCCCCGTAGTTTTAGCAGTTCCCTGTACGACATATCGCACGAAAAAGCGAGTTTTCCTAACTCAGGTGTTAATTGAAGCACCAGAGGGGGGTTTAGATAGAGATTCTATCGCTATGGCGGATCAAGTGCGGGTATTATCGAAATCTCGTTTGTTGCGTCTGCGGGGAACTATCTCAGATGCGGTAATTGCACAACTCAATAAGGCTTTGTTGATTGCATTGGATTTACCGGGACAATTTGATGATGAGAATACTCAAGAATTGGGTGGATAAGTATCGGGTGACGTTGCAGGATATTGAGACGGAACAGGATGCAGCAGCGAAGAAGTTGAGTGAGTTTTTGCAGGGGTTAGGGTATGCCAATTAATTCTGTATCCTTGGGGTGGGTAAACTGTTTCTTAGGAGATGTTATTGTGCGCGTTGTTGGTGGTGGAACACCTTCGCGTGGAATCTCTGCCTATTGGATGGGAAACATTCCTTGGGCTTCAGTAAAAGATTTTACAGATGACACAAAGTATATACAGAATACAGAAGAACATATATCTTTCTCTGGACTTGCTAATAGTTCAGCAAATTTAATTGAAGTAGGAATACCAGTAATTTGCACGCGGATGGCAGTTGGACGTGCAGCTATTACTGGAAACTCAATAGCAATTAATCAATACCTAAAAGCCCTTTATCTTGATAACAATATCTATTCAAAATATTTACTTCTTCTCTTAAAATTTTTACGTCCTAAATTTGAGTCTTTATCGATAGGTTCAACAGTCAAGGGAATAAATATTGATCAATTATTAACAATTTGTATATCTCTTCCGCCACTTTATGAACAGCGACGTATTGCTGAAATTTTGGATACGGTGGATGATGCGATCGCACGCACATCTTCCCTTATTATAAAACTTAAACAAACCAAAGCCGGACTACTGCAAGACTTGCTCACACGCGGGTTAGATAACGATGGCAAATTGAGAGATCAACAAGCGCATCCTGAACAATTTAAAGATTCACTACTGGGACAAATCCCGAAAGATTGGGAAATTAGATTACTCTCAACAGTTGCAGAAGTTAACTCTGGTGTAACTTTAGGTAGAAATATTAGCGGTGTTGGAACTATTGAATTACCTTATCTTCGAGTTGCAAATGTACAAGATGGATACTTAGAACTTACCGATATAAAAACAATCCGTGTTTATAAAGAAGAAATTACCAGATTTTTATTACAACCAGGAGATGTATTGATGAATGAAGGCGGAGACTACGACAAGCTTGGACGTGGAACTGTTTGGAATGGGCAAATTGTACCATGCCTTCATCAAAATCATGTTTTTAGAGTTCGCCCAAACGGAGATTATTTAATTTCAGAATTTTTAGCTTTAGTATCTGGCTCTGCTTACGGAAAAAGATTTTTTATTCTAAGTTCAAAACAATCAACTAATTTAGCATCAATCAACTCTACTCAGCTAAAATCATTTCCAATTCCATGCCCAACAATATTAGAACAGCAAAGAATTCTGAGCGTGTTTAAACTTCACGAAACTCGCATCCGTACAGAAGAAGCCTACCTTAACAAACTCAAACTCCAAAAACAAGGACTGATGCAAGACTTATTAACTGGCAAAGTGCGGGTGAAAAATCTCTAGACATCAACTTTTATTAGTAACCTCATAACTAGCAATTACCTTCTGTTGAGGTTCTAAACTTTTATCTCGATTTTGAAATTCATCTAACAACCTATAGAAACTATTTAAACCCTCTTGTTCACTCCCACAGTGGAGCATAATAATCTTTGCCCAAGAGTTAGAAGTTGACACATGATATTTTTTCTGCACCCAAGGCTGAAAATTTTCATGGAAATCATTCTCCCATTCTGTAGGTTCAATATCTAACTCTCCCCTAGCAAATTCATATCCAACAAGAAAATGAAATAAATCACTCACCGAAGCCTTACCAATATACATCCCCGGCTTCGTTTTAATTTTTTGTAAAAAACAAATGAGTTCGCCGAAATAACAAATGAGTATGCCGAAATAACAAATGAGTTCGCCGAAATAACAAATGAGTTCGCCGAAATAACAAATGAGTTCGCCGAAATAGCAAATGAGTTCGCCGAAATAGCAAATGAGTATGCCAATGTCATTGCGATTCCTTCATTCGCAAGATTGCAACTCTTGGACACGCTGCGCGTAGCAAGATCCCCGAAGGGGTATACTACATTTCATTACGCTCGCAATGACATAAATATTTTTGCATACGCACTTAGGGACTTCCAAGAAATAAATTATCCAAATAAACGAACCACAGAGACACAGAGAACACAGAGAGAGGAGGAATAGAGAGAGTTTTTGCGTCAGTTTTGGAACATTTTTTTATTTGGAAGTGCCTTAGCAAATGCGATCGCCGATCAAGTAGTTGAGCTTGGTGCAAAATATAATACAGCACTTTGCAAGTAAATGAAGTACTGCTTGGGGCTACGGTGAATTACCCCCCTTAATCCCCCCGATATATTGGGGGGAAAAAGAAATCTAGTTCCCTCCCCAATATATCGGGGAGGGTTAGGGTGGGTATTTTTGTACCTCACCAACTCGCAATCTGCTGTAAGTGTGTCCCTTAATGTAAAAACTATCACCATGCCACAATCTACCCCAGAATATATCTATGTAGAAAAACCCATCATTGAACAACTCATCAGCATGGGATGGCAATATATACAAGGCAATTGGGACAATCCCGCAATTACCGAACGCGAAAACTTTAAGCAAGTTCTACTGACACAACGCCTCAAAGCCGCCATCAAACGCATCAACTTAGATGACAACGGCAATCCTTGGCTTGATGATATACAAGTGCAAACCGCAGTGAGTCAGTTAGAACGCCTCGGCGCAAACAGATTAATGGAAGCCAACCAAGCCGCCACAGAATTGCTACTTAAAGGTACTACTGTTTTAGGACAAGACGGCAAACAGCACACCGTTCATTTTATTGAATTTAATCCTGAAAATCTTCACAGCAACAATTTTCTAGCCATCAATCAATACCGAGTAGACCCGCCTTGGGCAACAGGTAATCGGGGGTTTATAGTCCCAGATATGGTACTACTTGTTAACGGCATTCCTCTAGTAGTGATTGAATGTAAAAGTCCCAATCTAGATAACCCCATAATAGAAGCAATTCAAGACTTATTAAAATATTCCAACCAACGAGGTAGCAGTCAACCAGAAGGCGCTGAAAAATTATTCCACTACAATCTGCTGATGATAGCAGCATCGAGAGGACGGGCAACAGCCGGAACCATCGGCGCAAATTATGAACATTATGTTGATTGGAAAGATACCATTCCCAGTCCCCAAGCAGAAATTGCTGCACAATTAGGTGTTTCTGAATTGAATTCTCGCCAAACCCTCATAGCCGGAATGTTGAAACCAGCTAATCTTATCGACATCCTGCATAATTTCACCTTATTTAAAACCAGTGGCGATCGCACCATCAAAATAGTCCCCCGTTACCAACAATATCGCGCAGTATACAAAGCACTGCACCGACTCCAAGACAACCAAACCCGCGCCCAACATGGCACAGATGACCAACGTGGTGGCATTATCTGGCATACCCAAGGCTCAGGTAAAAGCCTGACAATGGTTTACTTAATTCGGAAAATTCGCACTATTCCAGAATTACGCCGCTTTAAAATTGTCGTTGTTACTGACCGCCGAGACTTAGAAAAACAACTTGCAGATACCGCCGTCCTCACCGGGGAACCATTACAAAAAGCTAAAAAGGTCAAAAAACTAGAACAATACTTGCAACAACCAGGTGCTGGCTTAGTCTTCGGGATGATTCAGAAATTTAAAGGTGGCGAAGATTCTGAAGAAGAAGCAGAAATTGAACCAATTCCAAAAAACCTCAATCCTTCCGAAAATATCCTCGTGCTAATTGACGAAGCACACCGTTCTCACGCCAAAACTCTCCACACCAATTTATTAGAAGCCTTACCTAACTGTGTCCGTATTGGCTTTACTGGTACACCCATTGTCAAAGCTGCCAAAAAAACCACCCTGCAAATTTTCGGTTCATTTATCGATGAATACAATATCCGCCAATCCCAAGCAGATAAAGTTACTTTGCCCATTGTCTACGAAGGATTAGAAGCTAGAGGTACTGTAACCCAAGGTGATGACCTCGACCAACTTTTTGAAATTATTTTTGCTGATAAAATCCCAGAAGAACGGGCGCAAATTAAAGCTAAGTATGCGACTAAAACCCAAGTTGGCGAAGCACGAGAACTAATTAAAGCCAAAGCTAAAAGTATGTTGCGTCATTATATTGAGCGCATTTTAGCAGGAGGCTTTAAAGCGCAAGTAGTCGCCTCTACCCGTCTTGCCGCCGTCCGTTACCAAGAGACATTTGTGGAAGCGCAACGAGAAATAGTACAGCAGTTAGAAAATCGTGCTGTCATTCTGCAAAGTCTCGACGCTGAAGCTTTGGAATCTCTTGATGCCGAAACTCGTTTTTTTGCTCAAGCACTCCCACATCTTGAAACCATCCGCAAGCTAGAATTTGCTCCTGTCATCTCTGGCGATAAAGGAGATGACCCTAGCTGGAAAATATGGACAGATAAAGGTCAACAAGAAATTAATATCGAGAAATTTAAAAAGCCTTTAGACCAAGATAGTTTAGCAATTTTAATTGTTAAAAATATGCTGTTAACGGGTTTTGATGCACCGTTAGAACAAGTTTTATATTTAGACAGGTCATTAAAAGAATATGAATTGCTGCAAGCGATCGCTCGTGTTAACCGAGTGTATAATGATCAAAAAACAGAAGGATTAGTGGTAGATTATTACGGTGTTGATATCGCTGCCGCCCTCTCAGGTTACGAAAATATTGATACAGAATTAGCATGGTTTGATATTCGTGCCGAATTGCCAAAACTGCGCGACAGACATCAGCGAGTGATTGCTCTATTTACTGATAACAACTGCATAATTGATAATGTAGATGCTTGTGTAGACTTACTCCGAGATGAACGCCTCAGAGTTGAATTTAATGACTATTTTCAAGATTTTCTCAATACTCTTGATACAATCTTGCCGCGTCCAGAAGCACGTCAACCCGATAATTTTGTCAGAGATGCTAAAAAACTTGGTTTTATTAAAAAATCAGTTGCTGATTTATATCGGGACGAAAAACTAAATATTGTCAGCGCCAAAGAAAAAGTTAGAGCATTAATAGATCAATATATTGAATCGCAAGGCATTGACCCAAAAGTGCCACCGATTGATATCATGTCACTGGATTTTAAAACCCATGTCCAGCGCCATCGCTCCATTAAAGCCCAAGCCGCAGAAATGGAATTTGCTGCTCGTCACCATATCAGCGTAAATTATGAAGAAGACCCAGTTTACTACAAAAACTTAAGTGAAAAACTCACAGAAATTCTGGAATCTTTAGCTGATAACTGGGATGAAAAAGTTGAGGCGTTGCGGAAGTATATTGAACAAATCCAAGCTGGTCGTACTACAAATGAGACTGGATTAGATCCTAAAACTCAAATGCCATTTCTCAACATTTTAGGTGAATATTCCCAAAAACAACTCCCCGAACTTGCTCAAACAACTGTGGAAATTGTCGAACACATCCGCCAAGAAGTACGACGGGTAAATTGGGGTAGCCAAATAGTCCAAGAGGATTTGAGAAAGTGGATAGCAGGTTACTTAGATGAGCGTGATTTAGTGAGTTACGACCAACTAGAAGAAGTTGCAGATAAATTAGTCCAACTAGCTAGGAGAAATCGTGATAATTTAATGGCATGAAAACTATCACCTTTGGCGACCTGAGTTTTGAAATTCGCCATAGTTCAAAACGCCGCACTGTAGGTATTACCGTCGAACGTGACGGTCAATTAGTCTTAGCTTCTCCCCCAGAAGTGCCAATAGAAACATTAGAAAAAATTGTACTCGATAAACGCTACTGGATTTACAGTAAACTTTAAAAAAAAGAGTCATTAAATCCAACCGTCAGCGTTAAAGAATACGTATCAGGTGAAGGTTTTTATTATCTAGGACGCAGCTATCGTCTCAAAATAGTAGAGCTTGAACAACAGCCATCTCTGAGACTATATCAAAGCCGCTTTGAGTTACAGCGCCCGGCACAAGTTCAAGGTCGAGAACACTTTATTTACTGGTATCGAGAACATCTCCAGCCAATTGTAGAACAACAAATTGCCACACTGATTAAACGAGTTACTACTTCGCCTCGTTCAGTGCAAGTACGTGAGTTAGGGAATCGTTGGGGTTCTTGCGGACACAAAGGGGATTTATATTTTCACTGGCGAGTCGCAATGCTACCGCGAGGGATGATTGAGTATTTGGCAGTTCATGAACTGGTGCATCTAATTGAACCGCATCACAGCACTGCATTTTGGCATCGGGTGGAGCGGATTGTACCAGATTATCTGGAGCGGAAGCAGTGGTTAGCTGAGAATGGGGTAATTTATAACCTTTAGAAATATGACTCGAAATCCCAAGTTTATACACTACTAACGGTACTGGTTATCCCTTTGAGAATCGCTATAAGATTATTAAAAAGGTCTTATAGGTCAACGACTTCAGTCTTACAGCAGAATTCATGTATTTGAACCACATCTGTCGTAGGGGCAATTCATGAACATTGGTGTCAACTTAACGTGAAACCCATGTAAAAACTGGATATTGAGTTCACTCACTTCCCATCACGATCCGCGTTACCCCACCCTAACCCTCCCCTTATAAAGGGGAGGGAACCGGAAATATCATTTCCCCCTTTATAAGGGGGGATTAAGGGGGGTAAAACGGCCGTGGGACAAAGCTTTGAGCTTAAGTTGACACCAGTGATTCATTAATTGCCCCTACGGTGTAGTCTATTTACCTGAAAATAGCTGTAAACATCATGAAGTGGACTGAGTTCAAGACTGGTATCTACGGTTTGGATAAAAATGATTGAGCAACATGATGCTGACTCACCATCAACTGATTCTCAACAATTGAGTGAACTGAATGATGGAGCAACTACCAAGTCAGTCGGTAATTCCTGGACAGACCGCATTAGTGGTGTCTGGAACAAAACCGCAACACGTTTAACACAACTCTTACCCGTAGAACAACTGGCACAAGCAGTTGTTGAATGGTTTAGTGTGAGCGAAACCCAAGTTGCAGAGATTTTAGAGAAAATCCGAGCCGAACTACCAACTACAGAAGCACTGCTAATTGGTAAACCCCAAGCCGGAAAAAGTTCAATTGTGCGAGGATTGACAGGAGTCTCGGCTGAGATTATCGGTCAGGGTTTTCGTCCTCACACGCAACACACCCAGCGCTATGCTTATCCTTCCAATGACCTACCGTTACTGATTTTTACTGATATGGTAGGGCTGGGTGATGTCAAGCAAGATACCCAATTAATTATTCAGGAGTTAGTTGGTGATTTACAAAAGGAAACTCGTTCCGCCAGAATCCTCCTTTTGACCGTTAAAATCAATGATTTTGCAACTGACACACTACGACAAATTGCTCAACAGCTACGTCAGCAGTATCCAAATATTCCCTGCTTGCTGGTAGTTACCTGCTTGCATGAGGTTTATCCTACCGATATCGTCGATCATCCTGCTTATCCGCCAGATTATCAGGAAGTCAACCGCGCATTTGCCGCAATGCAACAAGCCTTTGCAGGAATTACTAACCACTCTGTATTAATTGACTTTACCTTAGAAGAAGATGGCTACGATCCAGTATTTTATGGCTTAGAAGCACTGCGAGATTCTTTAGCAGAACTACTCCCCCAAGCCGAAGCCGAGGCAATTTATCAGCTATTAGATCGAGAAGAAGTTGGAAAGCAAATTGGCAACCTTTACCGAGATGCTGCACGCCGTTATATTTTGCCATTTGCAATTATGTCTGCCACCCTCGCGGCTGTCCCTCTGCCGTTTGCCACAATGCCTGTACTCACTGCCTTGCAAGTATCAATGGTGGGTCTGTTGGGAAAATTATATGGACAGATCCTTACACCATCTCAGGCAGGAGGGGTTGTGAGTGCGATCGCAGGTGGTTTTTTAGCACAGGCTATAGCACGAGAATTAATTAAATTTATCCCAGGTTTTGGGAGTGCGATCGCAGCATCTTGGGCAGCCGCCTATACCTGGGCACTAGGGGAAGCAGCCTGTGTTTACTTTGGTGATTTAATGGGAGGTAAGAAACCCGATCCCCAAGTAATTCAGTTGGTGATGCAAGAAGCATTTAAAGCGGCGCAAGAACGGTTTAAGGGAATCAAACGTTAAACCTTAAAATATTTATCAGGGCTTTCATTTTTAGCAATTTTTGTGTAATTACTGTTACTGAAATACACAAGTTGCACTCAAAAACAGCCAGAAAGCCCCTTTTACTTCTAAATACTAGATTTGGACTATTATGAATTATTCAATTTAGACATCACGCCCCTTGAAAAAATTGTAAATAGCAAGCCCAATAGCTAAAAGTAATACTGCATGAATTAAACTTCCTGCAATATGAAATACTAATCCCAATGCCCAAAAAGCTACCAGTACAACAACAATACCCCAAAGTATGCTTAACATCTATTTACTCTTTATAAAGTGGTTTTTACCTTGTAAAATAACATATCATTTCACTTGTATTTATTCTATTTATCTTGAGATAGATATATTAATATAAATCATATTTCTAGAGATATAATACGAAAACCGACAATATTTATTATTTTAGAATTAACAAAAGAACCATGTTGTTTATAAACGTAAATATGTGATTTCACGTTTTCAGGACTTACGCAAAATCATGAAAAAACGAACCTTTCAAGGTGATTTGTAAAATCTCTTTTTTCTCTCTGCATCGCGCCAGTTGCTACAAGTCGGGGAACCGCAAAGGCGCACTGGCTACTCTATTGTCTCTGCGGTTGAAAAGTAATTTATCTAACCACAGAGTCGCAGAGAACACAGAAAAAAGAGCGGAAATAGGAATTTATTGACCAAAATTTTTACCCACCTTGAAAAGGCTAGTCCTATGGGCTGGGATTGCAACGCTTTGCTTGCAATGACTGTAAATATTTTTGTGCAACTACTTAATCTGTTTCTCAAAGCAAACACTTACTGGATTTCCCACATAGCATCCATAGGCTGCTATGGGTTGATAACCGGCAGATTGATATAATCGAATCGCCGTCGGTTGACGGATACCTGTTTCTACACGTAAGCTACGATAACCAAAAATCTGAGCGCGTCTTTCTAAGTCAGTCAAAACTGCCTTGGCCACACCTCGACCACGCCAAGCCGATTCCACAAACATCCGTTTAATTTCGCCCATTTCCTCACACAGGGGAACAACTGCACCACAAGCGATGGGCTGACCTTGAATCCAAGCAACAATAAAGACAGATTTGGGTTGGCTGAAGTTAAGGGAGGGGAATTTTCTATCTGCCGTACCATCGTATAGAGAGGTAAGCTCTTGAAACATCCGATTGGTAAGCATATTTGATATAAGGCTTTCGTAATCTTCTGAGTAAATTACGATTTCCTCAAGATTTTCGGGCATAAGAGATTTCCAATCGATATGAGATTGATTATCTGTACGGGTTTTAGCATCCAAAACCTTTCTTCACCGACTTGGAGAGGTTCCAATACTGTTCGGTTAAGACAAGAGACGCGATGAATCGCCGTCTCTACAATAATCATTTTTTCGTCTTGACGGCGATTTATCGCGTCTTTATGCTCTAAAATTTCCATCAAAAAACCTTAACCGAACCGACTTGGAGAGGGTCATCGAACTCACACCCTATACTTTCTCCTTTGCTGCTGGCACAATACCAAACTTATTTAAACCTGCATCAATTTCCCTGAGTGCTTTAAAGTCTTCCTCTGGTAAGGGATAGCTACTACTGTTAAACAAACCTGCACTAATAGGCTGCTTTTCCAAAAAAGAGAAAGCTTGGCGAAACTGATGCGGTTCGGCTTTAATTGGTGCATCAAAGTGGCAGGGAATAATCCTCTGGAAGTCCCAACTGGCAACTTTATCAGCCCAATCGATGGTTTTTTGGGGGGCGCGGTTGAGAATCAACGTCTGTAAAATTGGTGCGACAAACAAACGTCCATCACCTCGCAGAGCATCAAACGATCGCTGCCAATCTGGATGCCATTTAAAGGGGTACAATCCAAAATAGGCTTTTCTTGAGCGTTCTGCTGCTTTCGAGGCATCTTGCAACATCTGACTCCATTGGGGGATGTATAGTGTGCTTGGTCGAAAATACAAAGCAAACAAACAGATGCGCTGCCATCCCTTACGCCGATTTACTTGAATGTCTGCAACAATATCAGAAGCACAATCCTTGGCATGGAATAACAAAGGATATGGATCTAATAAAACGATCGCAGGTGGATCTTCTGGAATAGAAAGTATTGAATCTGTTACTAAAAGAGTATGCGATCGCTTGTGAAAAAAAGCAACTTCCGCAAACCGACCAGTCCCAAGGTCTATGGGGCCTAGCATTGCATAATCAAACTCGTCAGCAAAGGGGGTTTTGCTACTATCTTCTGGCAGTATTTGAGTCCGTTTTGGCGGTAAGCCCAGCCAGCTAAGGGGGAGATTTAGCGGAAAACTCCACTGATGGGGAGCCACAAACACCTGTGCAGTCGGAAAGTATCTAGCGAAGGGGCCTACGAAGACTTTGTGTTCTATACCGGAGATAGTCGGAAGAATAATGTATTTAACGTTACCGTGTTCCGCCACCAATTCATTCACAAGGCGGATACACTCTGGAGTCGGTGCAACAGGCGCATAAACAAGAAGACCCCTGCTTCGAGTTTAACTACAGTCATCCGAATTGGGACAACAACGTAGAAAATGCCCTGAATCTGGTCAAAAATCCAGATTCTGCCCTTGACCACTTCTTTACAGATTGTTTGCCGTCTGCCATAAGGGTAGAGTGGCAGAACAGGCCATAATCTCCATGAAAAGTCCCTGGGATGAATCTGTTCTGCATTAACTATGCCTTCATCATCAGCCACTTTATAACCCCCTTTCAATTCCCAATACTCAAATTGTTTGTTTTTAAGTGGGTATGCAAAAATATTTATGTCATTACGTAGGCGGAGCCTTCCCGTAGGGTACGGAATGAAATTTAGCGAACGTGAACAGCGTCTCGTAGCGAAGCAATCTCAAGACTTTGCGTTCGCGAAGCGTGTCCGAAGGACTTATGCTTCATTCCGCTTTGCTCTATTCGCAATGACAAATGTATATTTTATTTTGCATTACTACTTATATACTGTCTACGAAGTTGGAGTTTAGCAAATTATTGAGCCAATAACCGACGTTGTAACAAAACTGATGATATAGGCGCTTTCAGCACAAAAATAGACCTAATGACTTCCAGAAAGTCAAACCCCGGTTTGTCAGTCGGAAAAAGTGGCTTTTTAGATAAAAGTTGAGTATACTCTTCTTAACAGTTAATTAGTCTTTTTGTCATGGCTAACCTACTACTTGATGACGGTACAATTGAGAGCGATTTAGGCAAAATAGCTCGCGAACTTGAGCCTTTTGGCATTCAACTCAGACATTACGACCCAGGAACATCGCTTCTGTTTCCCGATATTCTAGACCAGGATGTTTTAACTGAGCCTGAGAAACGTTATTATGTAGAACTTCATAACAGCGTTTTTGAATTTATTCAGCAAGAAAATGGCGCTCTCTGGTGTGACTTGCTAAATGTACATCCAGGTTCCTTCAATCTTCACCACCTGATAGCAACCTATGTCCGTTATCATACTCATCCTGCTGCTGAACCTCTCTACGTGTTAGCAGGGGAAATGATTTATGGCTTTGTGCGACCTGATGGTAGCCAAATACAGCTTTTAGTTCAGACACAAGACTATCTCTACATTCCTGCCGGCGTTGAGCATTGGTGCAGTCCAACTGCATCGTTGAATTTTAAAGCGATACGCTATTTTACCATCGCAGAAGGTTGGGTTCCCAATTATACAGGTACTCAAGTGAGTGATTCGCTGAACAAGCCGCGTTAATTCTCAATTATCTCAACTTCTTCACAGAGAATTAACAGCCTTTCCATCGCCTCTGCTAGAGAAATCAACTCTGTCCAAGAGGAGCCACTAACTAAACTTTGGGCGTGAGCTAATCGGTTTCGCAACTGTTCAGCAGACTTGAGGAAGCGTTCGCCAAACCGTTTGGACTTTAATCCCAGTTGCTGGAGTAGTTCTGGTTGATTTAAAATCAACTCTCGCTTATCACAAAATTGCAGATAATCTAACAAATCGGTAGCTTCGTTTCTTTCTTGACTCTCTCGCCATAGTCGTTGAGCAACTTCTAAGCGCTCAGGTTTGAGAACTTTTTGCCAAGAATCTTGGGGATAGTAAATCCGCACCAGCCGGAGCAAATTCATCTCTAGCAGCGTTACTAAGCCAAACAGCAGCATTCGTGCGGGTGCTTTTTGCAAGTCGCCACAGGTAACAATGCCACTTACTTGATTGCAGTCCAAGACAAACAGTCGCGGAGTTTGTTGCAAAATAGGTAATAACTTGATTAGTGGGGTGGAAATGGCTATTAGTTCTTTGGGATGAAACACCCGTTGATAGTCGCCACACGTGCCTTCTTTGCTTTGCATCAAGCTAGAGCGTTCTACATAACCGCTGATAATATCTCCTGTCTCAACACCGATAACATCAAAGTTTTGTGCTTGCATCCAATGCAACACTTCTGTCACCTCTGCATTGGCTGGCATCGCTTTGAGGGGTTCTGCTACGTATTCAATGGTGATATTGTTCTCAAATAAACTCCGCAGGTCTTGAGAACGCGATTTTAAGTGTTTCATCCCCCGGCTGTGAACTCACGTTAAATTATCCTACGGCACTCACGCGATGTCTGCGACGGGCTACGCCTACGCCAGTGGAATTTTTTGCCAGATTACCCCTGCAATCGCTATCTCGACAAATACCATAGCCCAATATCATACTATCCTAGTTGGTATAAAGATAGTAACAGTTAGACATTTTTAAGTAACAAAATATTTTACGATTACAAAAAAATAAATATTTATGCACTTATCTGGATGCGATTAGTTACAGCACTTTGCAAGTAAATGAAGTACTGCTTGGGGCTACGGTGAATTACCCCCTTAATCCCCCCGATATATTGGGGGGAAAAAGAAATCTAGTTCCCTCCCCAATATATCGGGGAGGGTTAGGGTGGGGTATTTTTGTACCTCACCAACTCGCAATCTGCTGTAATTAATTTTCGCTAAAAATACCGAAACTACTGACAAAAAAAATGTTATTACTAAAACGACGCATCGAATTAATACTTGGTAGAATCTTACCAAGATAAACCAAAATTGATATTATTATGCCAAGAAAAGAACAAGGATGGGTTACATTTCAAACTTCAGAGGACGAGCGGAAGATTCTAGAGGAGTTCTGCGAACACTCTCAACGCACCAAAACTGAGATTTTGCGAGAACTCGTGCGTAGTCTCACTCAGCACTCCTCAACACCAATATCAACAACAACTCAGCAGGAAAAACAGGAAGATATTTACTACACTCAAAAGCCTGAAATAGAAAGTAGTATTCAAAAAAAATCACTAAAAGTTAGCTCTCGGAATATTCTTAAAGGTGTTGTTAAACGAGTTGTTTATGGAGCAGTTAATAGTGAGGTAACTTTAGAGATTATTCATAAAGTAGAATTAACCTCTATTATCACCAGAGCTTCCGCAGAAGAGTTGGAATTATCTGAAGGAAAAGAAGCTTATGCAGTCATTAAATCTAATGATATTGTCATTGCCAGAGAATAGAAAAAATATCAGGACTTACGGACAGACTACAATTTTAGGTTGTTACGAGCGTTCGCGGAGCGTCTCTAAGAGTTGCAAAGTAATCGCAAAGGCTTAGTTTGTCGTCACGAGTGCGTAAGTCCTAAAGAAATAGAGAGGATTTTTGTGTCAGTTTTGGGATATTTTTTTACTTGGAAGTCCCTTGGAAAGAATTTATTGCTGAATTGTCAATTCTGACTCCTGAATTCTGTTTCGATAAACTCTGAAATTTTCTGACTACCTTGTTGTGCTAAATTATTAAAACTTGGAGTTGGGAAACTCCGGTGAAATTCCGGGACTGTGCCGCAGCTGTAATGGGAATACCCAAGTCAGAATGCCAACTCTCAAGATGTCCTCAATACACACTCACTATCTACTCCTCGCGTCGCACGGGGAAGGAGTTCCAAATTTGGTTTCTGGATTTGCCACTTGTCCTGGCTTGTTTTATGCTACACCCGCCGCAGATGGGATATTATCTCGGATTAGAATACCAGGTGGAATTATTAGTAGTCAGCAATGCCATGCGATCGAAGATATAGCAGACATAAATGGTGCTGGCTATGTTGATGTGACTAATAGAGCCAACTTACAAGTTCGCGAAATCCACAAGGGGATAAATATTGAAGTTTTGCAGTATCTACAAAATATAGGATTGGGTTCCTTTAATCCTGTTGTAGACCACATTCGTAATATTATGACCAGCCCAACTGCTGGTATCGACCCCGAAGAATTAATCGACACTCGTCCTTTTGTCCAAGGTTGGGATCGTTACATTTCTAAACATCCAGCGCTTTCGGAACTGTCAGCAAAATTTAGCGTTTGCTTTGATGGTGGTGGAATAATTCGGGTGTGCGATCGCTTGAATGATATCCTATTTGCTGCTGTTTTAGTCGATGGTGATATTTATTTCCGCCTTTATCTCAGTGTCGGCGCGAAGGGACAACCACCTAGCGATATGGGAATTTTATTACCACCAAAGAACTGTTTGCTTGTCTTAGCAGCTTTAGCAAAAGTATATCTAGCTCATAACAATACTACAAATAAGCGTCGTTTACGTTTCTTAGAGTTATTGAATACTTTAGGTTGTGAAAATTATCTTCAAGAAGTTCAACAGTATTTACCTTTCTCTCTTTTATCCGATGAAACAGGAAAAGACCTAACCCCCAAACCCCTTTCTCTGTGCGGGAAGGGGAAGTATCAGCATATTGGCATCCATCCCCAACGTCAGAAAGGCTTATTTTATATTGGTGTCGTGTTACCTCTGGGACGGCTAAAAAGTACACAGATGAAAGGGTTGGCAGATTTAGCAGCAAAATATGGTAGTAACACTCTTCGGTTAACCCCCTGGCAAAATTTACTCCTAACCGATATTCCTCAGCAATGGGTTGATGATGTCCAAAGCAAAATTGCTTTCTTAGGACTAGATTTCTCCGCAATCAATATCAATAGTGCATTAGTTGCCTGTTCTGGAAACAGGGGTTGTACCGCTTCTGCCACGGATACCAAAAGTCATGCGTTGGCATTAGCAAAGTATCTTGAAACTCGTATCACTCTAGATTGCCCAGTTAATATCCACTTTAGCGGCTGCGAAAAATCCTGTGCCCAGCATAGCAAGAGTGATATTACTCTACTCGGTGTCAGCATTGAGGCTGACAATGGAGTTGTCGAAGGTTATCACGTTTATGTTGGTGACAGCAAGCAGAAATTTGGATATGAAATATATCGATATGTGAATTTTGCCGAACTACCTGCATTAATAGAGCAGATGCTATATGTATATAAAATTCAACGTCTAAATTCTGATGAGTCCTTTGGGGAATTTGTTAATCGATATGCAATCCCGCAATTACAGCAGTTATTTAATAATATTCCTAAATCTTTTGTGAACAACAAAATTCCCAACTTTTTAGAGAAGTTAAGAATCTAAGCCTTTCAATTTTCATCGATACAATCCAAAATTTAAAATCCCAAATTGAATGTCCGACTACATCCGAGATGCTAACGAAATTTACCGTAATTCCTTTGCAATCATCCGGTCAGAAGCAAACCTAGATGCGCTGCCACCAGATGTAGCAAAAGTTGCCGTGCGTCTTATCCATGCTTGTGGAATGACGGATATTGTCACTGACTTGGGATATTCACCAACAGCGGTGCAATCTGCAAGGGCCGCACTAGCAGGGGGAGCGCCAATTCTGTGCGATTGCCGGATGGTTGCCGATGGCATTACCAAGCGACGATTATCTGCAAATAACCAAGTTATTTGTACCCTGAATGAGCCAGAAGTCCCAGAAATTGCTCAACGCTTGGGTACTACAAGGTCGGCGGCGGCTCTGGAATTATGGCGATCGCATCTAGATGGGGCAGCGATCGCCATTGGCAATGCACCCACAGCACTGTTTAGGCTCTTAGAAATGCTCGACGAAGGAGCTAGTAGACCTGCGATTATCTTAGGCTTTCCAGTTGGATTTGTCGGTGCAGCAGAATCGAAAGCAGCACTAGCAGCAGATAGCAGGAATGTACCATTTTTAACATTGCACGGTCGGCGTGGTGGGAGTGCGATCGCGGCAGCAGCAGTTAACGCCCTGGCAACGGAGGAAGAATAATCGTGGAAACCAAAGGTCGTCTTTATGGAATTGGTGTCGGCCCAGGCGATCCAGAGCTATTGACAATCAAGGCGCTGCGCTTACTACGTGCGGCTCCTGTGGTTGCTTATCAATCAGCAACAGATAAAAAGAGTATCGCAAGAGCGATCGTGGCGCAATATCTTCCTGGCAATCAAATCGAGGTGCTATTTCACCTCCCCCGCGCCTTGGAGCCAGAAAAGGCAAAGTCTATTTATGACAAAGAAATTGAACCAATTGCTGCCCATTTAGCAGCAGGTAGAGATGTTGCGGTGTTATGTGAGGGCGATCCATTTTTCTATGGTTCCTTCATGTACCTGTTCACGCGGTTATGTGACCAGTACCAAACAGAAGTTGTCCCTGGAATTTCTTCACTAATGGCTTGTCCAGTAGCCTTGGGTGTGCCTTTCACCTACTACACCGATATCCTCACTGTACTACCCGCCCCATTGCCCGCAGAAGAACTGACTACACATTTGTTGATGACTGATGCAGCAGCAATTATGAAACTAGGTCGTCACTTTACCAAAGTACGGGATATTCTGCATAAATTGGGGTTAGCCTCACGAGCAAAATATATTGAGCGAGCATCCACATCACAGCAACGCATCATACCTCTGGATGAAGTCGATCCAGCCGAAGTACCCTATTTTTCCATGATTGTGATCCCAACTAAGAATCGACTATAGACCGTGATATAGTGTTCGTTTAAAGACTTATTTCAGTAATTAACGTTTGTGACAGTTAGGGTGGCAAGCGATCGCTCCTAACTCTTAGTTAGCTTGTATTCTATCTGCTGTAGTGCCGAGCGCCACACATCATAACCCTCTTGAGACAGGTGTAACCCATCTGTGGTCAATTCTGGGCGCATATTGCCTTCCATATCTGTAAACCAGCTATAAATATTTAGATAATTAGCGCCTTCTTGTTTGGCAATCTGGGCAAGTTGGTTATTGATATGACGAATACGGCTATTAGAAATTTTTGGTAAGCGAGTAGGTAAAATGGATTGGACAATGATTTGAGCTTTTGGGTGAGCCTCCTGTAAACGACGGACAATCCGGCGATAATTACGCAAAATTGTGTCATCACTAGCACCTTTTCTTAAGTCGTTAATCCCAGCCATGACGTAAATCACATCTGGCCGGGTTGCTGAAAATGCCCCCAATCTTTTTAAAACCCCACTGGAAGTATCTCCAGAGATGCCTTGATTGAGCCACAATTTTCCAGTAGGCAGTTTTTCTTTAGGAAACCACATACTCAAAGAATCACCAACTAAGATACTTAGATGATTTGCACCTTGACCTTGAGCGATCGCTCTAGCTTCTAAAGTTAGTAAACTTTTCCAATCATCATAAGTTAGTTGACGCTTCCTAATCGACTCCCACAAAGATTGCAAATTATCACTATCTACACGCGTATAAATCTGACCTGTTTTCAGAGCCGCCAATCTTTGGTAGTAAAGTTGATTACCAGATGTCAGTGATATACCAGCTGCTTGGGTGCTAGGGTTAACTAATGGCTCTTTTGGGGCTGGTAATTCCTGACTACTGAGTTCTGCTGAGGAGAGATCAACACTTTTGATATTTTTCTCACCTGCTGTTGGCTGCGAATTTTTTAGGGGTTGGAACGCTTGCCCACTGAGTTCTGGTAAGGAGAGATCAACGCTAGGGATGATTTGTCTACTTACTATTGTCTGCGAACCTTGTTTTAAATCCCACAGGAACCTAGAATTTTCTGGCAGGATAATCGACAAATGTGGAAGAGCCGATGCCGGTATTGCTAATCCTGTTAACAACCCTGCTGCCAACAGATAAGGATCCCTCATCGCTTTCTCTCTCCTCTACTCACTGCTTTTCCCTATGACAGCATTATTTGCCTATATTCAGGAAAATTTTACTTTGGTTAAGTTATTATTCTTATTTACACTGTATGGTTTTGTAAAGCGGGTTGAGAAGATTATCTTAGAGAATTTACGATCTCTTTAAAGTACGGTTTTTCGGTACTATACAAGTCTTAATTTTTGAGAATAATTTTACTAAAAGTACTATTTCCACAAGGCGACCATTACTTATAACTTATTTATAACTCAGTGGTAACAAATGTTTTTAGTATGTGTAAACCTGACAATTATTTGAGATTATACGATAAAATACACTTCATGGGCAAAAAAAGTTAGTTAGAGTGTTCCAAAAAATAAATGATCCAAAATCCGTCATTGCGAGCGAAGCGAAGCAATCCCAAGGGCTGTGATTGCTTCGCTTCTCTACGAGACGTGCCGCGAACGCTCGCAATGACAATTGGGCATTTTTTTACTTGGAGTACTCTTATATTAAAAATCTGAGAACTTGCTCAAAAAAAGTTAGATGCTCAAATTAGTTTTGCATAATTCTGGAGTCATTTACAGCGCTGTTAAACACTATACACAATTAAGCTGATATGACAAAAGTTAAAGCTTTTTTGTTTTGATCTAAAAGTTAGTTCTTAGTTTTGATGAGAGGATTAAGGATTTTATACAGATTGTCCAGTAGTAGAGCAATTTTTTGTACTTCTGTATATAATTTCAAATTTATGTTTGCCTGTCAGAAGTATGAGCTTAAACACATTTAAATATGCGTTCTCCAGAACCCTTGCAGAGACGTAGCAGCGCTACGTCTTTATATTCTTTTTCACCAGATGTCTACTATAGAAAATCACTTCATTACAAGCGGGGCTATTTCATTCTAAAACAAGGCGCAATCTGGTATAATGCAGCGCGAATTATACTTAAAGCATCTAATCTTGTGCCTGAAATCGAAATAGTTATGTAGTTAGGTTTATAGCGGTTCTCATTTATGTGAGGGTACACCCAATACTGTTTGGTTAAGGCAAGAGACGCGATAAATCGCCGTCTCTACAATAATCATTTTTTCGTCTTGACGGCGATTTATCGCGTCTTTACGCTCTAGAATTTCCATCAAAAAACCTTAACCGAAGCGTATTGAGGGTATATCCTGTAGGGGTAATTCATGAATTGCCCCTACACCTTACGAGATGATGTTGTACCACATTTGAATGGGAACCGCTATATTTATACCGACTTACTTATTAAAAAACCTGCTAATCTTTTGAAAAGACTAGCAGGTATGGCTTATCATCAATCGGAGCGGCGGGATTCGAACCCACGACCTCCACTACCCCAAAGTGGCGCGCTACCAAGCTGCGCTACGCCCCGGTCAGAACTTCTATCGTACAGCAAAACATTAGAATAATCAAGAGGTAAATTTAAAAAACTTTAAGCATTCCAGTAGCTTGTAGTAAATCTGGAACTGCAGAAGCAGTCCATTTACCCTCTACACATCGACCTGTATTTAAGATGAAGCGCAAACTGTAATTATGAGGATAGCCTTCTACCTCCATCCACAATAAATTACTTTCGGCTTCACAAGCAATTTTTTCCTCTTCCATTAATTCAGTTGTGAGCTGTTTCATGGTGTCTGCTAACTGTGCTAGTAGACGGCAAAAATCATTTAATTCAGCTTCCGTTAACTCAATTGCCCAATCATCTGTACCCACTAAACCTTGAAACTCAGGTGCATCGGGGTTCCAGCCAATACGCCAGCCAAATCCGGTTTTTACAAGGCGTTCCATAATTAGTTATGAATTAGGAGTTATGAGTGAGGAGTTATGACTTTACAACTTATAACTCCTTGCTCTGCGACTATCTAAGCAGTTCAGCACCTCCTCGTTGGGGTAACTGTGGAGTAGTTGGTGTAGGGCTAGGGCTGGGTGTGGTGTTGGGGGATGGGGTATTTTGGGAAGTAGGATTAAAGATGTTAACTAATACTTGCACCAGGGCATTTCGCTGGCTACGGGTAAGATGAGCGATCGCAGCTTTATCACCTTCCATAGGATTTTCTTTTAGTGAATCATTGCCTGGATAGGTAGTATCATACATAATTTCATTCGCACCCAGGTAATCAGCTAAAGTCAGCTTCCAATCTAAGCGATAAATTGGGGCTCGCCCTTTGGTATAAATATGGTATCTAATCAGGCGATTTGCGAGGGTGTTGTTTTCGGCAACTTTCCCGTTTTCTTTGCTGATATATCTATTCTCTCGTGGGAAATCTGGCAATTGCTCATATACCACCTGCCAAACATCGCTAGGAGTGATTCTCTGAGCATAAGCAGGTTGAATACTAAATAAATTTCTATATATTAATTTATCCGCCCCTGAACCCAAAATAATTACACTCACTACCATTATTAAGGTAAGTAATATTGGTGTTAGCGGTAGCGGGACATTTAGCCCATACTGAGTTGTGAGTTTTGAGAAAATTGATTTAGGTATAAGTTTTTTCTTGTTCATAAAACGATATTGTGAATTGAGAGCGCGATCGCACTGCATTTTTATTCAGCAATGCCAGTTACTACAATGGATAGCGGAGCGTTAAAAAGTCAGACACTCCGCTATTGAGCATTGGAAACCTCTGCAACACCCTGGCTTCTCAGCCCTCTCAACTCAGCACTATATTTTTTTATAGTTCGCCAATAATCTCTGGCTGAGTTAATTCATCGGACATTTCGATAATTGCCCTTAGCACCGGTTTCATCATCGCATCTTCATTATTTTCAAAGTCTTCATAACGCCTACGTTTAGCACGATTTGCCACCTGAACCGTAATGCGGTAACGATTTGAGGCTGCACTAATCAGTTCTTCAGCCCGTTGCATAATCTGAGACTGAGTGGTTTCGAACTTAGAACGCTTGAGCATAGTTTGTGGTTCTTAGGGTCATTCCCCAGTGTAGCAGTACTGAATAAATATGTTGCCTTGACACTCTGCCCTCTAAAGAGAGGCAGATTCTTTAAGACCTGCTTAAAAGGAATAGTCAAATATCCCCCTAGACGCTCAAAACAACTATCAAAAAGATGCTGCCATTGCGCTTACTTTTCACCAATTATTTTGCGATCCTACGCCCATCGCTATGCCAGTTAGGTACGCTCAACATCCTGCCATTACTTGCTCGTCTAGTCGTTTCGCTTTTCTTCGTTCGGTTCTTCGTAGCGGGGATTTCGCCTTACTAGCATGGTTCACTGCGTAGATGGTTATCAATACTATTTTAGCATTTTTGACGGCAGATAAATCTGCTTTATCGATTTTCCACCCCTGTCTAAAGCACGAGAAACGCCGCGTATGCGGTGTTTCTCTCAGGGGCTACCAATCTCCCAGAGATTTTACGTGTATTTAATCGCCAGCAACCTTTCTGTTGATAGAGGCTAAGAAGCTTCTAATCGTTTTATAAATTACTTGTAACAATTACCTGACTCAAGTCAAATACCCTTATGGCTGACCTTGTGGAAACTGCTATTAAAGCGGGAAACTTCAACACTTTGATAAAGGCTGCTAAAGCTGCAAATCTTATAGACATTCTCAAAAGTCCTGGCTCTTTCACACTATTTGCACCAACTGACGAAGCCTTTGCCAATCTGCCAGAGGGAACTTTAGATTCGCTACTACAAGATATTCCCAAACTCCAGAAAATTGTGGCATATCACGTGGCTAGTGGAGATGTGCGGTATGAAGATTTGCTACAGATTAATGAAGCAGAGACGGTAGAGGGTTCAATTGTAGCCATTGAATCTGCCGATGGCAAAATTAAGGTGAATAACGCCAATGTCATCAAAACAGACGTTATAGCAGACAATGGCGTAATCCACGTTATTGATGCAGTGTTAATGCCTGGAATACTTTGACATCCTCTCCGCCGTAGAACGGCGAAGATTCCCAAACCTCACGATTTAGGTTTCTGCTTCTTTCCATTTCTGGGGTTTCGCAACTGCCTCTACCCTCAAGGAGTTTTTCGGTCTTATGTTCGCTCCACAGACTTTAGGCTTATGCCTTCCCGCAAGCCCTGCGGTATTCAAGAAAAATGTTTGTGTTTTGGACTTGGTTATCGTCCCAGCTTTTTAAATATACAACATAACACCAACAATATAAAGCCGTCGTAGAACGACGGGGTTTTAAACCCATTTCTCTGATAAGGGCATTGGGAATTGGGCACGAAGAAAGGACAAAGGAGACAAGGAAGAAGGGGAAGACGGAGAGACTTGTTCAATAATTCCCCCTTATCTTCCCATACCCCATGCTCTATACCCTACTCCCTACTCCCCACTCCCAGGATGCATCCACTGCGTGCGGGAACAGTCAATGATAACTGCTGAGTTTCTCCTTCACTATTCCACTGAACTTCAGCATTACCATATAACAGCTTATTGGGTTGAGTATGCAAACTAACCATATCTACATTAGCTGTTGCTGAACTTGTACCAGCGTTGACGGCAATTATCAATTCCTCTGTGCCTAAAGTTCGCGCAAAGATATAAAGTTGTCCTTGAGCATGGATGACTTGGTAATCACCTGTACGCAAGGCGGGGTAAGTTTGGCGGAGGGCAATTAATTGACGATGAGTATTGAAAATTTCTTGATTCCAGTTGGCTTCTAAAGGAAAGCCACGCCGTGAGTCGGGATCTATACCACCAGGTAAGCCAACTTCGTCACCATAATAGATGCTGGGCGCACCGGGAAAGGTGAGTAGCAGTAGAGTTGATAGTTCTACACTGGCAATATCACCACCTGCAATAGTCATCAATCTGGCTGTGTCGTGACTTGCTAGCAAATTGAGTTGAGTTAGCTGAATTTCCCAAGGATAAAGTTGCAGTACTTCTTGGATTTTGGTGGCATACTCGGCGGCAAATAGGGGTGGGTAGGGTTGATAGTCGCGGCTTTGGACTTGTTCTAAGACTACGCGATCGCCAGCTGCAAAGGCAATTGTCGGCCCAGCAAAGAGATAATTCATTACACCGTCAAATTGGGTTCCATCCAACCACTGACGGGAATCTCCCCACACTTCGCCCACAATGTAAGCTTCGGGATTGATGGCTTTAGTGCGATCGCGAAATTCTTGCCAAAAACCAGGAGTTTTTATTTCAAATGGTACATCCAATCGCCAACCGTCGATGCCGAATTTAATCCAATATTCGGCAATTTCCATAATATATTCCCGCACTTCTGGATTGTCGTGGTTAAATTCTGGTAAGGCGCGATTTCCCGCCCAACCTACATAATTTGCAGGAAATTCCCCGTTGTAGGGTGAAAGCGGCCAGCCTTCAATCTTGAACCAATTTACCCAAGGGGAATGGGGCCCATTTTCTAAAACGTCGTGGAAGAAGAAAAAGCCCCGGCTAGAATGATTAAACACTCCATCCAGAACGACTTTGATATTCCGTTCATGGGCTGCATCTAGCAATTCCTTAAAAGCCTCGTTCCCCCCCAACATCGGGTCAACTTGGTAATAATCGTGGGTATGATAGCGGTGATTACTGGCGGATTGAAAGATGGGTGTGAAATAAATCGCGTTAATCCCCAAATCTTGGATGTAGTCTAAACCCTCCATGATGCCCCATAAGTCCCCGCCTTTATAACCTTGGAGGGTTGGTATAGCGTCCCAATCTTCCCAACGGGCTTCGCGCAACAGGCGTTTGCGTGGCTGTTTGCTTCTAGCAAAGCGATCTGGGAAGATTTGGTAGAAAGTAGCGTGCTTTACCCAGTCTGGTGTTTGAATTTGCATGAATAAGTTTTTGTACGTTCAGAAGCGATCGTTGCAAATATTAGCTTGTTTATGGCTCATACTTATGATAGAGAATTGGGAATTGGGCAATTGTACTGATGGGTTGACTCCACAAACAACTACAACGGTGGGAAATAGTAGCTCGTGAGTGGATTGAGTTTTTGCACTACGAACAAAAATATAGAAATCCGGTTTGATTTTTGAACAAAATTAAGTATTTGTAGGGTGTGTTAGAACGAAGTTCGTAACACACCATTATCAAGGGTTTGGTGTCGTACTCTCCGCGATAACACCCTACTGTATCTTTTCAGAAATCAAAACATATTTCTATAGCTTGTGTACAACGCAAAACTTAAAATCTACTATATATTTGTGATTTAAAAAACTTGTGGTTTTTCGGATAACTTGCTAACTTAAAATGATTCACTCATTTATAAGTGTAATTAAATAAGCATCCAAAATTGTCTTTAACTGTACATTTTTACCACTACCGGATATTAGAGCAAATAAATACTGAAAGATAATATTAATGACTTGTAATGTTTACTTTACTGATTTATCATAAAGTTTATATATTCTTGCTAACTTTTTTTGAAAGTTATAGTAATCTAAATTTTAGTGAGGATGTTACTTGTTATCTACCATCTAGCTAAACATAGCTATTTTGCAGGTATGTACTACCAATCAAGAGTTTTGTTGTATAATTCTTGAATTTGTCACTTCAAATTGTGTAGGGTGACTATTTAGCTTCCCAGAACATTAGAACCCGTTTCGTGTACTTATGAAGAGATTCCCCTTATACTGCTCTGGTCGCCTGTGCATCTCACCACACACCATCATGGCGGCGATTATCAGCTAACTCATCCTTGGTCGGAGGTTTACTGTTGTTGTGTAAGTGATAATTTTGCTCAACCCCAACCCTAAGATAGAGCTTACACAAAACTACACACTGAGGGGTAACACCCCTGTGCTAAATCGCTTTGGGTCTACATGAATTATCTCTACCTAAAAATCAGGTTTTAGCTATTATTTGCGTAAGTTTTCTAAGAGTTCTCTCCAGTTACAAACCTAAGTAAGACATTGAGTTTTTTGAGTGCTTAGTTTTTAATAATACTTTTTCTCTTGATAAGTCAGCCTCAAAATAAACTTCTAGCAAAAGTACTCAACGACTTTAATCATGGCTAAAAAAACATAGGACTTAATGACTAAAAGCCTTGATAGAGAAGTATTATCGTCTACGCTATAGTAGATTGTGGTCGCTCCAGACTTTAGTATTAGAGGTAAAAAACTTTTCTAAGAGAATCGAAGTATCTGTAATTTTAGGCTGCAAAATACGGATAACAATGATGCTTTTGTGACTGATGGGCGAGAGCCAATTGTCTGTTTGTTGCACTTGAGTTACTGTTAGATTGGCTAGATTAGCGAAAGATACAGAAAACCAATCTAATTTTTGAAATACTATATCCTGGCAACCAGTCGGGTCATTTTGCTATTGGGCAATAATATGGATTGGTTTAATTGTAATTCGCGCTTTATAGCTTAACAGAGATTGGTGAATTAAGAGTTGGGGGGTGTGAAATCTCTGTCCTAACTCAAATCTGACCGCTATATTTATCTAACAGTGCTTCCAAAAAAGTCGCGGTGAATTGCGAAAAGGTAATTCACTAATTTTACCTGCAAATATTAATTTTATTCCAGAGCCATTCTAATGAAGACACTTCCGATTAGTAGATACAGATTTTTCCAAAAGCTCCAACCTTTATCTTTATTGAAAAAAATCACTGGTAAATCTGTTACTGGTTGTTTGCAGGTATTTAGCACGTCAGGCTCTTGGTCAATATATGTAGACGAAGGTAAACTAATTTATGCTTGTTACTCAGAGAAAATGTTTGAGCCGCTTTACAGAAATTTGCAACGCTTGAGTCAGCAAATTTCTACTCTCCCTCATGAAATTCACGAACAGTTACGGGCGATATTTGAAACTGGGATTGAAAATCAAGCAATACCGAACCCAGATTATCTGGCTATTTGCTGGTTAGTCAATCAGAAATATATCAGCCCCTCTCAAGCGGCGATACTGATAGAGCAATTGGCGCTAGAAGTTTTGGAGTCGTTTCTGAACTTAGAAGAGGGGAGTTATGAATTTATTCCTGAAAGCTTTCTAGATGATATGCCAAAGTTTTGTCATCTAAATCTCCGTTTACTGGTTGAACGATGTCAAACACCCCGAAGCGTTGGCGTTCGCGTTAACGTTTCTGAAAGAGAAGCCTCTCGTAGAGAAGCGGCTTATCCTTATCGTCAGACATCGCCAACTTCTAAATCGCACCCCTCACAATTGTTCAAAATAAATGAGTTAAAACCTAAAACCACACCAAACTCGTCTATAACAAACGGCTATAAACCATCAGCCTACTCTATTAATACTAATGAACATAGGGGTCAGCGAATCATTCAACCTCCTGCTGACAAAAAAATCTACACAATCTTTTGTATTGATGAGAGTCCTACGGTATTGAGTACTATTCAAAGTTATTTAGATGAACAAACCTTTTCTATTGTGGGAGTCACTGATTCTTTAAAAGCTTTAATGCAAATTATTCACGCTAAACCCGACATCATTTTATTGGATATTTCGATGCCTAATCTAGATGGATATGAACTATGCTCTTTGCTGCGTAAACACTCACATTTTAAAAATACACCTGTGATTATGGTGTCAGAAAAAGTAGGATTTCTAGATAGAGCTAAAGCTAAGATGGTTAGAGCATCAGGCTATTTGACCAAGCCTTTCACACAAGGGGATTTACTAAAAGTTATATTTAAACATATTATTTAATTTTCTAATATTATAAATAGCTCCACTTAATCAATATATTTTTTGGCAGTATTTCCAAAAGCGATCGCTCCATAACTTCGCTGACAAATTTATTACCTTGCAAGTTGAGGTGAATGTGATCTTGATATAAAGCTTGCGGGTTGGTAGTTGAATTGAATATCGGTAAAAAGTCTATATAGTTAATTTGCTTTGCTCTAGTAAAATCGTTCAAGCGCTGGCGGGCTTTAATTTCGTAATCGCGGGGGCCTGGTTCACCAATTTCTCGCAGTAAGGGAGTCATGACTAGCAGAAATTGGCTGTTGCTTTGGTGAGTCAGGGCTTGGATTTTAGAGATCGCCTCCAAATTAATCCCGACGCGATCGCCTACTTCATTCTGTACTGCTTGCATTTCGGGAATTGGCTTTTGCTTGACTATATAACGTTGCCACACTTCTATTAATGCCAGGGGGGGTTTACTATCGGGATAGTTGCGATCGCGTCCTACCGGTAAAGAAGTGGGAGGAGTAGCAAACAAGTCATCGGTATTAATTAGTAACACTACGGCTTGCGCGTTGAAATTGCCAAACTTCTCTAAATAAGCTAACTCGTTCCTTGGCCCCCAAGAATTAGCTGAAGCATTCAGCACTTCTACTTCCCGATCATTACTATGAGTGGATGATACCAGAGAACGCACGATCATCGCGGATATTGTATTAGTCTGATCTGTCCACCAGCCACCATTAGCAATAGAATCCCCTAACAGTAAAATTCGCAGCCCAGAAGGTGCAGGTGTCTGATTTATCGGACTACCTCGCATAGAATACTCATTTATTTCAATGCGATTACCAAAACGACGGGTACGTTGGTTAGGAGCCAATAAATAACCAATCTGTTCATCGCCAATGTAAATTAGGGGATTACCAAAGCCAAAGAGCGATCGCAGTCCGATCTCAATTACCACAAATAATCCCACAACCACCGCCAAAATCACAATCAGCGCCTCTTTCACCACCCACACCCTCTTATACGGAGTTACTTTTCAACGATAGTAACTGACGAATTGGGAATTGGGCATTGGGCATTGAGCATGGGTTTCTCCTTGTTCCCCTTCCCCCTAATAGATTGGAATGTGTTTAATAAGCTTTAAAACAGCAATTATATTGCTATTAACCGTTTATCTAATGGTTAATCAGAATTTTGATATCTTATGACTACTTTTGTGTAAGAGTATAGCAGTGTTTTCTAGTGATATAATTTTATATTACAGGTATTACTATAGCTACAGTTTTTATCAATTAATTAATTCCGCAAAACGTTTTTCGGGGGTAGGATAGGGTGATCAAAATAGCCACACGTAAATATTTAGGCAAACAAAACGTCTATGACATTGGGGTGGAGCGTGACCATAATTTTGGGATTAGAAATGGCTTCATAGCTTCTAATTGTTTCAATAAATCCCATTCGACTGCCTATGGTTATGTAACTTATCAGACAGCATATTTAAAAGCTAATTATCCATTGGAATATATGGCGGCACTGTTAACGGCTAACAGTGGCGATACCGATAAGGTACAGAGATATATTACTAACTGTACAAACATGGGTATTTCCATAGATCCACCAGATATTAATCGTTCTGGTGTTGATTTTACACCGACAGCCGGAAAGATTCTGTTTGGATTTTCGGCGGTGCGTAACGTCGGACAGAATGCGATCGCCTGTATTTTGGAGGCGCGAAATGATACAGGAGAGTTTAAATCTCTCGCTGATTTTTGCGATCGCGTCGATTTACGTGCTGTTAACCGCCGAACTCTAGAATCACTCATTTACTGCGGAGCGTTTGATAAAATTCAATCCAATCGCCAACAGTTAATTAATGACTCAGAATTAGTGTATGATTGGGCACAATCTCGCGCTAAAGACAGAGCTAGTGGTCAAGGAAATCTCTTTGATTTATTAGGTGATGGATTTTCTTCTGCTCAGAATAAAAGAGCAAATAATGCCTTTGAAACTGCTCCTAAATCTCAACCTGTAACAGATTTACCACCACAGAAAAAGTTGCAGATGGAGAAGGAATTATTAGGCTTTTATGTATCAGATCATCCGTTGAAATCCTTACGGCAAATAGTACCACTTTTGACACCAATTAACCTCTCGCAACTGGGAGAGCAAAGGGAAGAAACAAGGCTTTGTGCAGTTGTTATGTTGAATAATGTCAAAAAAGTGGTTACAAAAAAAGGCGATCAGATGGCAATTTTGCAAATAGAAGACTTGACTACACAATCAGAAGCCGTAGTTTTTCCTAAAACTTATGAACGCATTAGTTCCCTACTTCAAGTTGACACCAGATTGATTATTTGGGGAAAAGTAGACCGACGTGATGAGCAAACTCAATTTATTCTTGAAGACGCAGAACCAGTGGAAACAGTGCAAATGGTAATGGTGGAGTTAAATCCCCAGCAAGCAGGTGATATGGAAAAACTACATCTCTTGAAAACAATTTTGCAAGAACATTCAGTAGACAAAGAAAAAGCAAAAATGCCAGTGATTGGAATTATCCAAAGTGAAACTTCTCGGAAACTGGTTCGCTTGGGCTGGCAATTTTGCGTGCAAGATTCTAGAATAACTGTTCAAGCTTTGCAAAACGCCAGTTTTCCTGCTCATATAAAATCGCTGACTGGTAGCTGACACAAGAAAAGAAAAATCTACCAATCCTGAAAAGCAGCTTAAAAATATTTTGCTGAACTGTCAACAGTAATTTGCCTTAAGTATTCAGGATTTAAACCGTTTTTTTAGTTACTTATGCGGATGATAATTTCCTTTAGGGAATGGTATCTTTTTATGCTAACACCCTTAAGGCTGCGACCAGGGGAAGGAGTTATAACTTGATGATTGTAAATGAGCTACATAAATTTGTTTCATACTGTAAAAGAATTCAACCCCAAACTCACGATGACATTCAAAAGTTTTTTGAAGGAGTGATCTTATTTCCTTATGATAAAGAACTTTTATTACAAGCTTATTTATTTCTGAATATTAAAGACTTATTTCCCTCGTGTGCTGAATTGCTGTTATTTGAAAAATCTCCAATTTCAGACTATACAGATTTAGGGAAATGTGATTTTGTCTACCGGACTTTTAAAGGTAGTCTGTTTTTAATTGAAACTAAGTTTATTGATACAGAAGCAACAGGAGCAACAGAAAGAAAAAGAAGAAATAAACACAGAAACAAGGTATTTGAGCAAGTCATAACTCTAAAAGGACGATTTAGTGAATACTGGAATATGAGGCTAGATCAATTAGAGTGTGGGGTTTTTACGACGGATGCAGAAGTTGCTTGGCGAGGAAGTAGTGTAAACGTCATATCTAAATCAATATCTATAGATCATCTCGAAAAATGGCGAAGAAGTTATCACACCAATGAAAATGTTTATGAAGTAAGTAAAGAAGTAAGCAAAATAGTAGTGCAAAGACCGAATTAGTTTCCTTAATGTCAAGTCAGTTGGTTGCAGTTTTGGTTTTTCATTTTTAATGAAACTGACTTTGAGTGTAATTTTTAGCAATTTATAATTTTATAAGCATGATTCTGCCTGATGATATTTTCATCTTCAGAGATAGTTTGATGAATATAAATAATAGTCATATCTTTGAATATAGAATTCAGTTAACCCTAAAAAACTGAACCTAGTAGGCTTGCTTATAGCAACATCTCTATAATATAAGAAGTGAAACTTAGCAATTAATTGTTAATGTCGGATTTTATTTTTCAATTTAATCTAGATGATCCTTCGTTGAGCAGTATTGTACGGTATTCTTGATATTAATGTCAAATTTTTAAGAGTAAAGCTAATCTTAAAACTTTTGTTATTTATCCTTAACTCGCTCTTAATTTTGTTACCATAACTTACTTATTATCAATTAAAAATTTGTAGGAATAAAGCTGATATTAAAATTGTTAATCCCCAAGACTAAATAATTTCTAGTTAAGAGAATAAAAGCACAAACGTAGTTGATTACCTACAAAAGTATGGGTACTCTTTCTATCGCTATTTATCCCTAATTTCGTGCAAAGATCGCATTTTGGCGTAGAGTTTCAGAACACTCAGTGCTGAGTGCTGAGTAACTAAAAGAACTACTTATCACTTATATTCTTAGTACAAGCCCCGCCCTTTGTGGAGTCACTGCGGTGGACGGGTTTCCCGGCATAAAGGAGGCATAACTGCGATCGCCTGTGAAGAACTAGAACACTTTGAGCTAGTTGCAATAGTCAATGGTTTAATTGAAGCTTGTTCTCACGAACGTCTGGAACTAGGCTGTTAACTTTGATAGTTTTTAGGGTTTTTTGGTTCATGCTATTTTTGTGTCATTGCGAGCAAAGCGTTGCAACCGTCTGGGATTGCAACGCTTTGCTCGCAATGATGTATATTTTGTATGACTTTTTAACTCCTAAAAAGGCACAGAGTCAACAGCCTAGTCTGGGACTATTAGCTGCTCATTGTCCAGAGCCAGAGTTAGCAAAATTTTATCGTGGGTTAATGGCATCCAAAGCGCGCCACTACAGTATATATTGGGTTTTAGCTGCTACTTATTTCGACAAAGAAATCATCATGCAACGGCTTGATGAATTAGCAATTGTTGAAAGCGAGTTGCTGGCGACTTTGCATCCAGAACCGAGAATTCACAGTTAGTAGATTAAGGCAACAGATATGAAGCTTCAGCTAACACACCTGAGACTGCTTGTCTCCAACTACAAAGATTCTTTTCTGTTCTACCGGGATCTGCTGAAATTTGATGTCGATTGGGGCGATGAAGAAAGCGGATATGCTGAGTTTAATACCGGATATCTCAAACTGGGTTTGTTCAAAAAAGAATTAATGGCTGAAGTAGTCCCAAGAATCGAACAGCCTTCTTATGTTGCCAATCGAGATAAAACAGTCTTGATTTTTGCAGTCGATAACGTGGATGAGGTTTATGAACAGGTAAAAAATCAAAATGCGATCGTTGTGACTCAACCACAAGATCGTCCAGACTGGGGAATCCGCACTGCTCATTTTCGCGATCCTGATGGCAATCTCATCGAAATCTACAACAATCTGGGAATTGTTCCGTTGACTGAACCTTAGAGATTTCCAAAAAATAAGATTGGCACAATTCACCGAAACAGGGCTGAAAATGAGTTCTGAGTAGTGGGTGCTGTTGGTATTGAGAGTAATATTTAAAATTAACTCTGCAAGAATTGCTATTTGCTGGCTAAATTGGGATATAGAACCAGAAAATTTTCTGTGTAAACTTGACCAGCAAATGGTAATGAAAAACTATTATCAAGATTTTATAATTCGTGATTGGGTTGCAAGCGATCGCACAAGAGCCGCCGAAGTCATCAGTTATGTATTATCAGAATACGGTCTGGGTTGGGAACCCAACGGCGCTGACCGAGATGTGCTGCGAGTCGAGGAATGTTATTTAGCTACTGGGGGAGAGTTTTGGGTAATTGAACACCAAAGTCAGTTAGTCGGTACTGGGGCATACTGTCCTACACATCGTGGCGAAAAAGCTGTAGAAATCCGTAAAATGTATCTTTTGCCCAGCATTAGGGGTTTGGGATTAGGGAAATATTTGTTACAACAGCTAGAAGCAGCGATCGCCGAGCGTGGTTTTAGGCAAATTTGGATTGAAACCGCTAGCGTTTTGGTGGAAGCAGTCAAGCTGTATGAAAGCAATGGCTACACTCCAGCAACAGGAGTAGAAACACCACGCTGCGATCGCGTGTATTTTAAGTCACTGCACAACAGTTAAAAGATTTAACTTCTAACTCCTAACTCCTAACTCTTAAAATGCACACTTGGATTCAAAATCTCACAGGCTTACTCAATCTTTTTCTCCAATCTCATTGTCCCTTATGTCAACGCCCAACTTCCCAAGAATTCTGTCAGAATTGCACCAGACAACTGCAAAAATGTCAACGTCAAGACCCGATTTCTCTATGGAAAGAGCCAATACCAGTGTTTGGCTGGGGGGAGTATGGTGGCCCAGTAAAACGAGCGATCGCAGTGATGAAATACGAAAATCAACCCCAAATAGCTCGTCCCTTGGGTCAATGGTTAGGAGAAGCATGGTTGTTAAATTCACCGAGACGAGATAGCCAGCCTGTGGTAGTTCCCATTCCACTACACCCTAGCAAGCAAAAGCAACGTAAGTATAATCAAGCCGCACTCATAGCACAAAGCTTCTGCGAAATAACTGGATTAAAATTTAAACTAAACGGTTTAGCCAGAGTGCGAGAAACTGAAGCGCAATTTGGTTTATCGGTATCTAAACGAGAAAAAAACTTAGCTCAAGCTTTTGCTGTTGGGCAAGAATTTCGCGATCGTCCCCCAAATGTCCCGGTGCTGTTAGTGGATGATATTTATACTACTGGTGCTACTGCCAGGTCTGCTGTGCAAACACTTCGTCAGTATGGAATAGTGGTCTTAGGATTAGTAGCAGTAGCCACTGCCGTCAAAGACGGATAAATCCAGAATTAATGGGCAAACTTTGACAGGTAAGCGCTTAAATTGACCGAATTACCCTATTTTTGTGGAAAAAATTGCTTGAAATGTATGAATAAAGTTTTTGCGGCGGGTTTAAGACAACTCACGATCGTTCCTGCCACATTGCTGGCAATAGGCATAACAAGTGCAGCCTTTGCTCAAAATAAATTGTATAGTCCAATTCCTTTATCTAACAGCACTGAAATAAATGATACCCTCTCAGACAAAGACATTCCTACAGGTCAAGGTGGGTTTGCCCGTGATTACACGGTGAAGTTACAAAAGGGCGATAATTTAGCAGTTGACCTTTCATCTGAGAACTTTGACACCATCGTTACACTCCTAGCACCTGATGGTTCAACTCTGGCAGAAAATGATGATGGCCCTGATGGTACTAGCAATTCTCTACTATTTACCCGCATTGTAGAGACAGGGAATTATGTGATTCGTGTCCGGTCTTTTGGGGAAACTGGAGTTGGAGCTTTTAAACTTAAGGTGACAAAGCTACAACCGATTAAATGAAGTTTGGAGTTTGGAGTTTGGAGTTTGGATTTTTAACTCCTAACTTTTCATTCCTCACTCCTAACTTCCCACAGTGGTTAGCACGCAGAGAAATAAGGCTTCAGTCCACTCTACGACTGCGCCGTAGGTGTCTCCGGTGTGTCCGCCTAATTTGTGGTTGAACCATGCACCGGTTAAAATAGCGATCGCACTTCCGGCAATTATCATTGCTAGGGCCAGAAATAATTGCTGTTTATCTATCAGCACAAGTAAACCACTCAAACCCAATAACAACAACAATCCTGGTAATAAATCTTTGTAAGAACGAATGGCTTGTTTGTGAAAAGCACCTTTGCCAGTTGGTTTGAGATAAGGATATCGCGCGATCGCTACCTGTTGTCCCCAACGTCCCCAGCCACAAGCAGCCATCAGTAATAAACAACGGTTTTCTGGCATATCTGTTAAGGCTGTCATTTTTAGTAACACTAATGCGATCGCACTCATCGCCCCAAATGCACCTGTAGCACTATCTGCCATCACCTCCAACCGCCGATTTGGGTCGCCCACTGCCAAACCATCGGCGGTATCCATTGCCCCATCTAAGTGCAGTCCTCCAGTTATACCAATCCAAATACTTACTACCAAAGCACTACGAGTTAACACGGGCATACCAATATAATCCATTCCCGTATCTAGCAACCCTAAAATTCCCCCAATTATTAACCCTACAAGCGAAGCAAGATGTGCTACTCCCTGAAAGTCTAATCCTTTCAAATAGGGCAACGGAATACTTGTGTAAAATATGATACTAGCTGCCAGTTTTAACAACAGCTTTTTCCACCACTGTTGCTGTTTCGTCATCTTGGTTACATTAACATTTGGTTAATTGCTGGATAATAGTCATAATTTGACTACAATTGAACATCAGTACACTTTAAAGCTTTAGATAAGATTTGCTTCTGTTAGAGATTATCACTTAAAACTTTGTTATGCTGGTCTAAGTAGTAAATAAAAATACTTGAGTAACCTTTCATACAAAATACACATGATTCAGGAAATTAAAATTCCATCAGGAATCAAAAATTTGTATTTTGTATTTGTTAACTAAAAACTTACTCCAAATTGTTAGACGATTGCCCCACAAAATTGATATTTTTTTAAATAGAGGGAGTAAACAAGCTATCCAATTTTGACAGTTTAGCTATGTTGTTGCTCTCCTTAGCTCAATCGCTATTTTCCTATGAGTCACCATCTACCCGACACCAGGATACCAGCTCCGTGCATTATTAACACGGGCACCATTGTGAATAAGCTCGATATCCGGCGATTGCTGGCGGATTTAGGTCGAGTCCACTACATCTACACCCAAGAAGATAAGGTACTGAGCGAGGGTGAAGGGGATGTGATGGAAGTTTTTGCTAATCCACAAAGGTCTACCTTAGTGGCTAACCATGCGCTATATTTGAATGTTTGTAGTTTTGATTACTTGGAACTCAAACAGTCATCGCAACAAGAAACCTACTTCGATTTAATGCAAGAAGGAGTGTGTCTGCGGTTGATTCCCCGCTCAACCCCCATCCAAGAGCGACGAGAGCGAACTTTCAATGTCAGCGCCATAGAAGCGATGATGGAGCAAGTCCTCTCAGCTAGATGGGATGCAGAAATTGACGATGACTGTTCTGATTCTTTTTAAAATAGCGACTACTATACCAATTTGATATAAGGCTGCGCTTTATTAATGTAAGGGCAATTTATGAATCATTGGTGTTAACTTAACGTGAAACCATTGTAAATACGTGATATTGAGTTCACTCACTGACCATCACTCACCGCGTTACCCCACCCTAACCCTCCCCTTATAAAGGGGAGGGAACTGCATTTCTTTTTCCCCCCTTTATAAGGGGGGTAAAACGTATGTGGGATAAGCGTTTGAGCTTAAGTTGACACCTATGTTCATGAATTGTACCTACATCGGATATTTTTGCATAAGTCTTAATAGGCGCATCTTCAAAAATCTAAAATGGCATGAGTGCGAATTTTTCCTTTGAATGTCTTGCTTGCTGTAGTCAGACGAAAGCTAGAGCCGGAGTGTTTTCCACTCCTCACGGGGTTGTAGAAACCCCCAGATTTATGCCAGTGGGAACGCTGGCAAATGTCAAAACTATCACCCCAGCCCAACTACGAGATACTGGGGCGCAAATGGTCTTATCTAATACTTATCATCTTCACCTCCAACCAGGGGAAGCGATCGTGGCTGGGGGTGGTGGGTTGCACAAATTTATGGGTTGGAACGGCCCAATGCTCACAGATTCCGGTGGATTTCAGGTGTTCAGCTTAAGTGAGATGCGAAAAATTACTGAAGAAGGTGTAACTTTCCGCTCACCTCACGATGGACGAATTATTAACTTGACACCAGAACGCTCCATTGAGATTCAAAATACTTTAGGGGCAGATGTGATTATGGCCTTTGATGAGTGTCCGCCCTACCCAGCGACTCGCCAAGAGGTTGAAACTGCAACTGAGCGGACTTATCGTTGGTTAGAACGTTGTATAACGGCTCATCAACGCAGTGAACAGGCTTTGTTTGGGATTGTCCAAGGAGGCGTGTATTTAGATTTGCGTTGCCGTGCGGCTGAAGCTTTGGCTAAGTTAGATTTGCCTGGATATGCCATCGGTGGCGTGAGTGTGGGAGAACCACCAGAATTGATGGCTGAGATTGTCAAAGTGACAGCACCGCTTTTACCGCCCGAAAAGCCGCGTTATTTGATGGGTGTGGGTACTTATCGGGAAATGGCGATCGCGATCGCATCTGGTATAGATTTATTTGATTGCGTAATTCCCACTCGCTGGGCTAGACATGGAACGGCAATAGTAAAGGGCGGACGCTGGAATTTAAAAAATGCTAAGTTTCGTGAAGATTTTACGCCATTAGATGAAACTTGTCATTGCTACACTTGTCAAAATTTTAGCCGTGCTTATGTATCTCATCTGGTGCGATCGCAGGAAATTTTAGCTTATACCTTGTTGAGCATTCACAACATTACCGAGCTAATTCGCTTTACCCAAAAGATTAGAGAAGCAATATTAAGCGATCGTTTCACCACAGAATTTGGTCACTGGCTTAACGAAGAAAGTCGAGATGAGGGAGATATGGGATAAGAGGAGTGTAAGGATTCAGGGGAAGAATAATAATTTTTAACTCCTAACTCTTAACTCCTAACAACTGAACCAAACCATGTTAAGATACTTTTCAATTATGAAAGCTGTGTTGGATAGGTGGATTTAAACAAACATGGAAGCAGCACTTTTATTAGCAAAACTGCCTGAAGCTTACCAAATCTTCGATCCTTTGGTAGACGTTCTCCCAGTCATTCCTGTATTCTTCTTGTTGCTTGCTTTTGTTTGGCAAGCTGCCGTGGGATTTAGATAAGTTAATCTATTTTTCAATTGAGTAGGACAGGTACTATATCTGTCCTATTTTTGTGGCACTATGTTTTACAAAATTAACATTTATTAATATTTTGTAATGAATTAATATAATAAATGAAGATATGAATCAAGCCATGTCAATATAAAGCCTTGAAAGCCAAGCTTAGAGTCAAGGAGAGAATCAGTTATGGGTAATATCAAATTCGTTAAAGAAAATAAAGAAGTAGTAGCTGCCGATGGTGCAAATCTCCGGCTCAAAGCGATGCAAAATGACATTGATATATATACATTCATTGGCAAGATGACCAATTGCGGTGGTAATGGTCAATGTGGTACTTGTATTGTCGAGATAGTCGAAGGACTAGAAAATCTTTCCCCCCGCACAGACGTAGAAAACCGTAAATTCAAGAAAAAGCCGGAAAATTACCGTCTTGCATGTCAAACTTTAGTGAATGGCTCAGTCAGTGTAGTCACGAAGCCTTAAATTTTTGGGATCATCCGTGGTTAGCATTTGAGAAAGTAAAAAATTTGGGCTAACTCTGTCATTGATAATGGTATCCTAATGTTGTTGACTGGAAAACTAAGAGAGGCTTTCTTGCCATGCAAGTTAATGACCTGGGGTTCGTAGCGAGCATTTTGTTCGTATTAGTTCCCACTGTGTTTTTACTAATTCTGTACATCCAAACTGCTAGCCGCCAAGGTGGAAAAGATAGTTAAGAATTCGTGTATAAAATAATTAACCCCTGCACTATGTAGTGTAGGGGTTTTTATTTATCAACCGCTAACTGATAACATTCCTATAGGGGCAATTCATGAATTGCCCCTAAAGTTTTCTCTACTATTCTATTACAATAATTCTTATACTCAGCACTGTTGACTTTAAGCGATCGTCCGCGCCAACAATACCGGACAAGTGGCATTGACTCGAACATAGTCAGACAAGGAAGATCCGATGAGTCTGTCTATATCAACAAAACTCTTAGCGATGGATGGACGACGATCTGGAGAACCGAGCAATAATAAGTCTATATTCAACTCCTCTGCCAACCGACAAATTTCTTCACCAGGTTTGCCACTGCTAATATAAGAACGAGATTGGATGCCCTGTTTTTGAGCTTCTGCAACTGCGGCTGCTAAAACAGGATTTTTATCTGAGTTAACCTCGGTTATTTCCGATTTTTTACCGCCTAAATCTGTACTAATATTTGCCAAAATTAACTGGCCTCCCTGAATATCTCGCAGCAAAAATAGTGCCAATTTCAAGCAGTTTTTTGCAGAATCAGAGTTATCTATTGCCACCATAATACGCTTAATCTTTTTCACATAAATGTCATCCTTTACCAGCAACATGGGGCGAGAAGATAGCTGGAAAACATACTGACTAACTGAGTTTGATAAAATAGATTGTAGCCGCTTCAGTCCGCGTGAACCCATAACAATCAAGTCAGCATCGATTTCATCAGCTACTTGGCAAACTACATCTTTCGGGTCGCCTTCGCGCAAAATTGAGGAAACCTGGCTAGGATCTAAGTTCAAAGTTTGAATGGCATTAGCCAGAATTTTACCACCATTTTCCCATTTAGTTGTCATGGTAGCAGCAGTATTTTGTGCCTGAACAACATGCAAAATTGTAATTTTTGCAGATTCAATTGAAGGGATTTCTCTCAGGGTTTTGAGCATTTCTTCTGCGTGTCCCAATCCCGATACAGTCAGCAAAATTTTTCTTATCATCTTACGTAATTGTTGTTAAGTTTACTTTTTTTCGCTGTTAGTACTTCGCTCAGATCGGATTTTTACCGCTTTGCTTGATAAGTACTTGGACATAATTAATTACACAGTGTCATTGCGAATGAAGCGAAGCGCAATGAAGCAATTCGCTTGCGGTTGGGATTGCAACTCTTGGAGACGCTCCGCTCGCAATGACTGTAAATATTTTTGTCTGAGTACTTAACCTAGCCAGTAAGTTGGCACAAATCAACTTTGTTTATTAGTATTTAATACTCAAAAAAAATTGCAAAGTACAAAACACTCAACAAAAGTTTAAATTTATCTACACCTAGCTACTTAAATTCTCAACTAGACTTCAATTATTAAGCATACTCTCGATTTAGCCTGATGAACTTAATAAAATATGATGTTAGTTATCATTGTTAATCTATATTTACTTTTTTTAATTATAAGTTAGTTAAGTATTGCAAAGAAATGGCAAACTACCTCTTTATAAAAATTGATTGGGTGTAATATTTACAAGCGATCGCTTCCAAGATTGCTATTCAGATGTTCTCATAGTCAAAGTTATATTTCATACCTATATTTAAACCCCCCAAATAGAATCGGGAGGGTTTGATTGATTGTGAGATTTATTTAACTTAGATGCGCTCCTGTTTGTCCGTTTTGGACTACAAAGGAAGCTAGAGTTTTCACAGAGGCATTCAAGTCAACGATGCTTGAGACAACCCGGTAGTCACTTTGCCAGCATTCTGGGGTAAGTTTGCAACGGACGTATCCCCGGTAAGCACCATCAAAGAACTTAGTATGGGGATTATTGGGTAGAGCAGCTTGAACTGGAGCAATAAATGATGTGGGAAAGTCAGAAGTGATTGAGGTTCCGACAAACTCAGTGCCTACCGTTGTTGAGTTGGGGTTATTAAAATCAAGTTTCAGATCGTGTACCCAACTAGAGTGAATGTCTCCGCTAATTACCACTGGATTAGAGGGTTTACGCTGGTCGAGAAAACTTAATAGTCGATTCCGTGCAGCTACGTAGCCATCCCACTGATCCATATTGAATACACCCGGAACTGGACTACTATTAAAATTGTACTGGCCGAACATAACCTGTTGAGCAATTATATTCCAGCGCGATCGCGACTGATCTAAACCTTTTCGTAGCCACTGCTCTTGTTCTGAGCCAGTCATGGTAGCATTTGGATCAAAAGCTCCGGCGCAGCGAGGCTTTAGTCCATCATCACAAGGTTGGTTAGTGCGGTATTGTCTGGTATCTAGGACGTTGAACTCAGCTAAATTACCGAAAGTCAACCGCCGATAAAGTAATGCATCTGGGCCTTTGGGCAGCGAAGACTGACGCAAAGGCATGTGTTCGTAGTAAGCTTGGTATGCACTAGCCCGGCGTTTCTTAAAAACCTCTTGGGTTTGGTTATCTTCGGGGATTAAGTTGGCGTAATTGTTATCAACTTCATGATCGTCCCAAGTCACAATCCAGGGAAAAGCAGCATGAGCAGCTTGGAGACTCTCGTCAGTTCTGTACAGGGCGTAGCGATCGCGGTAATCTGCAAGCGTGATGATTTCTGGACTGTTATGCTGACGTGGCCCGCCAGATTGTGGCCCGTATTCATAAATGTAATCACCTAAATGAATCACGAAGTCGAGATTTTCTTCAGCCAAATGCCGATAAGCCGTATAGTAGCCATTTTGCCAGTCTTGACAAGAGACAAAAGCAAAGTTTAGTTGTCGGATATAGCTATGAAATGCTGGTGCTGTGCGAGTCCGTCCAATGGGACTAACTTCCCTACCCGCTTCAAATTGATACCAGTAGCATCGGTCAGGATCTAGCCCACGCACATCAACGTGGACTGAGTGTGCTAACTCTGGTGTTGCCAGCACTGTTCCTCGACGCACAACCCGTCTCATGTTTTCATCAAGGGCAACTTGCCACCGCACTGGCACATTTACTAATGGCATTCCACCTCCAGAGAGTGGCTTTGGAGCTAGCCGTGTCCAGATAACAACACCATCCGGCAAAGGATCGCCAGAGGCAACACCAAGACTGAAGGGATAACCAGAAAACCTTGAGCTAGCCAATACCGGATGCCATTGGCTAGCGATTGTTAACCCTGTTAAGAATCCTGAACCCAACAAAAAACTCCGCCGTCTGCACCGATTTGCTAAGAGGCGTGTGCCATCTATAAGTTCCATATTCACCTCTACCCAGATGTAAATACAAGGAACATAGCAATCCAGGATCAAGCAGAAATTAAGATTTTGTTAAGTTTAAGATTTGGCATTGGTATTAGTTCTTTATTCTTTCTTCCCCTGCTCCCTCATCTCCCCATTCCCCATTTAACCAATTCGGCGGAATTCCTCGTCCCTCTACAGGGCGGGGATGGATAGCCGGGTGAGGACGAAAGCACCTGCGACTAATATCAACCTGCGGTTGATTAGGGAGTGGGGTGTTTGAGGAGTCACTAATTATTATATTTTAGGACTTTACCACAATACATATTTATGGTAAAGTACAGATGCTAAGGAGGTGATGTTGAGTGTTACACAAGGTTGTACAAGTCCGTTTATATCCGTCAGTTGAGCAGCAAATTCAATTAGCACAAGCTTTTGGTTGCGCTCGTTGGTGGTGGAATTATGCTCTGAATAAGTCAATTGAGACTTATAAGGAAACAGGGAAAGGACTTAGCCGTGCAGCGCTCAACGCACTTCTTCCATCGCTCAAAAAATCTGTTGATACGATTTGGTTAGCTGATTGTTACAGTCAAGTTTTACAGGCTACAACACTAAATCTAACCACAGCGTACAAAAACTTTTTTGAGAGCCGCGCTGGATTTCCTAAATTCAAGTCTAAGTTTGGAAAACAGTCTATCCAGTATCCTCAAAACGTATTGATTGTAGATGGTGATGTCAAGCTCCCTGGTGATATCGGGATAGTCAAAGCCAAAATACACAGGGAGATTGAGGGGAAAATTAAAACTGTTACTGTAAGCAAAACACCTTCTGGCAAATACCTTGCATCTATCCTGACTGAGATTGATGAGCAGACGCTAAAGGGGGTGGAGGAGTTTGTAGTGACTGCGGGCGAAAATCCGGTTATTTCAGAAGGTAAGATATATGGGATTGATCTAGGTTTGAAACACTTTGCTGTCGTCACTGACGGAGTTCATGTTTCCAAATACGATAATCCTAAGCACCTTGCCAAGCATGAAAAAAACCTCAAACGCAAGCAGAAAAAATTAGCGCGTAAGCAAAAAGGGAGTATTTCAAGAAATAGATATAGAAAAGTTGTTGCCAAAGTGTACGAGCGAGTTAGTAACTCAAGGCAAGATTTTCTACATAAACTTAGTTATAAGTTGGTCAGCGATAGCCAAGCTGTCATAGTAGAAAATCTTAATGTATTAGGCATGGTACGCAATCATAAATTGGCAAAGTCAATATCTGATGTTGGATGGGGAACATTCACCAACTTTCTAGCCTATAAGCTAGAGCGCAGAGGTGGAAAGTTGGTTGAGATTGATAGATGGTTCCCCAGTTCCAAACTCTGCTCTAATTGCTTTTATCAACTCAGTGAGTTGTCATTGGATATCCGTGACTGGACTTGTCCTCATTGCAATACTCATCACGATCGTGATGGGAATGCGGCGATAAACATTAGAGCAGAGGGCATCAGAGATGATAAAGGCGGAAGGTATGGCTTCGCCACGCAAGCTATCAGCCGTCTCTGCTGTAGGAGGGGAGGTAAGTCCTAAACTTGGGCGAAAGTCTAAGTTTGGGCATTCCCCCGTGATTACAGAAGCCCCAACTTCAACCGTACTCGGTAAGTTGGGGTAGTTCACTTTAAAACCTGCCATTTCCCTGAACAATGTGCTTAATGGTAGTCAAGGTTTCTAGGCTGATAAACCCTCGCCGATGACCTTTTTGGTTAGACATGCCGAGAAACACTGAATCTCCCCGCGAGGGGTTGCGGGAAAAACGCGGGGAAGTGTTGATGTAGGTAGAGGCGCTGTTAACTCCTAAAGCAAACTGCCGACTTTCCTGGTAAGATTCAGTAACGATAGAGTCGGCATGACCACTACTGTGTTCATTAATCCAGGCGATCGCACTCTCTAAGCTATCCACCAGTTTAAAAGCTACTGTCTTCGTTAAATAAGGATTTCCCCATTCGCTTTCTTTCACCAGTTGTAACTGGGGAAAGGCTTTTACTAGTTCTGCATCCCCTTTAATTTCAAAGCCTTTTTCCATCAAGCTGTTCCACAGAACTGCTAAGGATGATGGCAAGGCTTGACGATGAATGAGTACCTTTTCAATGGCATTAACTCGATCGGGTTCGCTTTGATGGCTATCAAGAATCATCCAGCGCACCATTTCTAAGCTGCTATTCAATGACCAGTAAAGGTAACAGTTACCCATCGCTGACTTTAAGACTGGGCAAGTTGACTGTCGCACTACTTGCTGTATCAAGCTAGTACGTCCGTAGGGAATAACTAGATTTACGTATTGGTCTTGGGTGACTAAATCCCGAATGGAAGCACCATGTTCGGCTGCGATTAGTTCTACACAGCCCGGAGGTAGACCAACCTCTGCGATCGCATTTTGCAATGCCTCAGCGATGGCGGCGTTGGAATGGCTAGCTTCAGTACTGCCTTTGAGAATTATACTATTGCCAGTTTTGATGCAAAAACCCGCTGCGATCGCTCCTAAATCTGGGAACGCTTCATAAATAAATGCAATCACTCCCAAGGGCATTAACTGGGTGTAACTCTGGGAATCTGCCAGTTGATAATCAGCAGTTCTGACGCGCCGCAACGGATCTGATAATTCCCCCAACCGTTGTAAAATGTCTACTGTCATCTCTAGTCTTGTGGGAGTCAGCTTGAGCCAGTCCAATATCAACTCTGGCACTGCCATTTCCCGACTGGCTTCTAAATCCAAGGTGTTGGCTTCTAGAATGTCGTCAAATGAGCGCTCAAGGGCTTGTGCCATTGCTAATACTGCACGACTCCGGTCTGCTCCCTTGGTGATCCCCAACTTTAGGGAAGCTTGATAGGCTCGTTGGGCACTAGTAATTGGTTCGGGGTGGTCATCCAAAACTTCAACAGTCATTGAGTTAACGTCTGTAGGTAAGCCAGACCATTAATGCTGGCAGAATAGCTAATAGCACCGCCACCATTGCCCAAGCAATAATGCTGGAACCATTTGCTAATCGCAGTGCTAATGGCAGCCATATAATCACTAGCACGAAAATAATGCCAAGTGCTATAGGCAGATAGCTTTCTCCTAAGCGGGGATGGACAACATGCCAACTATTTCCCATCCACCGCCAAGCCCGTTTGTAGGGATAGGTGGTAGAAAGCTGTTCTAGGACATGACCATTATCTTCGACAACAAAGATTTGCTGACAGCGATCGCAACCAAATGCTTCTGTCAACGTAATCGGAATTAACTGACCCCGGCGGCGGCAGGGACAGGGGTATTCAGCATTGAAATCTATTTTTTCAGGTTTTTGAGATTGCACAAGCGTTCTAGTAACTTGAGCGTGTTTTACACGAACTACGACAATATAATCTTTTGGTAAATGCTTTAGAGGCTTCTGCTACTAGAGATTGCTCTCTTTATATACATGGACTAGCGATGCAAATATCGCTACGATTGCAAGCAGTAGAAGCAGCCGACTCTAAGTATCCTAATTTCCATATTAGTGCGGAGTTTTCTATTTGTAGTCTTTCTCTGGATCTGATAATCTTATTTAAAATTTCTTTCTACATAAAATTTAGACACTAATTGACGTTTTAATTGGAGCATGGGAGCATTTATTCTTTAACGTCGAGATACGATTTAGCTATCTGTACATAAGTTTCCAGATTTTGAAATACATTTCACACTGAGCGCAGCCAAAGTGTGAAATCTTAGTTAGCAGTGTGCTGAGATTTCTGATATACATAAACCAGCGTTAAGAGATTAAGACCTTTGGATTCCCCCCTACTTAGAACAAGTTTTACTAGATGGGTAAAATCTATCCATGAATACGACAGTTCCACATATCTAAATTACTTTATATTCTACCTATCTATGAAATTCATAAAAATTGGAAGCGATTAACAGGAATACAGCGCGAATCGCCAAAGACTTAAATGCACCCTAAAAATACTAAACCTCTTGAGATTTTTAACTTCAAGAGGTTTTAGTTGGAAGCGGGTAACGCGATTCGAACGCGCGACATTCACCTTGGCAAGGTGACGCTCTACCACTGAGCTATACCCGCAATCAATTGCCATATATCAATATCTCAGATTTATCCCTAATTGTCAACTCCTTTATTTAGTTATGAGTGCCGAGTTTTTTAAATAACTCAGCACTCATAACTCAGCACTCATTTAGGCAGTTCTTCTGACTCCGCCGTTAAATTGCCGATGCTGGCACTTTGCAACGAGGCTGGCAAAGACTGGCTATTGCGAGAATATGGCTCTGCTAGGTTAGAACGCAATTGCCGCATGAGGCTTGCCATTTCTAGGGCATTCAGGGCATAATCCCAACCATGATTACCTTTGATGCCGGCTCGTTCTAAGGCTTGCTGCATAGTGTCTACTGTCAAAATGCCAAAAATTACTGGCACTCCAGTTTGAAAACTAGCGGCGGCAATGCCTTTAGAAACTTCAGCGGATACATAATCAAAATGGGGGGTTTGCCCGCGAATGACTGCACCTAGACAAATTACAGCATCATAACGATGGGAAAGTGCTAGTTGGCGAGCTACTAAAGGTACCTCAAAACTTCCCGGAACCCAAACATAGTCTACCTGATTACCTTGGGGGTTAGGATCTACACCATGACGTTTCAAGCAATCTTGACATCCCTCTAGCAGCTTTCCGGTAACAAGATCGTTGAATCGACCAATCACCACTGCAAACCGCAAAGGCTCCGTTTGGGTAAAAGTTCCCTCGAAAACTGCCATGACTGCCTCTTAATCAACTATAGTTCTGGCCAATATACATTTCTTATTAAAATGTAGAGGAGCAGGAAAGCACGGTTAGAAAAAGGAAATCGGAAAAAATTTCTTCTTTTCTCCTTTGCTCAAAGACCATTGGCTTTTCTGCTCCTCTAGTTCTTATATTATGTGCCTGTGCCAGAGCGAAGCCGTCGTCTACACGACAAAAAAGTTTAACAAACCAACTAAAAATACCAAACCAACCCAGACACCAGAGCCAACCCAGAGCAGTTTTTTAGATTCACCCCAACTTTGGGGAGTTGCGTAAGCAACTGGAACACCCACAACCAGGACAAAGGACAACAGAACTAGACCTATCAAGGCAAATTGGAATATTATGGTCATTTTTGATTCTCCCAATACAGCTAAATACTAAGGATAGAATATCGTGACATACTCCTACACTGATAGCAAGCTTTACAGTGTAGGCTTCTCAACCAATCCGGCTATTACTTAGGAGGCGTTGAGCTTTGTTTTAAGTCCACGGAATGCCCTACCGCAGACTATGAATTTCTTATCATGTACCCTACAAATTTTACTATCCTGGATGAAATGCTGGCTTATTCGCGCTATCGGATAAACCAATCGGTAATTTGTATTAATCAAGATGTGCCGACTTACTTTCATGCTGTGCAACGGAGTCGCTTACCAATAGTCGCTATGCTAATGGACAGAGGCTTACCAGACACCAATGTGGGTGAAGTAAACCACAAGTATTTTACCAGAAAACACTTATTAAATTGGCGAATCGTCGCCTACTCCTTTTCGTCAACGAGTAAGAGTCTTTATTAGTCGGGGGTGGGACTTCTTACCGCCCAAAAATTTATCCTCCGCTGCCCTAATGGTCAGATGTGGGGCAACTTTAAGTTTTAGCTAATGGCTAATGAACTATGGATTTAATTCTTTGCCACACAACAGCAGATTTTGACGCACTCGGAGCGGCAGTAGGGTTAACGCGCCTATTACCGGGAAGCAAGATTGTGCTGACTGGTGGTTCTCACCCTCCTGTGCGGGATTTTTTAGCATTGCATCGGGATGAATATCCGCTAATTGAACGCCGTTCGGTGAATCCTGAAAAAATTCGTTCTCTGACTATAGTGGATACGCAACAGCGCGATCGCTTGGGTAAAGCTGCTGAGTGGTTAGATTTACCCAATTTAAAAGAGATTATAGTTTATGACCATCACTTAGGACAAGAATCAGATATTTCCGCCACGCGATCGCATATTTCTTCTGTAGGAGCGACCACAACTTTAATTGTGGAGCAATTACAACAACAGCAAATTTCCCTGACTCCTGCCGAAGCTACAGTCATGGCTTTGGGTATTCATGTTGACACCGGCTCCTTGACCTTTGACCAATCCACCCCACAGGATGCCTTAGCTTTGGCTTGGTTGATGCAACAAGGTGCAAGTTTATCAGTAATTTCTACCTACCGAGATCCTGGTTTGTCTTTGCAATTGCAGCAACTATTAACTAAGGCACTGGAAAATTTAGAGTATATTTGCTTACGTGGATATACGATTGCCTGGATAACTTTAAAAACAGATGCTTTTGTGCCAGGGCTATCAAGTTTGGCTTCAGAACTCGTAGAATTAACCGAAATTGATGCCATCCTGCTGGCTAATGAGTATCCTTTGAGTGAAAGTGATTCACGCTTAACAGTAATTGGGCGATCGCAAATTCCCAAAACGAATCTTAACCTATTATTTCAACTTCTCGGAGGCGGGGGTCATTCCCAAGCCGCATCACTAAACCTCAGAGGAGTTGATTCACAAGCAATCTTAAAACAACTCCTTGACGGGTTAAAAGCGCAAATTCCCCATCCCCCCACCGCGAGGGATTTGATGTCCTCTCCTGTCCGCACAATTCTGCCTGAAACCACAATTGCCGAAGCACAGCGAATTTTGTTGCGCTATGGAAACTCTGGTTTATCTGTAGTCGATACTCAAGGGCAACTAGTAGGTATTATTTCGCGCCGGGATATTGATATTGCTCTACACCACGGATTTAGCCATGCGCCAGTCAAGGGTTACATGACCACTAATCTGAAAACAATTACACCAGATACAACATTGCCACAAATTGAGTCGCTGATGGTGACTTATGATATCGGACGTTTACCAGTATTGAAAAATGGGGAGTTAGTTGGTATCGTCACCCGTACTGATGTCTTGCGGGAATTACATCAAGAAAGGGATAAAGACAGAGAAGGAAGAGAGACACACAGGGGTAAAAGTAATATTAATCTCCCGCAATTGCAAAATAAACTTGCTCCTCAGTTATGGCAATTGCTCACCATAGCATCGCAAGAAGCAGAAAAACGGGGTTGGCATCTTTATCTTGTCGGGGGTGCGGTGCGGGATTTGCTGTTAGCTGAGGCAGCAGGTAGCTTGATGATTAACGATATTGACCTAGTAGTTGATGGCTTTCACAAATCAGCAGATGTTGGCGCTGGTGTGGAACTAGCAAAAGCACTCCAACAACTTTACCCTGCGGCTCGTTTAGAAATCCACGGGGCTTTTCAAACTGCTGCTTTGTTGTGGCATAAAGACCCAGAATTAGATTCTCTGTGGGTAGATATTGCCACCGCTAGAACAGAGTTTTATCCTTACCCGGCGGCGAATCCAGAGGTTGAGGCGAGTTCGATTCGTCAAGACTTGTATCGTCGGGATTTTACCATGAATGCGATCGCTTTGCGGCTCACCTCTCCCCGCTCTGGTGAATTACTCGATTTCTTTGGCGGTTTACTCGATTTACAAGCTAAACAAATTCGGGTTTTACACGCCAACAGCTTTATCGAAGATCCCACCCGCATTTATCGCGGTGTGCGTTTTGCCGTGCGCTTCAGATTTGAAATTGAACCGCAAACTGAAGAGTTTATCCGCTATGCCATCAACAGTGGCGTTTACGATCGCACTTCCCAACAAAATAGCAGAACTCCAGCCCTACAAACTAGACTGAAAACAGAATTAAAACATATCCTAGAAGCCCCTTACTGGAAATCGGCTTTGCAGCTACTCGATAACTTAGGAGCGTTGCAATGTATCCATCCTACCCTCAAACTAGATGGGTCACTCCTGCGGCAATTACGTTTGTTAGAACGTTGTTTGCGGCGATTTGATGCTGAACAAACCCTCGTTCACTGGCAAATGCGTCTAGAAGCATTAATCGCCTACCTAGCACCTGAATATCGGGTGAAAGTAGCACAAAATTTGCAATTACAAGAGGATAGCATTGTGAGGTTGAAAAACTTAATCCAAAGCTTTAGCCAAGTGATGGAATATTTACCCACTTTGCAACGTCCCAGTCAAGTAGTGCAGTTATTGCGACAGTATGACTTACCAATGCTAATTTTAATTGCTTTGCAAAGTCGGCGAGAGATTAGACATCAAATTTGGAAATATTTAACAGTTTGGGCGAATGTGCAGCCACTGTTGAATGGCAATGATTTAAAGAAACTTGGTTACAAACCAGGGCCACGGTATCGGCAAATATTAGATGATGTATTTGCTGCTACCTTGGATAGAGTGATTAAAGATAGGGCTGAGGCTGAAGAGTTTTTAACCAAGCATTATTCTCAGTAATTTATATTTCAAAGATATGATTTTTATGCAAACATAAACTTGATGCCTTAGAAGAAAGGATAAAACACGATCATTCTTTATGGTTACTTATAAAATCATGACCAACCATTTTTCAAACAACCTTTAAAGGAGTGGCATTACATTACCTTTCCAAGCTGTTTTAAATTCGGCTTCTACAACTTGAGCCGCCTCATATTTGCCCAGTGCTTGCAAACTTACCTGTAAGCCAAATAAAGAACGCCCATTATGAGGATACTTTTTTAGATCGGCACGAAAGACTTTCTCGGCCTCTTGATAGTCGCCTTTAGCTAAAAGCACAGCACCCAAAGATTCCCGCGTGGGAAAGTACCAGTCTGGTGGTTCCACGTAATCAAGGGTATCTTCTACTGCAACTGCTTTTTCAAGCAATTGAATGGCAGATTCATAATCATCCTTTTCTCTAGCAATTTTGGCATCTAGAACTTTTGAGGCGATGTCTAAAATACGACTAGCAGGACTGAATCCAATAGTTGCTTCAGTGGAAATTACCTGTTTAGCAGCCCGTAACGCACGGCTTTCACTTGCTGCATTTTCAAGTTTGTCTGTGGCGTAGGCATGACGCGACTTGTCGCCAGACATTGCCATACCGCGAGCAAAATGCCAAAGTGCTTTGGTAGTAGCCAATTTAGCATCGGGAGCAGGAGTTTTTAAGATGGCATCCCAGTCACTAAAGCGTGTCTGAATTAGCATTTTGCTACCAAGAAATCCCTCAATCATGGGTATATATGGGTTAATAGCAGTAATATTTGCGATTAGTCGATCGGCGGCTTGGAGAGCATCTTCATATTTTCCTGCCATACTACTGGCCACCATGAGGAAATGTATATTGTGGTTGTAGTACATCATAGGGTAAGTGCCCTGGACTTGATATTTGTTGATGTAAATATCATCTTGAGCGATCGCCTTTTTGTTTGCCCGCATTGCCTCTTCATAATCTCCCACACGAAAATAAATATGAGAAGGCATGTGTACCAAATGTCCCGCCGATGGCGCTAGGTTTGGGAGTCGTTTGGCACTCACAAGGGCCCGTTCTGGGGAAGGCGAGGCTTCCACTGCATGGATATAGTAATGATTGGCTCCCGGATGATTCGGGTTACGTTTGAGAACAGATTCCAAAATAGCCACAATTTCTACTGTATTTTCCCTTGGCTTGCCATCTTTAGTCCAGTGCTGCCAAGGATGCAAATCCATCAAGCTTTCAGCATAAAGTGTCGCTGCATCCAAATCATCTGGATAGCGCTTGACTAGAGTTGCCATTGCTTTTGCGTAGTCTACCCCTAATTGATATAAATCTGCATTGGGATCTTGAGAGTAACGTTTTGCTAAGGCTGTAATATAGTCTCGTTCTTGGGTAGATGCTTGGGTAGAAAGTGCTAAGGCTTGTTGTACGGCTTGGTAAGCAGCTAATTCTCGATTGGGATCGATTTCTAAGTTAATATTGGGGCCGAGAGCCAGAGCAATACCCCAATATGCGATCGCCAAATGGGGATCGAGTTTGGCAGCATATTGAAAAGAACGCACCGCCTCATCATGATTGAAAGCATAAATTAAATTTAATCCCTGATTGAAAAACTCTTGCGCTTGGGCATTAGCAGTGGAAACGGGATGCTGAATTGCGCCAAGTCCAGATATTAAAGTGTAGGGCTGTCTTGCTTGAGCATAGATGTAAAGCGGCTTGTCGTCAGACATCGCCGCACTAGGAGCGACTAAAGAGAGTATAAGCACCCAAAGTATAAATAAGTACTTCATCTTTTTCGTAGTATGATAAATGACATTTTTGCCCAAAAATACTAATAAATCTAGTTGTGTATAACATTCTGAGTATTTCTTAACTCCTAATTCAGGCTACGCATCTACATTCTTATCTATCTGAGGTAGTAAATAATTTTATCTCGGAGATAGAACAATAGAATAAATCCTTTCATCTTTTGGATATTACTTAAAGTCTCCAAGATGAATTTAACCTTTAAATAACTATATATAACGGACAAAGATATTTTCAATAACAACATCGTTAGATAGAAGAATTAAAACTTGTCTGAAAGTAATCTATAGATATTGCAATGCTTTCTTAGCAAGCAATACTAATCACTGGCTAACATAACTTAGGAACAAAGTATATGAGTATCGAAGATAGAGCTAAAGCTTTTGCTAAAAACATTGAAGGAAAAGTACAAGAAGTGGTTGGCGAAGTAACTGGCAACCCTAACGATAAAGCTGAAGGTAAAGCTAAACAAGCTGAAGCCCAAGTTCGCCATACTGCTGAAAATATCAAAGATGAAGTAAAGAAGACTTTGGAATAGTCTGAACTGAATTTAGGAAGAAGGTATAGGTGAAATAATTATTTACTTAATCTTCTTCCTTGCTAAAATACTTACTTGAGCTATTTTGAAAATACAGATTTCCAAATATTTTTGCCCTCTTTCACTGATTTCTTAAAAGGTGTGGATTTATAATTAATATTCTATTTACCTATCTTTTAATAGACATCCCGTTAACATCACCGAAACAGTGCTGAGTGCTGAGTAATATTCTGTCCGCCAAATTACTTACGATATGTCATTGCGAGCGCAACGAAGTGGAGCGAAGCAATTACAGAGTCCTGGTGATTGCTTCGTTTCGCTTCTCTACGAGACGCTCCGCGTAGCAAGATCCCCGAAGAGGTACGCTCTACTCGCAATGACAATGTATATTTAATTTTGTCTAACTACAATATATTTTTTGTCTGCCTCCTCCCACGTGTTAGTGTTCACGGATTTTGTCTGTGAACACTATTTTTGATAGTAAAACATTTCTAATTTTAGTTTTCACTAGCTACAGGTAGACGGATAGTAAATGTACTACCCTTCCCTGGTTCAGATGTTACATCGATTGTGCCTTGATGTGCTTCGATAATACAGCGAGATAGATATAGTCCTAAACCACTACCAGAACGTTGGTGTTTACCTTGGCGAAATCGCTCGAATAATATTGTCTGGTCTTGCTTAGAAATTCCCGGCCCCGTATCTTGGATATTAATAGTCACATCTGCTGGAGTCAGATGGCAGTTAATATATACAGAACCATTGTCTGTAAATTTGATAGCATTGCCGATAATATTTGTTAAAACTCGCCGCAGTTCTATGCGATCGCCCATGACGGTGCTTACACTTTCATCTCGATCAATATTTACAGCTAATCCTTTTTCTTCAGCTAAGGGAGTTAATTCTTGAGAAACTTCACTAACTAGTTCTTCAATATTGCATGGAGAGATTTTTAAGGTTTTACAGCCCGCTTCATGCCGATAAACTTCTAGCAAGGTATTTACCATTTCCAGCAGGTCTTGATTACTGCCAATCATGGTATCAATTATTTCTTGCAATTGTGGCGAAACTTCGCAAAACCTCCCTTCCAGCAATAATTTTAAGACGCGGTTGGAGGCTACTAGCGGTATACGTAAATCGTGAGTAAAACGTGAGACAAAATCTGCCCGCAGGTTAGCCATTTGATCTCGTTCATCGATGCTATGCTTAAGGCGCAGGAGCGATCGCACTCGTGCATGTAGTTCATCAGGATCGAATGGTTTACGAATAAAGTCATCTGCACCAGCATCAAGTCCTTCCACAACACTAGACTCATAGTGAGCCGTTAGCAGCAAAATGGGGATAAATGGCAATGCCGGATTCTTTCGGATACGTCGAGTAAATTCATAGCCATCTATTTCTGGCATCATCACATCTAAGAGAATTATGTCTGGTGGCGATTCCTCTACCATATTCAGAGCAATTTTGCTATCTTCCACCAACTTAATCTCATAGTCTTGATCTTCTAGGACTGCTTCTAAGACCAGCAGATTGTCCAAAACATCATCGACAACGAGAATTTTATCTTTTTTGACAGTTTTAGTTAAAGACATGGCTAAATAAAAAAGAAGTGCTTGGCTATCGCTAGCAAATCTAGTCATAGCTTACTTCACCAGCACTGCGATCGTTAAGGATTCAGATTTTCCTTTAAAGTTTCCTAAATTATATTGTGATACCAAAACTCTTGCGTTAGAAAACCTGACAAGATAAGGTTATCTATGTCTAATGGTAGATGAAATTTAGGAAATCATACCAAGAGCATTGCTTTTTGTATAAGATCCCGAATAGAAGAACGAGATTATTTTAATCTGTACTTTAGATAGATAACAGTAAAATTAAGCAACTATGAGTGAAATCAAGATCCTAGTAATTGAAGATCACAACCTGACGAGAATCGGCTTACGGTCTGCCTTACAAACCCAGCCAGATTTTAACATTGTTGGTGAAGCAGCAAATGCAACTGATGGTATTAAGCTTCTGAAAACTCTCAAGCCTGATGTTGCTACTATTGACATCGGTTTGCCCGATATGGATGGGATTGAGCTAACACGTACATTTAGGCAATATCAATCAGAGAATGAAGATTACACAACAAAGCTGCTAATCTTAACGATGCAGAATAGCGAACAGGCAGTTTTAGCAGCATTTGCAGCGGGTGCAGATTCTTATTGCATGAAGGATATCGAAACGGAGAAACTAGTGGAAGCAGTGGAAACGACCTATGCAGGTAGCTCATGGATCGATCCGGCGATCGCAGACCTTGTACTACAACAAATACGTCAAGATTTCTCCGATAGCAGCAAAGGGGCATCTGGAAAAAGAGTCTTGATTGAAGGTATTGACCCAGATACCGAGAAAAGTATCGTCAGCTATCCTTTAACTCACCGAGAGATGGATGTTTTAGAGTTGATTGTCGCTGGATGTGACAATGCAGAAATTGCTAAAAGGCTCTATCTAACTGTAGGTACTGTAAAAACTCATGTTCGAGGTATTCTCAATAAACTTTGTGTTGCTGACCGGACACAGGCTGCTGTCCGGGCTTTGCGGGCTGGATTAGTACCGTAAATATGCTGATTAATAATTGTTTTGCGGTCAAAGCAATTACCTCGGACGAAGATTTATGAAGAAATTGTTACACAGTTTAGTAAAATGACATAATTGACGAACAAATAAGTATTTTTCCTCATATACATGATAGCGGATCAATTTCCCTGGCTTACCGCGATTGTCTTACTGCCACTCGTTGCTTCCCTGCTCATCCCTGTGCTGCCTGATAAAGATGGCAAGCGCGTGCGGTGGTATGCATTAGGTGTCGGTATCGCAGATTTTGCCTTGATGTGCTACGCCTTTTGGAAACATTACGATGCCAGCAGCGCTAGTTTTCAAATGGTGGAAAATTATGCCTGGATACCTCAGTTAGGTTTTAACTGGGCCGTATCAGTTGATGGACTTTCAGCGCCACTTGTACTTCTAGCCGGATTTGTCACCACACTCTCGATTTTTTCAGCTTGGCAAGTTGACCACCGCCCCCGCTTCTTCTATTTTTTGATGCTGGTGCTGTATTCTGCACAAGTAGGAGTCTTCGTTGCCAAAGACTTGCTGCTATTTTTCATTATGTGGGAAGTAGAACTGATTCCTGTCTATTTACTAGTTTGCATTTGGGGTGGACAAAGGCGGCGTTATGCGGCTACAAAATTTTTGTTGTATACCGCAGCGGCTTCTATATTTATTTTAGTGGCAGCCTTGGCAATGGGGTTATCCGGTGGCGGTGAGATGACATTTGATATAACTGCCCTTGCGAATAAGGAATATCCCCTTGGTCTACAACTGCTACTTTATGCAGGGTTGCTGATTGCATTTGGTGTCAAGCTTGCTGTTTTCCCGATGCATACTTGGTTGCCTGATGCCCACGGCGAAGCATCCTCACCTGTATCGATGATTTTGGCTGGTGTGTTATTGAAGATGGGCGGATATGGACTAATTCGCCTGAATCTTGAACTACTCCCCGATGCACACATTTACTTTGCACCAGTTCTAGCCATTTTGGGTGTTGTCAACATTATCTATGGTGCATTAAACTCCTTTGCTCAAACCAATATGAAGCGGCGTTTGGCTTATTCGTCGATTTCCCACATGGGGTTTGTACTACTTGGTATTGCCTCGTTCACTGATTTGGGAATCAACGGTGCGATGTTGCAAATGATTTCACATGGTTTGATTGCATCGGTGCTGTTCTTCTTAGCTGGCGTTACTTACGATCGCACCCATACAATGGTAATGAAAGATATGGGCGGTATTGGTCAAGCCATGCCCAAAGTCTTTGCCCTATTTACAATCGGAGCAATGGCATCTTTAGCGCTTCCCGGTATGAGTGGCTTTGCTGGCGAACTATCAGTATTCGTTGGGATGACAAGCAGCGACGTTTATAGTTCAACTTTCTGCACCGTCACGGTTTTTCTCGCCGCCGTTGGAGTCATCCTCACACCTATCTATCTACTTTCCATGCTGCGAGAGGTATTTTTTGGTCAGGGGGCAGCACTCATCTGCGATATTAATAATGCAGGTTCAGAAAATCAAGAAGATGAGGGAACAGTTTGTTTTGGTACAGACTGCCTTGTGCCAGAAGATGCAGTATACGACGATGCTAGACCGCGCGAAGTGTTTATTGCTGCCTGTTTTCTGCTGATGATTATTGGTATTGGCTTCTATCCCAAGATGGCCATGCAGATGTACGACGTGAAGACTGTCGCAGTAAATGCGAATCTTCGCCAGTCTTATGCCATAGTCTCGCAAACAAATCCCCAAATTTATGCTAATCGATTATTGGTTCCGCAAATTTCAGAGGTTGATGTAGCACCTATTTTAGGAACCTTGAAGTAAGCTTTTTGAACAAATCGCACTCCCTACCCTCAATGTACTCATAGGGTAGGGATTAGAGTGGGTTATTGGAGCAGAGCGGAAATAACCTTTTGTTGAGAAATATTTTTGGGCTTGGCCACAAGTAATAATCGGAACTATTACTAGTACAGTGCGGCGGAAATAAACCACCCATTCCAAATCAATGAAACCCTCATGCTGTATTCGTTTTTAATTTTTAATTCCGCCCTGCGGTACTAGCCTATTTACCAGACAGGGGTTGAAGAAAGGGCTAGGTTTTAATTAGAATTAAGAAGGAGAATTTGGCTTTTTGACAAAATAAAGTATTGCTAAGTTGTCTGAATAAATATTGCGTATATTATCAATATATTGAGAATTAGTGTCAATCAAGAATATTCAATATTAAAGTATAGGTAGCACAATTAAAGTGGCTCAAAAATAAGGAGTCCAAATATTATGGCTATTTCCAAAATCCTTGCTGATATAACCAGGTATATTTCTGAAGCTGCAATGCGGATTTTTGGCCCTAATGATGATGCTTATCCTGTTATTGGGGTACAACCTTTTACAGGTGAGCCTTACGATAAAAATACAGATGATACCTAGTAGGTGCTGATATAGCATTGATAGAGAATACAGAAGTCAAAATTCAGGATTCAGGCGAGGGCAATTACCGGGAATTTAAATCAACCATATAATTGAAAACCACTAAGCTGTCTTACTTACTTAGTAGGCTTGAGAAAACAGCACAATTAAAAAAGTTGCCCTCCTGTAGATTAACAGTAGGGCTTTTGTTTGAAATAACAATATATCGGCCTTTTCTAATAAATTATCGTCTAATCTCAAACTTGGGATTATTCTCAAAATATCCTAAGTTCCCAACATCTGCAAGTTATGTAAAGTGGCATAAAGCCCTCCTTGTTGCAGCAGTTGATCGTGACTTCCCTGTTCGATTAATTCGCCACGCTTGAGAACAAAAATCCGGTCTACATTGCGAATTGTAGATAGGCGGTGAGCGATAATAATGGCAGTACGCCTTAGCAAAAGCTGGTTTAATGCCTCTTGAACTAAAGCTTCTGTCCCAACATCTAAACTAGCGGTAGCTTCATCTAGTACTAAGATTTGGGGATTGCGAATGGCAGCCCGTGCAAAGGCTAAAAGTTGCTTTTGACCATTAGAAATATTTGTACCTCGTTCTCGAAGTTGAGTATCATAACCTTGGGGTAGTTCTTCTATAAACTGGGCAATGTTGGTTTCTTCTGCTGCTTGTTGAATCTGTTCAATGGTATAGCCATCTCCTAAAGAAATGTTGCTTTTAACATCGCCAGCAAACAAAAAGCTTTCTTGTAAAATTACTGCCATGTATCGCCGCAGTTCTGCCTGTGGTACTTCTCGAATATCTACCCCATCAATGAGAATGCGTCCTTGGGTGGGTTCGTAAAGACGGCACAAAAGCCGGATAATCGAAGTTTTGCCCGCACCTGTAGGGCCAACTAATGCAATTTTTTCACCAGGACGAATGGTAAAATCTAAGTCTTTAATTACGTAATCATCATTTTTGTAAGCAAACCAGACGCGATCAAAGCAAATCTCTCCTAATTCAGGCGGAGAAGTGAGGTCTGGGGATTCTAGATTTGCTACGATCTCGTCTATGTAGCCGAATTTAGCATCAAATATTGAGAAACGGACATTGGCGCGATCGCGGATTTCTATCGGTTCATCTAATATATCGCCTACCCGTTCAATGGCAGTGAAACCAGCTTGAATTACCGTAAATTTTTCCGCAAAATCCCTTAAAGGGTCAAATAGTCGCTGGGCATACAAGATAAATGCAGATAAAGTTCCAAAAGCTAAACTTTTTCCTAACAGTAGCCAACTACCCATGTATAAAACAGCTGCGATCGCAATCAGAGCAATCCATTCTAGGGTTGCTGAAATAAATGAATCATAAAAGATGGTTTGATCTATTTGCTCAGTATAGCGGCTGTTGGTCGAGCGAAACAGTTCGGCATTAAATTTTTCCCGGCGGAATAACTGCACGACGTTAATGCCAAGCACATTTTCTTGTAACTGTGAGTTGAGGATAGAAAGTTCTTCCCGCCCTTTGTAGTTGGCTTTGCGGTACTGCTGCTGAATGTAAACAATTAAGCAGGTAACTGGTAACAACATCAATAGCAGCAAGCAAGTGAGTTGCCATTGGACAGAAAACATTAAACCTAAAATCACCAGCATGGAAAACAAATTAGACACGATGCCAATTGCCCCAGTGGAAAAGACATCGCCTAACACTTCCACGTCGCTGGTGATTCTGGTGATTAATTTACCTACGGGTGTGCGGTCAAAAAACCGTACTGCTAGAGATGTTACGTGCTGGAATAAGTCTTGGCGAATTGCTGCGGTGATTTGTTGCCCTAGTTTCTGTACTAAATAACCCTGATAGCCTGTCAAAATCAATCGGATGGCGATCGCCGCAAACAACAATCCCTCTAGAATATTTAGTCCTTGTGGCAAGGGGCGATTCCTGAGAAATTCGTAAGTGCTTGGTTCTTTGCGAATTAGGGAGATAACTTGGCCAATCAACAGAGGTTGTATGGCATTAGCTAGCGCAATGGGTATGAGTAGCAACATCGACAGCGTTAAAAGTCGTCCGCTACGACGGGCATAAGGCACTAGACGCAAAAACAACCGCCAGTCGTTTTCACTCCGACGATGTTGCGGATAAGATTTTTTGAGAAATTGGTAGATGCTCATAGTAAGAGCATTATATTAATGTTTGCAAAAAAATACGCTTGTTTGAAGTAGCGTTTGGTCTCTTACTCTGATACCATGCCTAAGATAAAAACCGCAAGACTCTGATGTAGTGTACTACGCTATTTCACACACAGAATGGCAGCCGGATGATTCCCTTTGCAACACTCAGTCCTGAGTGCCTCGGCAAGCGAGTAAGTCAAAAAACTACTCATCACTTCGGTTAATTAATCAGTCTTTTCTTACATCCCCGCATTACATTCGTATTTTAAAATACTAGGAATTTCCTGAAGACACTGTACATAACAAATGTTACTGTGGCCTAGTTGAAAACCAAGAGGTGGAGAGCCTTTACCGATATTGAATCTGCTTTATATTTCTACACAAAAGTTACACTCATGGGCACAATATTCAAGTAGCTTGAAATATGAAAATCACTCGTATTCACCGCCAGTTTGAAAAACTATGGTTAACCGTTTTGCTTCCGTGAGTACCGCCCTCACAGTTAAGGTAGTTGGAATAATCTGCATTTTGTCCTTTTTTGTGGACTTTTTGATTCTATTGTTACCCTTTCAACCGACCGATCGGGTATGGCAAATCAACTTGGCAACGGCGCTAGTTGACAGAGGAATTGTTCCTCTGGTGGGACTAGGGCTGTTGTTTACTGCCTATTGGATTGAAAGCGCTGATGCAGGAAGCGATCGCCCCCAAGGGATCGACTTAAGATTTCCCGCAGTGATCCTCTCAAGTATTTTAGGGTTGATGTTCTTGCTGATTTTTCCCCTGCACCTCAATAACGTCAATCAAGCTAAGACTCAAACACTCAATCGAATTACCCAAGAAGCAGATCAGGCAGAAACTCAACTGAACACTCGGTTATCGCAATTGCAAGCACAGCTGAATACCGATCAGGGAAAAGCTCAACTAGAACAACTGCGAAGCCAAACCAAAGCTCAGTTTAGTGAAATCCTCAAAGACGATCAAAAATATAAGCAAGCACTTGAAAGCTCTCAAATTCCCCCAAATATCAAGGATTTACTCAAGAAGGCTAAAACAGATCCCCAAGCACTTGACAAAGCTATCGAACAACAAACAGATATTCAGACGCTGCGAACTCAACAACTAAGCCAAGTTCGTCAGCGTAGAGACGAAGCAGAACAACAGGCTAAAGATAGTGCTTGGAAGTCTGGACTACGGATTGGGATTAGCAGTTTGCTGTTATCCATTGGTTACATTATTATCGGCTGGACAGGTTTAAGAGGTAGAGGTGCTGTACAAGGTGGTAAACCCAGAGCTACCGCCCGTTAATCTACTATTAGCATGGCAGTAGTAGGTATAATTTCTAACTGTTTATACTGCCATGCAGCTAAAAGCTAGTGTGAATAAAAAGGCAATTATTAGTTAGTAAAATCGCTATAAAACTTAGGTAATGTTTTCAATTTACATACTGACATATAACGAAGAGCTAGATATTGCTGCTTGTATCGAATCAGCGATGCTATCGGATGACATCATTGTTGTGGATTCATGCAGTAGCGATCGCACTGTGGAAATTGCCAGTCGCTATCCTATCCGCGTCGTCCAACACGCTTTTGAAAGCCACGGTCGCCAACGCACTTGGATGTTAGAGTCTATTCCCCCGAAGCATGAATGGGTTTACATTCTTGAAGCTGACGAGCGTATGACACCAGAACTGTTTGCAGAATGTGAAAAGGCAAGTCAGAACCCAGCCTATATCGGTTACTACGTGGCTGAACGTGTCATGTTTATGGATCGTTGGATTCGCTACAGCACACAGTATCCCCGTTACCAAATGCGCCTCTTCCGCCACGGGAAAGTGTGGTTTACAGACTACGGTCATACTGAGCGGGAAGTTTGTGAGGGTGCAACTAGCTTTTTAAAAGAAACATACCCACACTACACTTGTAGCAAAGGCTTAAGCCGTTGGATTGAAAAGCATAACCGTTATTCTACAGATGAAGCTCAAGAAACGCTGTATCAGTTAGAACAAGGAGAGGTCAACTGGCAAGATTTATTCTTTGGTAAATCGGAGGTTGAAAAACGTCGCGCCCTCAAAGATTTATCTTTGCGTTTACCCGCCAGACCATTGCTAAGGTTTGTATATATGTATTTTATGCTAGGTGGCTGTTTTGATGGACACGCTGGACTTGCCTGGTGTACATTGCAAGCATTTTATGAATACTTGATTTTGCTTAAAGTTTGGGAAATGAAGTATCTACCAAAACCTAATTTAGATGTAGCAGTTTTGGCACAAGATAGTACACAACAGTTGCAGCGTGAGGATTCTGAAACTACAAAGGCTGATGTGGTGTAAAAGGGACTGGAGATTAGAAAGATTCTTAGATCGGGTGGATGTGCGATCGCAAAACCATAATTTTTCAGAAATAGGGTAGCACAGCTAGCTGTGCTACCCTGCCGTATTTTAGAATCACCATAATAAATTAATATTTTTAACAGACCATTTTCATAAAAGGCGCTCCCGATAAAATAACTCCTCAGTTTACCTGGTAGTACTTTCACAATCATGAGCAGCTTTTGATGGAGCGCGATAGATTAGTAATACCTAATGACTTGCAACAATCATTTACAAGTCTTCCAAGGAAAAGTAACATCCTCTGAGAATAACCAGCCGCTATTGGATTGGTTGATATCTATGTGTATGCTTGTAGAAAAATAGCTGATTTCCAGCCACAAGTACGTGTTTTTGCCGTAGCAGCTAGGCTGCTAGTGTTTTGGATAGTTACTTGCGGCAGAAATTGCTTCAAGTAAAACCTTTGCTATTTGACGAATTTGCTGGTATGGATACCAATAACAAAAGTTCCTCTAGCTTAAAACAGGAGAATCGGAGCTTGGTAATCGATCGCCTAAAACAGGACTTAAAAAACGACCTGATTGCTGGTTTGTTGGTAGTAATTCCCCTAGCAACCACTATCTGGCTGACAATTACCATTGCTAATTGGGTCATCAACTTCCTCACCCAAATTCCCAAACAACTAAATCCTTTTGATGGGTTAAACCCAATTCTAGTAAATTTACTGAATTTATTGGTAGGATTAGCAGTACCACTACTGTGTATATTATTGATGGGCTTGATGGCTCGCAATATTGCTGGGCGGTGGTTGTTAGATTTTGGTGAGCGATTATTACAGGCAATTCCTTTAGCAGGACAGGTATATAAAACTCTCAAACAGCTTTTAGAAACAATCCTAAAAGATTCTAATGGCAAGTTTCGTCGGGTAATCTTGGTAGAGTATCCCCGCCGAGGAATTTGGGCGATCGCTTTTGTTACTGGTGCAATCAGCAGTGATATCCAAGCCCAAATGTCTCGCCCCGTCCTAAGTGTTTTTATCCCCACCACCCCGAATCCTACTACTGGATGGTACGCAGTCGTTCCTGAAGACGAGGTGGTGAACGTCTCTATGTCCATTGAAGACGCTTTTAAAATAGTTGTATCAGGTGGCATTGTCGCCCCTAATACACCCTTGGTTTTCCCCAAAGAGTCTAATCTGGAAGTCAAACACGACGAAATCAAGCGGCAAGTTATTCCCGTTGAAGAAACTTAAAATCAATCTGGCAAAGTCACAAGCAAATGCGTAATGTTGTTGTTTGACTGTGCCAAAATTGATAAACTTGTAAGTTTGCCCCGCCTAGTTAATCAGTTCTCGCACAATCACCCCTCATTATTTATGCAGCCTCGTAAACCCCAGCAAATTGCTCGTGAATTGGCGCTTTTAAGCCTTAGCCAATTGCCAGTTAACCCAAAGAAATTAGATACATTACCAGACGATCAACTAGTATCCAAGTTGGTGCTAGGAGCAGTACGCACCCTGACTTCAGAAGTGCAAGATACCCTCGATAATGCCGCCGGAGAACTGCAACGCAGTAACGATCGCCTTTTAAGTAGCCAAACTCGGGCCTCCGACCTCAATTCTGCTAGAGCAATGCTTCAAGAAGCGATCGCTTGCACCCAAACAGCAATCAATCAGTTGGGTACAGCAGTTGATTTCCCAGAATTGATTCAGCTAGCTAATCAGGATAAGGGAGTTCGTAATTACGCTAAAGAGCTTGTGATCACCGTCAACGAGAATCGACACATTATAGATGAACTCCTTTCTACTGCCTTAGTAGATTGGCAAGTAACTCGCCTCGCCCAAATTGACCGCGATATCCTGCAAATCGCTGTGGCAGAAATGAAGTTCTTAGGAGTTCCAGACAGCATCGCCATCAACGAAGCTGTGGAACTTGCCAAACGCTACAGTGGAGAAGACGGTCATCGCTTTATTAACGGTGTTTTGCGCCGAGTCACCGATCAGAAAAAAACAGCATAGTATCGGTGCGTAATTCGTAGTTCGTAATTCCTATGGAGATAAATCTGGAGCCGCAGAAGCGGCTTCCTCGGAGCGGAACTTCTCCCTTGGCGCTAGCCTCTCCCTTTCGGAGAACTACGGTGTACACACAAGTCGAAAAATCCTCTACCCACATTTTTGTCAGAGTGAAACTGTCACACCCACCGACATCCCGGCCAGAAATGAAGAGAGCAGGGGGAGCAGGGGGATTAAACTAAGCTAGACACTTGGGATGGGGTTTCTACCTACCTGAAGATACAAGGATTTATTCGCGCCACTTGCGGGCGAGGTTTTGAACCTTTACTTTTTTTATAAAGTTCAGGGCTGTGAGACTCGGAATTCATTCCGAGGCGGGAAAGAAACGCAGTGCGAGAATTATTGCGTATACACCCTAGCTTTGGGAGAAGGGGAGATGCTGCGCGAACCAAAGGAAGCTGATTCTCCTCAAACTGACTACGAAAGGTGAGGATAACCGGGAAGTTTTTACCCTAAGAAAAAGTGCAAAGTTAAATTAAACTCATAACTTATAACTTAATAACTCATATAACTAATACTGCTGCAATGGTTTTTAATTGGTTCCGCCGTCAACATAACGATTCCTCTGAGACTCCCACTGATAAAAAACAGGAAGAAACCACTCCTGCACAAGAACCCCAACCAGAGTCAGCCGAAGCCTCAACTGCTGAAACTGCGCCAGACACAACGGCAGACTTGTTGGCATTTGCGAAAGCTGCTTACAAAAATATCCAGCAAAAACAACAGACTGAGGTAGTAGAAACCCCGCCCGATTCAGCAAATGCCTCAGCAGAACCTGAAACCGCAGAAATCACTGAACCAGAACCAACTGAGGAACCTGTTAGTACAAGCCCAGAAACAGCACAGCTAGAAGTTATCCAAATTACTACTGATGAAGGAAGTACAGAAGATTCCTCAGTAGTTGCAATTGCTGAAGAGTCAGATGTCGAAAGCCCAGAAATAATAAGCAGTGAAGTTGAACCAACACCCACTGAACCACTAGCTACGCCAGAGGCAACGCAACCAACAACACCAGTTAGTTTATCCTTCTTAGAACGGGCGGCGGCAGAACGGCAAGCAAAACTAGACCAACTAATAGCTACCGCCATTGAAGTCCCAGAACCGGAGGTAGTACAGCCAGTAGGGGCAACAGCAGAGACAGGAGAGGAAATTCCCGGATTAGAATTTGATGATGGGTTTGTCTGGTCAGCGAAAGTTTTAGCCGCTCAAGGTAGAAATCCAGAAGACGTTTCTATTGAAGAAATTACCTGGCTGAAAAAGCTCCGGCAAGGGTTAGACAAAACTCGCCGGAGTATTCTCAACCAATTAAAGGCGATCGTTGGTCAAGGGCCGCTTAATCAAGCTGCTGTAACAGAAATTGAGGCATTGCTTCTACAAGCTGATGTGGGTGTAGAGGCGACAGACTTTATTATCAATGCCTTACAGACAAAACTTCGGGATGAAGTTACTGCACCGGAAGAAGCGATCGCTTATCTGAAAAAAATTCTTCGGGATATGCTGGATGCACCAAGCATTGCATCCCACAAAACTAGCTTTACCCCAGAAAAAGAAACCTTGAACATTTGGTTAATCACTGGGGTAAATGGTGCCGGTAAAACCACCACCATCGGCAAAATTGCCCACTTGGGACAAAAATCTGGCTATAAATGCTTGATTGGCGCAGCAGACACCTTCCGCGCCGCCGCCGTCGAACAGGTGAAGGTTTGGGGCAGTAGAAGTGGTGTAGAAGTAATTGCCAATCCGGGAAAAAATACAGATCCGGCAGCAGTTGTGTTTGATGCGATCGCCGCCGCTCAATCGCGGCAAACCGAATTACTCTTGGTAGATACAGCTGGGCGACTGCAAAACAAGAAAAATTTAATGGACGAACTCGGTAAAATTCGCCGAATTATCGACAAAAAAGCCCCAAATGCCAAAGTAGAATCCCTTTTGGTTTTAGATGCCACTTTAGGTCAAAATGGATTGCGGCAAGCCGAAGTTTTCTCCCAAGCTGCCCAACTGAGTGGTGTTGTCTTAACTAAACTAGATGGCACCGCTAAAGGCGGCGTTGCCCTTGCCGTTGTGCAACAGCTAGGTTTACCCATTCGTTTTATTGGCGCTGGTGAAGGAATTGAAGACCTCCGTCCATTTTCAAGTTATGAGTTTGTCGAAGCTCTCTTGAGTGGCTAATTCAAAAATTTGGAGTTAAAATTTTTTCTTGACAAATTGATAAATTTAGAGGTAACTGATCTGGTATTATCACTTGAACTAACTAGAAACAGTTCAAGTAAGTCGGGATATCTGTACGTTCCACTTCAGGAGGTAGGAGGCAGAAGGAATCCCCATAAATAAATTCAGGGGTTTTAAAGGAAGGTGTTGCTGATTGCGGCATGAAAACGATTGTGCATTGCGGTGAAAAATCCTTGTAGAGACGTAAAATTTTATGTCTCTACATTCAAGTTCATACCTCGATTCCGCAACGCCTAAAGAAAGTGGCAAATTTCAGGGCTTATAGGTTTGAACTCAAAAAAGTTCTCGTTTCCTAGTTGCCTATACTCAAACAGTGACTCGAAAGCGTTATAAATTATTCTTGGAATAAAGTATTTTTATGACTTTAGAGATATGCTTTGGGAATTAAGTTATGAAAAAAGGAAAATCTTTCTGAACTATCAACGAAACTAGTAATTTTTACGGATTGAGTTTTAACTAAAAATACATGATTTGAAATGACTAAATATTTCATCAAAAATCCGATAAGCAAATAAAATACTGATAAAAGTTGTCTGTTACGTCTTTATACTCTTGCTAAAGGGACAAGTCTTGTCTAAATATGGTTTAGCAATGCCAAAGCCAAAAAGTTTATAAATAATCTAAAATCTGCCAATATAAAGTGCAATAGTACCTGTGCCTGTGTCTCAACTGCCCTCTCAACCCACTGAAAACAATAGTAGTGCCGCGACGGATGTCACACCAGTCGTAGCACTCAAAGAACTCGTGGCAAGGTTGCACCGCGAACAGAACAAAATTCAAGATTTGCTCAGTTCTTTAGGATTTGCCCTGAGAAGTTTCAATAATTTGAATCAGTTTTTGGAACTGATTCCCTTAATGGCAACAAGAGTGACAGATGCAGACGGTAGCGCCTTGTTTCTCTACAAACCTAATGGTCAAGTCAGGTTAGAACAGTTACATTGGCAAGATAGTGGTCAGCGTAAGAATATCCGCAAAGCCCTAGAGATAGCTAGCAGTCAAATCACGCTTTTGCCCAATACTGCCCCTCTAGCTAATGCAACAGGGATTTTGGACGATCAGATGCATCGCTATTTAGGGCCAGATGTGCAAATTTTTGGGACGGCGATTCTAGTAAAGCATACAGAAAGGGGATGGCTCTACGTATTGAGCCGCGATCCAGAATATAGTTGGACAGAAACTAGGCAAAAGTTGGTTAGATTAGTTGCAGATCAAACAGCAGTAGCGATCGAAAACGATGAACTAGCTGTAGAACTGAGGAAAAAAGAACGTCTAGACCAAGAACTAGAAATTGGCGCAGAAATTCAACGGCGACTTCTGCCACGTCAATGCCCTACAATCCCTGGTGCAGTTTTAGCGGCACGTTGTAAACCTGCAAATCGTGTTGGTGGAGACTACTACGACTTTATTGCTACTAATCAGAATAAGATTCGGTCTAAGACTAAAGGCGACACGGAAACTAGTCGTTGGGGTTTGGTTATTGGCGATGTCATGGGCAAAGGTGTCCCTGCTGGGCTGATTATGACGATGATGCGGGGAATGCTACGGGGAGAAGTGCTACATGGTAATTCCCCAGCAAAAATTCTGCAAAACTTAAATAGAGTTATGTATGCGGATTTGGAAAATTCCCACCGCTTTGTAACACTATTTTATTCAGAATATAATCCTCACAGCCGAATTTTGTCTTATAGCAATGCAGCACATAATCCTCCCTTGTGGTGGCACGCAGCCACGAAAACTGTCAGCCGTTTAGATACTCTAGGAATGTTAATCGGTTTGGACGCTAATAGCCAATATGAAGATGCTCATGCACAGTTAGAGCCTGGGGATACAATTATTTACTATACAGATGGCTTGACCGATGCGGCGGCGGCTGGTGGCGATCGCTTCGACGAAGATAATTTTGTCGCTGACTTCAATACGGCTTGTAAGTACTGCAATGGGCCAGAGGAAATTGTGGATTACCTATTTGACCAAGTTCAGCAGTTCATCGGTGCTGATAAGCAAAACACTGATGATATGACACTGGTTGTTCTACAAATTTTATAGATAGTGCGTAAAAGCCCAAACCAATAGTGATTTGGTGGCTGGGGATTCACTACAGTGATTCTACTAAATTTAATTTTTTATTTATTTTTTCTTTTAATTTCCGTAGCGATCGCCCAAATAGTCGCGCATCAACGTTTTATCAAGACTTGGTTGTATTTAGCTTTTAGGATAATACATAAAAAATGATCCTTAGAATACATTTATGTTCAAGTAAAAACTATATATTTTGCACATCTAGCACAGTAGGAAACGTCAAGGGAGAGAGCAGGTAAAAGGTAAAATGTACAAGGTAAAAAGTCAAAGGTAAATTTACTTCTTCATTTTTGCTTTCTTTCTATCCTTGTCACGCAAGCATTTAGCCTGTTCCCTCTTGGCGTTTTAATTTTTCTTTTCTCCGTCGTAGCAAGTTCACAACAGTTACGACGGAGTTTTGCTTTCTTTGTTTCTTCGGTTTAGATTTAGTTCTTTTAAACTTCCTTAGTCTTTAAGTTCCTAACCTTTATCTAATGATTTGTCAAGATATTTCTGAAAATATTTTAGTTGAAAAATTCAGAATTAAAATGGCTATTCTTGCGCCCCAGCTTTTTGCAGACTTCGCACTATATTTTTATAACCATTAAATTCTGCAATCATCAAAGCAGTATAACCACCCCGGTTTTTCAAATTCACATCTGCCCCGGCTTGGAGTAATAACTGTACAATTTCGCCATAACCTGCTGAGGCAGCCCACATCAATGATGTTGCCCTGGCTGAGTCTTGAAAATTCACATCTGCCCCTTTTGCCAAGAGTAAATGGACGATCTCTGTGTGCTTGCCTTCGGTTGCTTTAATCAAAGCAGTTTTGCCATCATCCCCCGGATTGTTGGCATCAGCACCATAGTCTAGCAACACTTTCACTGTTTGAGTGTGTCCTTGTGATGCAGCCAATGTCAAAGGTACTTCACCAAGGTTTTTGCCATTAATATCTCCCCCAGAACGCAATAGTGCCTCGACAATTTTGTTATGTCCCTGCAACGCTGCTACTAGGAGTGATGTATCACCCAGGCGATTCCTAATTTGGACATCTGCACCTCTATTAAGTAATACTTGTACGACATCAACGTAGCCCTCTACAACGGCAAGATGTAGGGCAGTTTCACCATCTTGGTCTTGAAGATTAATTTCAGCACCTCGATCCAGTAAAGCTGCTGCGATCGCACTATGTCCACTTGCTGCTGCTGCCGATAATGCAGTTCCACCGTCAGCGTTTTTCATATTCACATCAGCCCCTGCTGCTAGCAGTGCTTCCACAACCTCCAGATGCCCCAAGTCTACCGCTAATGTTAAGAGTGTCTCACCTTCTCGATCTGGGATATTGACATCAACACCAGTTTGCAGAATCGCTTCTAAAACTTCGATGTTTCCCTGCTTAATGGCAAGTTTCAACGCAGTATCATCATCTTTATCGGCGATACTCACCTTCGCACCAGCAGCCAATAAGACTCGCGCTACATCGATATGACCTTTGACGACTGCGGCCATTAAAGCTGTGCTGCCATCTTCATTGGTGGCATTGACATCAGCACCTTTGGATAATAGAAGCTGCACAATGTCAAGTTGTTTGGCACTAGCGGCCAACATCAAAGCCGTCAAACCATATAGTTTTCTGGGTAAGTTGATATTTGCCCCAGCATCCAGCAGCGATCGCACAATTTCGGTGTAGCCTAAATTGGCAGCAAACATTAACGCCGTCGTGCCAAGGCGATCGCCCGCGTCCACCCTCGCACCAGTAGCTAGTAACGCACACAGCCCCTTGATATCACCACTTTTAGCAGCTTTTAGCAGCAAAGTATCGTTGTTTTCAGTCATGAATGAGATCCCACACAGGGGTTTTATTCGTCTACCCTCAAAACTCAGTCTGAGATTGTTTATACACTTTGGCAAGAGGGTTATGCAATTAAAAATTAAAAATTAAAAATTAAAAATTAAGAAATCCAGTCTTGGCAAGCATTCTATCTATTGACTGGATGCAAATTTAAGCTAAAGGAGGCTTCACTCTTGTCTTCTCTCCTCATCCCTTAATCTCTTTTAATTTGTGCAACTTTAAGCACAGAGAATAGAGTTATGCTAATTTTTATGAAGATTTAATAATTAGGTGAGAACACTATGAGTCTGGAACTTTCTGCGTCGGTGAAATATTGGCTAAACTTCTTCCATCCGGTGCTAATGTGGGCACTATTAGCACTCTCAATTTATGCTGCCTACTTGGGGCTGCAAGTACAGCGTACCAGAAATGCTCAGGGGGAAGAAAAGAAAGAACTGATTAAAGGTAGATATAACCTCAGACATTACCAAATCGGGTCTATACTCTTAGGTTTGACCGTAGCAGGTGCGATTGGTGGTATGGCTGTCACCTATATGAATAATCAAAAGTTATTTGTAGGGCCTCACTTGCTGGCAGGACTGGGCATGGCAGGTCTGATTGCATTTTCTGCTGCTTTGTCGCCTTATATGCAGAAAGGGGCAAATTGGGCGCGTGCAACTCATATTTTGCTAAATTTCACGCTTTTGGGACTTTTTGCTTGGCAAGCTGTTACTGGAGTGCAAATTGTCCAAAGACTTCTTACTAAAGCGTAGTCCTTTGTCATTTGTCCTTTGTCATTAGTGTATGAGCAATGACAAAGGACTGTTAAATCACCGCTTTTGTTTAGAATTAACAGGAAGGGATTTTTCCAAAGATTTCTGAAAATCTTGCTGAACTTTGCGAGTTAAGCGGCGGGAGACTTGGCGGACGATTTGGTTAAGTAAGCGATCGCCTGTAGATTGAATTATAGACTTGGGTAATCGCTGAATAAACCGGGGAAAGTGCAAATCAACGACTAAATCTAATTCCCATTCAACTCTTGTAACCTCGCCGCTACTGCAAGCATTGTTTTCTATTAGCTGTAGAGATGCCCGATAGTCTACGTCATAACCAGGCGGTTGGTAATCAGGAATGGGTATTGTACGGATGCGGTAAATACCCTCGTCTGGAGGCAACAATTCCAAACCAATTTTCGGTTCTACTTCATAACCGAAAGCACCAAAACGACCAATTACTAAAGCATAGCCATTTTCCCCAAGTAATTGCACTTTCATGGGTTCAGCGCAACGAGAAAACCATGAAGCGTGAGCATTAAGATACTCGGCAACCTTCTCTGCTGAGGCAGGCATTTCCATAAAATCTTGATAACGACCGTAAAATTTTGTAATCGTCGCTACATTTACTTCTGTTAATGTGTCCTTAGCTTCTTCTTCGCTGGACGCTACAGGTAAAACTGCTTCTGTTATTTCCCAGGATTTATATTCGCCTTGTCTTGAAAGCATAAATGCATTACTGTATATTTTGGCGTTCTGTCTATATTAATAATTCCCCACGTACCTGGGTCATTTCACACTAATATCCTATGTTGATTAAAACCTCATTAATCTACCATCAACTCCATAGAATTACTAAAATAAAGAACTGAACAAGCACACAATAGTTTCCCAGGATAGCATTTCTCATGAAAGCATTTGTAGCAGGGGCAACAGGTGAAACAGGTCGCCGGATTGTGCAAGAGTTGATAGCGCGGAATATTCCCGTCCGCGCTTTGGTGCGGGATATAGACAAAGCTAGGGGTATTCTGTCTCCTGAAGCCGAGTTAGTTGTAGGCGATGTATTACAACCAGAAAGTTTAAATGCTGCGTTGGGAGATAGCACAATTTTATTGGTTGCGACTGGTGCAAAACCTAGTTTTGACCCCACTGGCCCCTATAAAGTAGATTTTGAAGGGACTAAAAATTTAGTAGATGCTGCTAAAGCAAAGGGAATTGAGCATCTTGTCTTTGTTTCTTCTTTGTGTACTTCGCAGTTATTCCATCCACTGAACTTGTTTTGGCTGATTTTGGTATGGAAAAAGCAAGCTGAAGAGTATATCCAAAAAAGTGGTCTTACTTATACGATTGTGCGACCTGGTGGGTTGAAGAATGAAGATAACCTTGACGCGATCGTGATGCAGAGTGCTGATACAGTGTTTGACGGTAGTATCCCTAGGCAAAAAGTTGCCCAAGTTGCTGTTGAGGCGCTGTTTGAAGCAGATGCACGCAATAAAATTGTCGAAATTGTTGCCAAGCCGGAAGCAGCCTCAAAAAGCTTTAAGGAGCTATTTCAACAGTGCTGATGCTGATATCCTAGAGGATTCTATCTCCCAAAGCGATCGCTGATCTTTAAACGAGAGAGCGATCGCAATACAGTTCGGTTAAGATTTTTCGATGAAAATTCTAGATCGCAAAGACGCGATAAATCGCCGTAAAAACGAAATATTAATTATTGTAGAGACGGCGATTCATCGCGTCTCTTGCCTTAACCGAACAGTATTGAGAGCGATCGCACATTCACCACCAAATCAGTTTTATTCGGGGAAATACTCACTATTGAAAATGTCTTCAGAAGTAAAAGGGCATTGTTCTGGAAAAATCTCAGGCGTTAAACCCGCTTTTTGAATTGCTTGCCTTCTGGCTTTAATATAAACGGCATCTAAACAGTTAAGAGAATAATTATAAAGTGTTTTGGAACGAAAAGAAAATTCTAGCTCATCACGGAAATTAGTTATTTCTATTTGCCAGCCTCGTTGACAATTTTCTTTTTCAGTTTCCCAATAACGATAAAGTAAAAGATGAATTAATAATTGTTTTAAGTAACTTTCTACTTTTCGTCTTTGTTCAATTCCCAAAGCTTCAATTTCTTCTATTAGATGTTGCCAATCCAGATTTTGAATATCTTTATTTTCTAATTGTTTAAGTGTCGTTTCTACCCATAAATAATAATCTTCTTCGTAAAGGGTAGGTTCAACAGATTTTAATATTTCTGTTGTCATAGCTAATCGCTGAGAAAATTAACTATCTAATTATAACATAGGTAGGCGTAGCTCTTTATCCTTCATCAACAAAAAGCGATCGCCTTCAGTTTCAGGATATATCTATTTTGCAAATTCAAGTTTTTCTTCATTTATCTGTATTATCATTGCATCTCCTGCTCCACACTCATAGGCGTAAGTTGATACATAGCAGTCCTAAATCATTTGTGAAAACTATATATCTCTTTCTTTCCTTTGCGTCCTTGGCGGTTCGTTTTCTTATCTATATTTTTCACAAATCTAATAGGACTGCTATAGTTCTGCTTTACAACAATAAGAGTGTTCCAAAAAATAAATGATCAAAAACCCGTCATTGCGAGCGTTCGCAATGACGATTGGGCATTTTTTTACTTGGAGTACTCTAACGGATACCATATAACTAACAATCAGGTGTGAACTTTGTCAGAATAAGTTCGTCGATGATTTTTGTTAGCAAAGAGAGCGAATTTGAAGGAGTCGGACTCTGAAAGGCTTTGAATTCAAAGGTGTTGAAAAACTTATTGGCCCAATAGCCGCGCTTCTCGGCTTTGTGTATTTGTTGCAATGGTATATTGGAGACTTGCGATCGCCTTCCGATCCCATCTTTGCAGATAAACAGCCGCCTTTGGTGATGAAACAGGGCGACCCCTATATCCGTGCTTTAATGCGAACCATCTCCGCAAGTGAAGCCAGTGGGAACCGACCCTATTCGCTATTGTATGGTGGACAGCAAGTCAACGATCTGAGCCGACATCCTGAGATATGCGTCACAATTGTCACAGGCCCCAACACAGGTAATTGTTCTACGGCTGCTGGTAGATATCAAATTATCAACATTACTTGGTATCGTTTAGCCCCGCGTTATCACCCAAAACCAATGCAGATGATGTTTTGGACTGCTTATAGTTTTGAAGCAGAATATCAAGATATAGTAGTTTACCGTTGGTTAACTGATTCTAAAGTTTGGGGAACCGATCTTTCCCAACTGTTGCGTCAGGGAAAGTTAAATGATGTTTTGCGGCGACTCTCTCCCACCTGGACAAGTCTAGGATATGGTATAGAAACTAATTCTATTAGTAGCTCTTTAACTAAGATTTATCAGAAAATGTTGCAAGAAGAATTAACCGCAGCGAATCAACGAACAGCCCCGAATCTGAAACCATCCCCAACTCCTCCCAGCAAGCCAGTAAAAAAACAGTGAGATTATCCTAATTTTTAACTTGCTGAATATAAAAAATCTTTTATATTTTCTACAAAGGCTAAAGTATTTTCAAAGTGAATATTATGTCCAGCATTACTAATTATTTTTAACTGTGCAAATTCACATAATTCAGCTATTTGTTTATTAATAGATATAAATTTTTCATCATATTCACCCGCAAGTAATAGGATAGATATTTTATTACCTTGTAGCTTATCCCACAAAGAAGGTTGACATCCATTCCCCATGAAACGCAATGATTTATCTAATTGTTGTGGATTATTCTGCAACCTACTTTCTATCATTCGGTTATATTCTGGATGATTTTTTATATAACCAAAAATTGGTTGATTATACCAATTTGCCAGAAAAGCAGCAAAATCTGTTTTAATAATACTTCTGCTTAATTTTTTAGCTATTTGAGTATCACGTCTAACTCGTTCTAATCGTTCTGCTTCTGTTGCTAAACCTGGGGAAGCTGATTCTAATACAACTTTAATAAAATGTTCTGGGAAATGTAGAGTTAGGTATAAAGCTAATCTTCCGCCCATTGAATAACCAATTAAGTAGCATTTATCTATTTTTAATTCATCTAATAAATTGATTATTGCTTGAGCAGTAGGTTCCATTCTATAATATTCATCACCTCCTAAAACTTCAGTTTTACCATGTCCTGGCAAGTCAAGAGTGAGATAAGAAAAATCTTCAGCTAGTAATTTTATGGCTTCATCAAATTCATGAATATTTCCCATGAAGCCGTGTAAAAAAATAATTATAGGCTTGTTACCATTTATATTTAAACAATAGTTAATTTTATATTGTTTTAAAGTCATTTTTATGGTACGTCTATAAAATAAAAGCTGATATATTTTTTATGAGTAAGTAGGCGCAAATAAATTAAAGTTCGTAGTCGGGACTTTAGTTCTGATAATCCTTATTTTGAGCGATGAATCGCTCACTACGAACTAGGATATTATTTTATGTTTAATTATGCCTACCTACTTAGAGTAAAGCAGAATATTCGGTAATTTTGAGAATAAAAAACAAAGTTAATTTGTCTCGTCAGTTTTAGCACCGTTAGCATAATAAGGAATAATTGCATCATTTTTAGGGAAATTTTTATAAATAAAGTATATAAGAAAGGGAATAGAGATAGCGAGCAAAAAAACTCGTTGACCTAACAGAGGTTGTATTGAAGTTTGATAATCTTTTACCGAAACAAATGCACTTCTTTCGATTGCTGATGTGTTGAAATAATCTATGACATTTAAAATTGTAGAAATAGTGTTATGGAAAAAATGAAAAAGCATTGATGTTATTAAACATCGGGTTTTAAAATATAAAGTTGATAATATAATACCCATGATAAATAAAGAAATAATATCAAATCGAAAATGTAAAATTGCGAATAGTAAAGACGAAGTTAAAATTCCTGATCTTACTCCCCATTTAACTGCCCATTTTTGCAAAATTATTCCTCGGAAAAAGAACTCTTCTATCATGGGAGCTAAGAGCATAACTGAAAAACTCCACACGATCATTTCGGAAATATTAGTAAAAGGTTTGTCATTAAGATAGCTTTCTACATATTTGGGAAAAACAAATGACAAATTATATAATAATAAGGTGTTGCAGCCCCGTGTAAAAGCAAATTTTATAGCAAAAAAAATTGCCAGTAATTTGAAATTAATATAGTTTCTATAACCGATAATTTTATTAAATTTTAGTCCTGCTTGTTGGGATTTTTTTAATAAAAAAAATCCCCAACAAGTCGAAACAAGTATATTTAATAAATTAATAATAGTAGACTTTTGTGTTGGATCAAAAAAGTTTAAATTATTGAATGAATAAAATAGTCCTAATATAGACCAAAATAAAACAGGTAGGGCAATGAGCCAAGATAGGAATAACTCTGGAATATTAATTTTATCCCAGGGTTCATCTGCCAATATTTCATCTTGTAAAGAGGCTATATTTTCCTTGGAAGGAATAAGTAATAAGATTGATAAACCGAGCAAACTTAATAACCCTAGCCATCCCCATTGATACGAATACCCTTTACTTTTACTGTAGAGATAACATCCTTTAATAAAAAATCTATACCCTACTAAGAAAAATCCTACGATTAAAATAGCTATCAATATACTCAAATTAGGAAAGAAAGTATTTAAATATCCCTTAAATAATCCCAGAATAATTAATGGAAAAAATTTTAAAGCAAGTCCCAGTAAAATTTGATTGATAGCTTTTTCTTTCTTTTTAATTTCCATACATTATGAAGTTTAATAACCATGCGTAGCTTGCTGCTGTAACATCGCCTTTTTCAATGCCAAAACCTCCCCGCCTTAATACACTTTCGTCGGTATATTTACCTCTCTGCAATTGATTTGGAACTGCCCAGGCTATTCGCTACGACTGCGAGACAGTTGTGTTAATTTTGGCATAAAGAACCCTCCACCTGAGTCAATACACCAAATCTTGCATCTTTACAAAATTCTAATTATTAAGGTAAAAATCGATCTAAAGCCGCTTTTAACTGTTTAATTTCCACGTCAATATTACCTTCTTGTGCGGCTCGACCAATACATTCGGTTAAATGTTCATCCAAAACAATTCGTGCTACCCTATCCAATGCGCCCCGCACTGCGGCAATTTGCAGGAGAACATCAGGACAAGGGCTACTTTGCTGCACCATTGCCTTGATCCCACGAACATGTCCTTCTATACGCGATAATCGGTTGACAATTCGTCGTAAAGACTCTTCGCTATGGATGTGAGCATGAGTCGAATTTCCAGTTTCATGAGTACGATTTGTATCTGTATCATGCTTGTGGAAATCTTCTGTTTGGTGGGATGTTGGCAAGGATTCCTTGCCTAACGGGTTTGATCCATTCATGGGTTATCAAAGGACTTGTAGTAGTAAGATCCTAGCCTAGTACACAACCAACCCAAAATTTCTAGGTGATGCTTCACTAATAACACTTAATAGTGGTCTGTCAAACCCATTTTGACGGTTGGAGAGACGCGATAAATCGCCGTCTCTACAGAAAATTTATTCGTCAATTATTTCTTGACAGACTACTAGCTATCAGATTGTTAGCGTTGTTGACTGCAATTCTCTACGAGACGCTGCACGAAGGACATACTTAGCGATCGCTGTAAATATTGCAAAGAGGTAGAGGAAAGTATTCCTCCTACCTCTGTTGTTAAACACATTTGTTTACTTAATTATTGATCTGGAAAAGTCTGTACCTTCCCGTCAGGACTGAGAACAACTCGAATTCTGACATTTTGTCCGCGTGTATTGGCGGAAACAAAAGGTTTACCAAGTTGAGGCATCCCAGCGTTATCAACGAATTCTCTTGCTGCTTTATTGAGAGGAAGAATTCGTTCAACTGTGCCGTCAACACTGACAAGCAAACTATACTCTAATGTTTGTGCTAGTCCGGCGGGTGGTTGCCAACGCTTACTTAGGTATTCTCTTGCTTCTGCTACTTGAGGTGTGTCAAATAATGTACCAGTTGCCACTTCTCTGGATTTAGGGGTTCTACGTCCGTCTCCTAATTGATCGATGAATGGATTATTATCAGCAGTTCTAGATGAAGAAAGTTGTGAAGCAGGTTTTTCTCCAGCTTGTAAGGAATTAATTCTTTCGTCTAGCTGTTGTGAAGTTAGTGGAGAGGTTTGGATAGGGTCATTATTAGGTATTGTGCTAAGAGATGGGGGAGTGACTGGTGAGATATTAGTTGGTAAACTGCCTGTGTTAGAAGATAGTCGGGGTGGCAAATTCCGCCGATGAGGAAGAGTACCAGCTTGGGGACTTAACCCTGTAGAGTTCTGTCCCACATTTGGTAACATGGCAATTTCTTGGCTGGGGATTTTACTCGATAGTGCGTTCGCGGAGCCTCTGGTAGAGAAGCTCGCCGTTGGCATTGCTTTATTGCTGGGAAGGGTTGCAGTCGTACCCTGAGATTTTGTCAGTGCATTATTTGGGAACAGAGGTGGCGGTGCAGAGAAACTGGAATTAGGGCGGGGGCTGTTAGAGGGGCTGGGGGTAAAGTGGATGTAGGAAGTGGAGGAGTGGAACCTAGCAAATTATCCGATGGAGTGGTTAGTCCAGGTTCCGGTGTAGGGAAGTTTAGTGAAGTTGAAGGTTCTAAAGCAGTCTTTACTGCTGCTGGATCTGAGGTTTTGACTGCGTGCTGTTCTTTTTCTCTGATGCTGTTAGCATATTGCCAAGTAACTGGTAAGAAACCTACACCTAATACTAATACTGCGGCAACAGGAGCCCAAGCCGGGAACCGTAGAGTCGAACTCGTGCTGTTGAAGTTTGGGAGTGCCATGACATCAGTTGAGTATTCATCTAAAGCACTTGCCAAATCAAATAATTGCAGCAGAGTGAGTTGAATTACAGGGCCAGATGAGTGGTTGGCGAGAGAACCGAGAAATAGATTGTGAGTTAAATAGCTGCCTGGTTCTAAGCGGATATTTCCCCCAGGAATCTGGGTACTAAAAGAATTTAATGTTTTTGTGGAAGACTTTAATTCCGGTTCAACCAGTGCTATATTTGACTCTTCCGTACTGGGGAAGCTGACCCGAAAGCTTTCTGGAGACTGTTGGAGGAATTGCTGTACGTAGTTTGTAACTGCATCACATAAGACTTCGAGTTGCTCGCGATCGCCCCGAATTGGGACTCTGTGTTCTTCTGGTAGTCGGGGATCGTCAAAACGTAGCTCAAAGCTGAGGTGCTTGAGGACAGTTTTCCCCATCCAACGAGACAGAGGCGAGCTTTGCGCGAATACTTCTAGCGTGCAGGTAGGCGGTGTGTAGCGACGAATTACAGAATTTGATAGAGGCATGGCAGGAACTGCGAGGAAGACTATTTATTTGGGATTTTGCAAAAAGTTAAGCCAGTTGCTTGTAAAGAAAAGTTGAAATGGTGGATTCCTCCACTCACAATTCTGGAAGCTTCCTTCCGTTATGTAAAATAGTGTGCCAGGAGGAAGTAGTGCTGATAGTGCATCGCCCAAGGGCTAATAACCATCAAAAGGGTTTCCCGATCTAGCAAACCTTCATAAGCGAATTTTGATTGAGAAATTTCAAATCTAAAATTTTGTCGAACGGTCTATAAGTGCTAGCCAGAGGCGGCGATGCCCACCGGAAGCACTGTAAAAAAGTAAATCTACAAGCAGCTTTAGTGCCAGGTTGGTAAGTAAATCCGTTGAGATTTTCTCGTCCTCTTCCATCCGCTCTTGGTAGGTGTTGCAAAATGCATCAATATAATCTCCAAGTAAGGCAGTCTGGTGAGGTTCCCGGTTATTTTCTGCCATTTGTTCTAACAGTCCGACAGCGCGGCGAATCAATTCTTGGTGCTGTTTGGCTAAGTAGCAGATAATCAAAACAAGCGATCGCGCTTCTTCGACATCTAGCTTTTTTCGCCCTCCTTGACCTTTACGTAGGGGATTTGATTGGCGCAGTCGCCATAAAGCTACGCGGTCTGGCACTCTTGACTCTAAATTCAGATCAGTTGCCGCCGAAAGCATGGCCTCTGAACCAATCCCAGTTAAGGTTTCTAGCGCCAACAGCACCAAGTCTAATTGGGTTTTGATATTGTCCCATTGAACTGTGTTTGGGGCTGGAAGCTTGATTAAATCCTCCCACTGGGAATTTGGAGTGGCTGAGTTGGCGGCCGAGTGCATAACTTTTAGCATAGGTGATCAAGCTGATAGGGGATGTTGCTGTTACCCATTTTGAAACCAGACTCTCAAGCATCAAGCTTGGTTTCCCATAGCTATGAACCAGAGGCTTCAGCTAGATTTTTTCTATGTGGTAAACAGCAGGTATCTTTGTCCTACTCTAGATGAAAATCTCTTTTAGACAAAGTAGAAAAGTATCAATTCTAATTAAGGTTTACCTGACTTTCACTACTAATTCCGTACAAGAGTATAAATAAACTATGTTACGACTTACCCAAATAATAGCCAAAAAGAAAGATTTTCAGGTAGGGGCAATTCATGAATTGCCCCTACAGGTGTACCTGACATAAATGAGAATCGCTATAACTTTATTTGATGTGAGCAACGGTAACACCACTACCGCCATCTGCTTGTTCTGCTGGTTCGTAGTTGTTCACTCTGGAATGCTGTTGCAAAAAAGCGTGAACTCCTTGGCGTAGTTTACCAGTACCGTACCCATGAATAATCCAGATGGGGCCTGTAGCTTCTGAGATGGCTTTATCTAAAATGTATTCGGCATCAGCTACCCGCTTACCGCGCAAATCGATGGTATTCTGGGAAGTCCGAATTTCGGGGACACTTTGTGGTGGTGGAGTTACTGGTGCTGGGGCTGGTTTGGCTTTGATGACTGGTTCGGGTTTTTGACCATCTAATGATTCTACGTCTTCCAATTTTACGGTCATCTTCATTAGCCCAAAGCGAACGCTTAACTCGCCATCTTCATTAGGGGCGGCGATCACATCCGCTATTTGTCCGAGTTTGGGAACGCGGATGCGATCGCCTATTTTGGGCATAAACCCAGGTTTTGGTTTTGCTGGCGCTGCTGGCTGATAAAGCTGGCCAATTTGATTCAAAGCATTGGTGGCTTGCTGGGCTTCTTGGGCTGTGGGTGTACCTTTCTGTAAGCGGCGAATTACTTGCGCAATTTCACCTTTTGCCTGGGCGATCGCTTGTTGGACTGCTATTTCCTGGGAAGCCCGCAAACTGCTTTCCCTCTCTTCCAAGCTTGCGGCTTTTGCAGATACTTCTTTGTATAAACGTTCTGCTTGCTGCAACAAACTTTGGGCTTCGGCTGCTTTGGTTTCCTGGCGGCGGCGTTGGGCTTCTAAGCCGGCAATCACCTGATTAACTTCATCTGTGGCCTCTCCCACCTGAGTTTTTGCCTGTTGGACAACTTCTGGTTTTAATCCTAAGCGCAAGGCAATAGTTAAGGCGTTAGAACGTCCTGGGATGCCCCACAGCAATCGATAAGTTGGCGAGAGAGTACTTTCGTCAAATTCTACGGAGGCATTCTCAAACCGCTCATCTTCGTATTTCAGGGCTTTTAGTTCGCCGAAGTGAGTAGTAGCGATGGTTAGCTGGGCATGGTTGGCGAGATATTGCAACAAGGCGATCGCTAAGGCGCTACCCTCAACTGGATCGGTTCCTGCGCCGACTTCATCGAGTAAGACTAGGGAGTAGGGAGTGGGGAGTGGGGAGTGGTTTAGATTCTCCGCTTCGCCATTTTCTAATGCTTCTAAAATCCGACTAATTCGGCGGATGTGACCGGAGAATGTGGATAAACTTTGCTGTAAGGATTGTTCATCGCCAATATCTGCCAGTACTTTATCAAACCAAGGTATTTCCACTGGTTCGCGGGCGGGGACAAATAAACCCACTTTGGCCATCAATGCTGCTAACCCTAAAGTTTTTAAGGTTACAGTTTTACCGCCAGTATTTGGCCCGGTAATTGTAACTACCCGAATTAGCGGATTTATCAGTAAATCTACAGGAACTACTGATTGCCCTTGTTCGTGCTGTTGCTGCCACACTAACAGAGGATGTCGTAAGTTCCGTAAGGTAATGATTTCTTTGTCTTGACGTTGAATAAATCGCGGAGGATTCGCCCCTAGCCAGTAACTATATCGCGATCTAGCAACCGCTAGATCCAAAGTGGTGGCGATCGCTAATAATCTCTCTAAATCTGGTTTGACTGCGGCTATAAGTTCCGTCAAAATACGGCGAATCGCTTCTTCTTCTGCTTGCTCTCTGCGGATGATTTGCCGCAGTTGGTTGCCTAGAGGCACTACCGAATTCGGTTCTATATATAGGGTCGCACCGCTGGTAGAGGTATCGTGGACAATACCGGGGATGGCATCTTTTTGCGGTGCTTTTACGGGGATGACAAAGCGATCGCTGCGTTGGGTAATTAGCTGTTCTTGAACTGCCCCAGATTTTGCTTGTAAGATATTTTGCAGCTTTTGCGTAATTTGGCTGCGTAATCGCCGCAAGTCTGTGCGAATTTCTCCCAGTTTTTGACTCGCGCGGTCAGTTACCTGGGCCCGTTCATCAATACATCGGTGAATTTCTTGTTCTAGTTCTGGATAAGTCCGCAAATCGGCAACTAACTCAGTCAGGATCGGCAAATCTTCCTGATTGTCAATAACGCGGCGCAAACTTCTAGCACCCGCAAGGGTGGTTGCGATCGCTAACAGTTCATCCCCTGTCAAAACTCCGTTGCGTTCTGCCCGTTCTAGGGAATCGCCAATATCTTGAATTCCCTCAAATGACAGTCCCGTAGTGAGGCGACTTTCCAATTGGTAGACTTCTTTGGTTTGCTCTAACAACTGTTCGCTTTGGGTCTGAGAATCGGGTATTTTCAGATGACGCGCAGCTGTCGCCCCCAGCTTAGTTGCCGCGAAGGTGGCAAGGTGCTGGCAGAGGCGATGCCATTCTAATAATTCTAAGGTTTCAGATTGGATCAAGGTTTCAACATCTAATCTGAAATTATCGTAACAATTATAGTTCCCAGATGGATAAATCTTAAAGGAGAAAATTTTGCTTTAGTCAAATCAGGCAGTTAGTGCGTGGTATTGACACTCTCCTACCTAAAGGCGAGGAGATTCTTAAGACCTCACAATCTTAATATCCTGTTTGCACAGGTTCTCAGACTCAACACGTTTGCACAAAAGTGCGTGCTGATATCTTTTGAGCGTTTAGCTGTTTAACAGCAAGTTCCGGGGAGTCCCCCCGTACTATCTTAAAACCTCTATCTCTAACAGTTTTTGCAGCACCAATATCAGCGTGTTCGTGATATCCGCATTCAGTGCAGATGAATTTTTCACCATCACGGCTAGACTTATCAATATGCCCACAATTTCTGCATTCAAGGCTAGAGTGTTTAGGGTTAATTTTAATCACGACTTTTCCTTGCTTTGCAGCGAGATACTCAATCTTTAAAATTAATTCACCCCACCCTGCATCAGAGATAGCGCGATTTAAACCTTTCTTTCTCGATTGCCCATTTTTCAAAAACCTGCCACTATTCTCATCAACTTTAACTTTGCAACGTCTCAACATACCGGAGATATTTAAATCTTCTAAGGCAATAGCATCAACCTTTCAAGATACTATGAGGTTTGCAACGTCCCACTGGTAAGTGACTCGTTTATCTGTAATCTTTTTGTGAAAACGTCCTAACTTGCTAGCTGCTTTTTTACAATTTTTACTACCCTTAACTTTTCTGCTAACTCGCCTCTGTCTAATTTTCAGAGTACGTTTAGCTTTCTTGTTAGTTGAGAATTTAGGATTATTAATTTGATACCTATCCGACAAGTGAACAAGCTTGGTTATTCCTAAGTCGAAACCAAGGATAGACTTAACTTCATCTATTGGTTTTAATACGTAATCTGGAATACTTTTATCTTCAATCCTAATTGAGACATACCAACCATCTTGACGCTTGCGGATTGTCGCGGACTTGAGAGTAAATCCATCTGGTATTAAGCGAGATTTGAAGAATCGCATCCATCCTAACTTAGGAAGGTAGATTTTACTCCCTTGAACTTTCACGCCCATCTGGTAAGTAAAGGATGTAAAATTGCTCCGGTTTTTAAATTTGGGAAACCCTCTACCATCAAAAAAGTTTTTGTAAGCAGTGTCAAGACGTTTAACGTTTTGTTGTAGCACTGTAGAATCAATTTTACCAAACCACGGTCTAGCTTTCTTTAGCTGAGGTAAAGCCGTTATTTGGATATCTCCAGCACTACGCCGTGGGTTTTTCAGCTTGCCATCTAAATCTTTCTTAGCATCCTTCCAAGGTTCTCCGCTTGCACCATTCTTGCTAACAAAACAAGTCAGTGGACAGGCTTCTGATTTAGTTCTGATATCACAATAGTCTCCCTGAATAAATTGCTGATTATATTGAGCTATTCTGTCAGTCAAACTCCAGTTGTAGGTAGAGCGAAGCATATCTAGCCATCCACCCATTTTGTTTGACTGAGTAACGTTAGGACGCAGCTTGTAGGCGTAATTTGTTAGCAGTTTGTAATCACCTCCTATTGTCGATTGGCTAACTCGATTATACACTACATAATATATACAAAACACAATCAGCAATTACAGAAAGATGGGAATTTTTTCTCCAGATGAATACAGACATGAAGGCAATGCAATATCACTTCTTAACTATCACTTTTTTTTTATACCAAAACGGAGGAAGAAGGTATTGGTAGACGTAATAGCAGAGAGATTGCAGGAAATCATCTGTGAGGTTTGCAATTGAATTTAGATGGAAAATTATTGCAATGGAAATCATGCCTGACCATATTCACTTATTTTTGAATGTGAAACCAACAGACAATCCCTCCCAAATCATGAACAGAATTAAAGGACGGGCTTCTCATCACTTAAGACTCATAGTTTCCAGAATTACTTAAACTTCCAACTCTATGGACACCAAGCTATTTTGTTTCAACTGCTGGTAATATTTCTACAAAAAATGTAATAGATTACATAGCACACCAAAAAGATTAAATCAAAACACCGTAAACGGTGCTATCAGCCTTCATCCCCTTCCTGAAGTACGAAATACGCAACTACGTTGCTGTTTCTCAGGGGTTTTCAGCATTTCCCTTATAATTTAGGACTTACGCAAAAGGACACGCTGTAGGGGCAATTCATGAATTGCCCCTACAGCTTAAGAGATGATGTTACACCACATTTGAATGGGAACCGCTATATTTCTTTCACCAAAACGTAAGGCTGAACGATGAGAGTATTAAATCGCTTACTGCGTTCAAGATTCCATGCTCCCACTTGTACTGTCGTGGGTTTGGTAACTAATTGCTCATCAATCCACTGTTGCACTGATGGAATGTCATCACTGGCGATCGCTACTCCAACATCCAGCAAGTTCAACTCAGGTGCTACTAAAATTACTGCATCTCGTTGTACATGAGGAATTAGCCACTCCCACTCTGCTTGATCTAAAATTTCTGTTAATTCTGCTCTTAAATCCGACATCATTCCTCAATTTCTATTGCCTAACAAACTATTTTACATTAATTACTACTCCCAACTTCCAATCTAACAGTAATCAAGTCATTTCGCTGACTAATAATGTAAATTATATGGCAAGAATGATCTCAATATTTTCGACTATCAATGACAATTTAAATTCAAAATCCACTTTTTAGATTCAGAGAATAAGAAGGTCGGAATTTGAAAATTTTGCTTAAAAAATATAAGAAGACTTAATCAGATAATTTGATTGATTAACAATCTCTAAATGAGTCGTGAAAAATATAGATAAGAAAACGAACCGCCAAGAACGCCAAGGACGCAAAGGGAAGAGAGAAAAAAGAGATATGTAATTTTCACAAATGATTTAGGACTGCTATACCTCTCTACGAAAGGTTGCGCCAACAGCAACGTTCAGTACAAGTGCCCAATTCCAAATTCCAAATATAGACATTAATTGTCTATTCTAGAAATAAGAGCATTTCGTAATTTGCCAGTACCGAATTGATGCTCAGGAATATCTGTATAATTGTATACGCAGTATTGCAGTATAGAAACTACTGGCAATATCTAGTTTTAGGACAATGTAATGCAAACAAATTGGAAAATTGGGTCTTTATTTGGAATTCCCCTATTTTTAGACCCGTTATGGTTTGTAATTTTAGGGTTGGCAACCCTCAACTTTGGGGTAGCTTACCAGGAATGGGGGACTATCATCGCTTGGAGTGCTGGAATAGTTATGGCACTGCTGCTATTTGGTTCGGTATTGTTACATGAATTGGGTCACAGCTTGGTAGCCCGATCGCAAGGCATTAAAGTTAATTCAATTACTCTGTTTCTGTTTGGCGGGATTGCTGCTATTGAAGAAGAATCTAAAACTCCTTTCAAAGCCTTTCAAGTAGCGATCGCTGGCCCTGTGGTGAGTATCGGACTATTTTTCTTGCTCAGTCTGGGAGGTCTTGTCATCCCTGATACTAGCCCCCTCAGTGTTATGGTCGCAGATTTGGCGAGAATTAATTTGGTAGTGGCGCTATTTAACATGATTCCTGGCTTACCTCTAGATGGAGGACAAGTATTAAAAGCAGCCCTCTGGCAAATAACAGGTAATCGTTTTCAAGCCGTACACTGGGCTGCAAGGGCTGGGCAGATTTTGGGCTATGGTGCGATCGCTCTCGGATTTGTTGTAGATTTCTTGACAAGGGAGTTAGCACTTGGTTTGTGGATTGCCCTGTTAGGTTGGTTTGCTGTTCGCAACGCTAGTACTTATGACAACGTGACAACATTGCAAGAAAGCCTACTCAAGGTAGTGGCGGCTGACGCGATGACTCGTGACTTTCGCGTTATCGATGCTGACCAGACATTGCGCTCTTTTGCCGATTTATACTTGTTGGAAACCTCACCCTCACAGGTTTATTTTGCTGCTTCTGATGGACGTTATCGAGGTTTAGTTTCCATTGATGATTTTCGTGTAACCCAAAGAAGTGAATGGGAAACCCAAACCTTACATAGCATTGTGCATCCCCTAACAGAAATACCAACTGTTGCAGAAGCAACAACAATAGCTGAGGTAATTAACAAACTGGAAAATGAGCAGTTACCTCGAATTACCGTACTTTCTCCGGCTGGCGCTGTCGCTGGTGTAATTGATCGGGGTGATATTGTGCGATCGTTGGCACAAAAGTTAAACTTGCCAATAACGGATGCTGAAATCAAGCGGATCAAAGAAGAAGGTAGCTATCCGCCTGGGTTGCAACTGGGAGTAATTGCCAAATCAACTAAAAATTAAGTGTCATACCCTCGTCATAGTTTTGCAATAGATTCGTCAAAAGCTTGTGTGATATTGAACTTGGTATTTGGTTACAAAATGCTTTTTTTGGGTAAAAGGTAGGACTTCCTACCTTTTTTATTTTTTTTAAGTATGGCGTTACCAATCAGCCCATTATAGATATCGGTTCAGATAATTAAAAAATTAAATTAAAACTTCCAGTTTAAAGTGAGTAAAATGTAGAGACATGATATACTACGTCTCTCACTTACCCTGGTTTTATGGCACTGCCAATTGTTGCAATTATCGGACGCCCAAATGTGGGCAAATCCACCCTGGTTAATCGACTCGCCGGGGAACAAACGGCGATTGTCCATGATGAACCGGGAGTGACACGCGATCGCACCTACATGCCAGCTTTCTGGAATGGTCGCGAATTTTTAGTCGTAGATACTGGTGGTTTAGTCTTTAATGATGATACCGAATTTTTACCACTAATTCGCCAACAGGCAATGACAGCCCTAGCAGAAGCCTGTGCCGCGATTTTTGTGGTCGATGGTCAAACAGGCCCCACATCGGCAGACCAAGAAATCGCCGAATGGATGCGCCAACAACGCGTACCTGTGCTACTAACTGTAAATAAATGTGAATCTCCAGACCAAGGCTTAATGCAAGCTGCCGAGTTTTGGGAATTGGGATTAGGCGAACCTTACCCCATCTCCGCGATTCATGGCAGTGGCACAGGAGAGTTACTCGACGAGTTAGTTAGTCACATCCCTGCTGTTGAAGACATCCCCGAAACTAATGAAATTAAAGTAGCAATTGTGGGTCGTCCGAATGTAGGCAAATCGAGCTTACTCAATTCTTTTGTCGGCGAAGAGAGGGCAATTGTCAGCCCAATTTCTGGTACAACCCGCGATGCGATTGATACCGTCATTGAACGAGACGGGCAAACCTACCGCTTAATTGACACCGCCGGGATTCGCAAAAAGAAACATATAGAATACGGTACAGAATTCTTTAGTATTAACCGGGCTTTCAAAGCGATTCGTCGCGCCGACGTGGTTTTATTAGTAATAGATGCTGTAGATGGAGTCACCGAGCAAGACCAAAAATTAGCCGGGCGGATTATCGAAGAAGGTCGAGCTTGCATCATCGTCGTTAATAAGTGGGATGCTGTCGAAAAAGACTCTTACACAATCTACGACTACGAAAAAACTCTGCAATCACGGTTACATTTTACCGAATGGGCAGAAACCATTTTTGTGAGTGCCTTATCAGGACAACGAGTAGAAAAGATTCTCGAATTGGTGAAAACGGCGGCTGAATCACACAAACGCCGTGTCAGCACATCAGTTATTAACGAAGTATTAACAGATGCTGTTAGTTGGCATTCACCGCCAGCATCCCGTGGTGGTCGTCAGGGTAAAATTTATTATGGTACACAAGTAAGTAGCCAACCACCAACGATCGCACTATTCGTCAATGATTCCAAGCGGTTCAACGACAACTACCGTCGCTACATTGAACGCCAATTCCGGCAACAGCTAGGATTTAAAGGCACGCCCATTATTTTACTTTGGCGCAGCAAAAAAGTCCGTGATGCCGAAATTGGTAACGTTAATAGAGCAACTCGCGTCAAAATAAGTTAGGAGACGCGATTCATCGCGTCTGTACAAGAGGCACGATTAATTGCATCTGTATAGGAGTTATGAGTTAAAGTCAAAATTGCTTGCTAACTACAGAACCCTATCGACTAGAGTTTGATAGCGGCACAAGGTGAAAGTCATGAGTTTAAGTCAAAACTCCTAACTCCTTACTCCTTATACCAATTTAATGTGAAGCTGCACTAAATGAGTAAATCTCTATTCTTGGCGCTCTTGGCGTACTTGGCGGTTCGTTTAATATTCTGTGCATCTTCATACAGAATTGGTATTACTCCTTACTCTTAACTCTAAAATGGATTTATTGCGATCGCTGCCACTTGGACTTTATTTAGAACAACCCCAAACTTGGCTGCATAAAATCGATCCGCGAGTCAAGTTTGCCTGGTTGATGAGCTTTTTAACTAGCTATGTTTTAGCTAACAACTTTTGGCGGGTACTGCTAGTTGTGGTATTGATTCTTGCCACCTTGATTGCTAAGATTCCCCGTCGAGTATGGCAACAGCAAATGGGCTGGCTATTAATGCTATCGTTTTTTGTCTTAGCGATCGGAGCAATCAGCCCTGATGGAATGGGTGTAGATTATCAGCCACGTATACCAGCCAATGAACAAATATTAACCAAACAAGCAAACTCCAATAATACTGTTCAAGAGCAAGCAAGCGATCGCAAAAAATATAGTTATGTGCTATTTCACAAAGGCCCAGTCAAAGTAACTCGTCGCTCCTTGGATTTAGCTGTACGCCTGAGTACACTTATATTTACCGTGATTTACAGCACCAACCTGTATCTGCTGACAACCGCACCAGAAGAAATCACATCTGGCATAGAAAGCCTCATGCAACCCCTGCGACGCTTCAAGTTACCTGTCACAGAAATTGCTTTAACTTTAACCTTATCCTTGCGCTTTATTCCCCTGGTTTTAGAAGAAGTGCAAAACTTATTTCGCTCCGTGATGACAAGGGCAATTAACTGGAAAAAGCTGGGATTGAAAGGAGGATTCAAAGTTTGGATGACAGTCGCAGAGAGGCTTTTAGAAAATCTCCTCTTGCGAGCCGATCAAATGGCGAATGCAATGATGGTGCGGGGTTTTACCAGTCCCAACGAGCATCGAGTCCAGTGGCACGACTTACGATTCAAAGGGCGTGACTGGTTAGCTATTTTAAGTTTAATTTTATTCTGGGGAATACGCCTAGCCATAGGAACTTAGGTCTCATTTTGCACCAAGGAAATGGTAAGAGGTAATTATATTTTGTCAGTGGTCAGTAGTCGTAGTTATTTGTACTCACTACTGAAAACTGTTAACTAACTATTGACAACATTTATAAACAGTATGATTAAGGCTTGGTATTGGCGATCGCTACCCTTAGAAAAGCGTACAGGTTCAGAAATCTTTGCTGCTCTTTTTCGCCCCACCGCCGCGCCAGGAATTGCAACCCTACTAGAAAGTCCCTACCCAACGCCAATCGATCATCCCCAACTCAGTCGATATTCTATCTGTGCAGGTACTCCCCGCCTAGTCGATGGCATCCCCCAGATGTGGACACCAGAAGTAGGAGAGGTTTTTCCCTTCTTAGAAATGTTATTACAGCAAGGGCTAGAAAGAGATGAGGAGGACAAGGAGACAAGGAGACAAGGAGACAAGGGAGATAAGCAATGCCCCATGCCCCATACCCCACCCCTGGATCTCCCCTTTACAGGTGGTTGGTTCGGTTGGCTAGGTTATGATGCGGCATGGGAAATTGAACAGTTACCCCATGAAAAAATTGATCCCTTAGCATTTCCTGTAGCTTTTTGGTATGAACCAGATTGTTTTGCCGTTTTAGATCACGCGCAACAACTTCTTTGGCTAGCCGCCAGTGATGCAAGTGGACTTGATGGGTTACAGGAAAAACTAGAAAAAAGACGAAGCGATGAAGGAGATGGGGAGATAGGGAAAATAACCAATGCCCCATCTTCTCCTGTGTTTTTGACATTGCAGGCAGATTATGAAACAGCCGTAAACCAAGTAAAAAAATATATTCAAGCTGGAGACATCTTTCAGGCAAATCTTTCGTTGCGATTTCAAGCCTCAACATCGGCTTCTGGTTGGGAAATTTACCAAGCCTTGCAAAAAATCAATCCTTCGCCTTTTGCCAGCTATTGGCAAACGCCTTGGGGAGAAGTAATCAGTTGTTCGCCAGAACGATTGGTAATGTTGCAAAATCGGCAAGCTGAAACCAGACCGATCGCTGGGACGCGATCGCGTGGTGTCACACTAGAACAAGATATGCAACTGGCACAAGATTTACTCAGCAACACCAAAGAACGCGCAGAGCATATCATGCTAGTGGATTTGGAACGCAATGATTTAGGGCGAGTTTGTGAATGGGGAACGGTTACTGTTGACGAATTGCTGACAATTGAGCGATATAGCCATGTTATGCATCTTGTCAGCAACATCAAAGGCACTTTAAAAAGCCAATATACTGCCATTGATTTGATTCGCGCCACGTTCCCAGGTGGCACAATCACAGGCTGTCCCAAAGTCCGTTGTATGGAAATTATTGAAGAACTAGAACCAGTGCGACGCAGCTTGTTCTACGGTTCCTGTGGCTATTTAGATTGGCGTGGTAACTTAGATTTAAATATCTTCATCCGCACCCTGCTACTAGCTCCCACATCTCAACCAACACAAGAAGAATCCCTTTCTGGTTACTCAGCACTCAACACCGTCTGGGGACAAGTTGGTGCGGGAATTGTCGCAGATAGCGATCCTGAGAAAGAATGGTATGAATCTCTGCACAAAGCCCAAGCACAATTGGCAGCACTGAAAATACATAATCAATAGGGAATGGGGAATGGGGAAGAAGGAAGGGAGCAGGGGGCAGGGGGAGCAGGGGGAGCAGAATTAATAACCAATGCCCAATGCCCAATTTTGTGCCATTTAGCCACAGTTGTGGCAGTATGGAAAGAAGTTGAAAAGTTCACTGTTGCCATTGGGAACTTAAAAGGGTGTTTTCCATTGCTACGTGGAACTTTTAACAAGAGGAGCAGGACTATTTTGCACCTTGTCCCTACAGATTAGTAAATTGAAGTCACCAAAGCAGATGGTGATATTTCTGAACCAGCCTCTACTCTCTCAATCTACGCTTTGCGGCTTCTGTTGTACCATTCCGCTTCACTACCACTAGCTTCATCTGCCAATTAGAAACTAGATCAAGGTCTTCGTAACCGCAGTTTTGCATTTTAAGCAAATATTCTGACGAATGTTGGTATTATCGTCTGAATGTTTGGAATTCACTGCGAAAAGATATATATACTCCACCTTGACTACACCTTGACTCTTAAATGAATCCAGAAAACGCAGAAACTTACATAAACCATCCAACTTGGGGTTTACTCTACAAAATCTGTATGGTTGATGAAACCCAGGATTTGTTCACCACACTTTATGCCCAGCGCCTGTTTTTTTTGGTGGCAAATGATGTTAAAGGTGTTAAATTCCAGCCTATAGGACGGACTGAGGCGAGAATGATGTTGGAAAATCGCTTACGTACTCTGCGGCGCAGTGGACATTCTCAGGAGTACGATCAGCTTCAGAGTGTTTTCCAACGCACCTTCCAATGAGCAGTTCGATTTCTGAACGTATTGTTTCCATTCGCTCTTCCCTACCAACTTCAGTCAAATTGATTGCTGTTAGCAAACAAGTTTCTGCTCAGGCCATTCGGTCTGCATACTCCGCAGGAATTCGTGATTTTGCGGAGAGTCGTATCCAAGAAGCTGCCAGCAAACAAGCCGAGTTGCAAGACTTGCCTGATATTACCTGGCACTTTATTGGACATTTGCAAAGCAATAAGGCCAAAAAAGCCATTGAACAATTCCCCTGGATTCACTCTGTAGACAATTTGAAGTTGGCACAGCGTTTAGATCAATTAGCGCAACAGCTAGGAGTGAGTCCCCAAATTTGCTTGCAAGTGAAAATTCTCCCCGATCCCAACAAGTCTGGTTGGAGTGTGCCGGAACTTTTGGCTGATTTACCCACACTCAATCAATACAAAAGTTTACAAATTCAAGGTTTGATGACAATTCCGCCTTCAGGATTAAATGATTCGGAAATTTTGAATGTATTTAATCTCAATCGGGAGCTAGCAAAGAAAATCCGGGAGCAAAACTGGTCGCACATAAAAATGCAGCACTTGTCTATGGGTATGTCAGGCGACTACGAACTAGCAGTGCAAGCAGGTGCAACGATGGTACGATTAGGAACTATATTGTTTGGCGATCGCTCTTAGTAGATTAACTATGAGCCTTGCAGGTCAGTATTAATAGAAGATCAGGATTTTTTGACAAGAATTTTGTAAGAGACTGTTGCAATCCGAAACAAAGGATATAGTATTGACAAGAGCAATCGCCAAGAGAAAATGGGGTATAAAGAACTTTCCTTCGGATAAACCTTAGGATATAATCTTGACTCATTATTATGTTTAGGCGATGCACAGACCTTTCCAATAAGTGTCAGTTCATCGCCAAAACCCGTAGTATGGGCTACAAATAGCAATACACTTGCTGAAGTATCCACCGATGTAGCGATCGCTCCTACTCAATCAATCCTCAGCCAAGTCAATACAGGCTATTCGCACCAGGAGAGTACATAGACAATGAACAACATCTTTTCCAAACTCAGAGACTTTGTAGGTCTAAATGAGCAAGTGGAATACGAGTATTACGAAGAAGAACCAGAAACAGATAATAATTACCAAAATCTGTATCAGCAAGAAAATCCTCAACCCCCAGCCCCACAAGAGAGCGCAACCGCTCAAAATCGACGCTGGCGGGAACCAGTGCCTACAATGGGAGATGATATCGCAGCAGGTTCAAAGCCAATGGGGAATGTGATTGGTATGCCAGGAGCAATTAACGGAATTTCGGAAGTTTTAGTCCTCGAACCACGCACCTTTGAAGAAATGCCCCAGGCAATTCAAGCGTTGCGAGAACGGAAGTCAGTGGTATTAAATCTGACAATTATGGATCCAGATCAAGCTCAACGAGCAGTAGATTTTGTTGCGGGTGGTACTTACGCACTAGATGGACATCAAGAGCGCATCGGTGAGAGCATCTTCTTGTTTACGCCAAGTTGTGTCCAAGTTAGTACCCAAGGTGGCGTTCTTCATGAAGTACCACAACCGCCAGCACGTCCCTCTCGTCCTACAGGTTCTCCCAATCAAACCTGGGGCAACGAAACTAACCGGATGGCACAATAAAGTTAAATTAATTAAAAGTAAAGAGTCAAGGGTCAAGAGTCTAAATTCAAATTATTGACTCTTGACCCTTAACTCTTGACTATGGAAGGAATGACTATAAAATTTGGGTTAATTGGTGGTGGGGTAATGGGAGAAGCGCTCTTATCCCGCCTTATTGCACATGGAATTTATCAATCATCAGAAGTCATAGTTAGCGAACCGCTACATTCACGCCTAGATTTTTTGAAACAGCAATATGACATTGCTGTGACAACAAATAATAGTGAGGTTTTCACCCAAGCCAAAGAGGTTGTCTTTTTGGCAGTAAAGCCGCAGGTATTTAGCGCGATCGCTCAAGAATTAGCAGATATTGATATTATTAATAGAGAACAATCACCCCTGATAATTTCCATATTGGCGGGTGTGCCCTTAAGTCAGCTAGAAGCTGCATTTGTGCAATTGCCAGTTATTAGAGCAATGCCCAACACCCCAGCCACTGTAGGAGCAGGAATTACCGCCATTTGTGCAGGTGCATATACTAGCCCCAAACATCACCGAATAGCACAGCAAGTTTTCTCTGCTGTAGGCGAAGTTGTGGAAGTATCAGAAGGGCTGATGGATGCAGTCACAGGACTATCTGGTAGCGGCCCCGCTTACGTAGCGCTGCTAGTAGAATCACTTGCTGATGGCGGAGTCTCCGCAGGTTTACCTAGAGCAATTGCCAATCAGTTAGCCTTACAAACCGTCCTGGGAACAGCGAAACTGTTGCATGAAACCAAAATGCACCCAGCAGAACTTAAAGATCGCGTTACCAGTCCCGGTGGTACAACCATTGCGGGAATTGCCAAACTAGAACAGGCAGGATTTCGTTCAGCTTTAATTGAAGCAGTGAAAGCTGCCACAGAGCGATCGCAAGAACTGGGAAAATAAAGTTAGGAGTTAGGAGTTATGAGTTTTAACTCCTCACTCCTCACTCCTAACTTCTAACTCCTTCTAACGAAGTTGACAAAAGACTCGTTAGTATAGTAAACAATCTGGTTGCAAATGTGATTGAGTGAATTATCCTGCGCCGTCTCCAGAACTTGACTTAGGGTCTATATTTCCCTTTGATCTGGATCAGTTTCAAAAAGAAGCGATCGCGTCCCTAAACGCCGGACGCTCCGTAGTCGTGTGTGCGCCCACAGGTTCGGGCAAAACATTAGTTGGGGAATATGCCATTTATCGCGCCCTGGCGAGAGGAAAACGTGTATTTTACACAACTCCCCTAAAGGCGCTGTCGAATCAAAAATTACGTGACTTTCGAGAAAAATTCGGGTTTGATCAAGTCGGACTGTTAACTGGAGATGCCTCCATTCACAGGGATGCACCGATTTTAGTGATGACCACAGAAATTTTCCGAAATATGCTCTATGGCACACCCATCGGGCAAGTCGGTATCTCATTAGTAGACGTGGAAGCGGTAATACTTGATGAGTGCCACTACATGAACGATCGCCAGCGCGGTACAGTTTGGGAAGAATCTATCATCTATTGTCCCCGAGAAGTGCAACTGGCAGCCCTCTCAGCAACGGTTGCCAACAGCGATCAACTCACCGATTGGTTAAATCGCGTTCACGGCCCAACTGACCTGATTTACTCCGATTTTCGCCCAGTTCCCTTAGAATTTCACTTTTGCAATCCCAAAGGGTTATTTCCCCTGCTGAATGATAGCAAAACCAAAATTAACCCCCGTCTTCTTCAGAAGAAGAAGGGCAGAGGGGGAGAAAGGGAAAGGGGAAGAAGTGGTAGACCGGAAGCTCCTGGTATAATTTATACCTTGAGCCAGTTAGAGCAACGGGATATGCTACCAGCCATTTACTTTATATTCAGCCGCCGGGGATGTGATAAAGCGGTGGCAGAAGTAGGTGATTTATGGCTGGTAAATAGTGAAGAGTCCCAAATTTTACGGGAACAGATTGATGACTTTTTAGCCCGCAATCCTGAAGCGGGGCGTTCTGGACAAATTGCACCTCTGTACCGGGGAATTGCTGCCCACCATGCCGGAATTTTGCCTGCTTGGAAAGCACTGGTAGAAGAACTATTTCAGCAAGGGCTGATTAAAGTAGTATTCGCCACTGAGACGCTAGCTGCGGGAATTAATATGCCCGCCCGAACAACGGTAATTTCTACCCTTTCCAAGCGGACTGACACCGGACACCGCCTGTTGAATGCTTCCGAATTCTTGCAAATGGCAGGACGAGCAGGCCGCCGGGGGATGGATAAACAAGGTTATGTGGTGACAGTCCAAACTCCCTTTGAAGGAGCTAAAGAAGCGGCGTATTTGGGAACATCCAAGCCAGACCCCCTCGTAAGCCAGTTTACGCCCAGTTATGGCATGGTACTCAACTTGCTGCAAACTCATACCCTAGAGCAAACTAGGGAACTGATAGAGCGCAGTTTTGGACAGTACATGGCCACCTTGCATTTAAGGCCAGAATACGATGAGATGGCCGAACTGGAAAAACAATTAGCTCAACTTCACGAGCAAATCGCCGCAGTTGATGAAAATGAACTGGCTATTTATGAGAAATTGCGGCAACGCTTAAAAGTGGAACGTCAGATATTAAAAACCCTGCAAGAGCAAGCGCAGGATGATAGACAAGAAGAATTGGGGATGATGTTGGACTTTGCAGTGTCAGGAACTCTGTTAAGTCTCAAGGGCAAAAACATTACAGTATCTTCACCAGTAACCGCAGTGTTGGTGGGAAAATCGCCTGGTTCTGGTCAAGCTCCTTACTTGGTATGCTTGGGGCATGATAATCGCTGGTATGTGGCAACCACAGGGGATGTAGTCGATTTATATGCTGAACTGCCGCGAATTGAAGTGTCACCAGATATACTACCACCGCCAGAGATGCCCTTGAAACCAGGACAGTCGCGCCGTGGTAACGAAGAAAGCTTTGCGATCGCAGTGCGTATTCCCAATCCGATAGAATCTTTGCATCTGGCACCAGAAGTAGCAGAACAACTCAGTCGCACTGCTGCTGTCCAAGAGCAATTAGAAGCTCATCCCCTACATCAATCAGGCAATGCTGCCACACTTTTCAAGCGTCGAGCCCGTTATGTAGAACTAGAAGCCGAACTTGAACAGTTGCAAGGGCAAGTAGAGCAACAATCACAACGCCATTGGGAAGAATTTCTCAATTTAATTGCAATTCTGCAACACTTTGGTGCTTTAGATAACTTAGTGCCCACAGTGTTAGGGCGAATTGCTGCCGCCATCCGGGGTGAAAATGAATTGTGGTTGGGTTTAGTATTCGCTAGTGGTGAATTAGACAACTTAGATCCCCACCATTTAGCCGCCGCCGCCGCCGGTTTGGTGATGGAAACGCCCCGTCCAGATAGTAAGGTTAACTTTGAGCTTAGTAATGAAGTGGGAGAAGCCTTAGCAAAATTGCGGGGAATTCGCCGCCAAATGTTCCAACTACAACGGCGGTATAATGTAGCGCTGCCTATATGGTTGGAGTTTGAGTTAATTGCGATCGTGGAACAATGGGCGCTAGGAATGGAGTGGATAGAACTCTGCGAGAATACTACCTTAGATGAAGGCGATGTGGTGAGAATTCTCCGCCGGACGCTGGATTTATTATCACAAATACCCCACGTTCCCCATTTACCAGACTCTTTTCAGCGTAATGCACACCGAGCGATGCAGTTGATTGATAGATTCCCCGTGAATGAAGTAGTTGAATGAACAATAGAGACGCAAAATTTTGCGTCTCTAGATATCTGAAATTATTACGGATAAACCTTCATGAACTGTATTATCTCTTGCCCCACTGTTCAATTTTCAGTTGATTAAATATTAGTGGTACGTAGTTAAAAATGCTTTTTTTGGTTTCGTATACTTTAAAACATTAATTACATCTGTACAAGCTATCAAGATGTCATTGATAGTCTATTAAGAGTTATAGCGATCGCTATTAACGCTTTTAAATCCTAATACACTAAGTTTCCAGTACCTCGCAACTGCCGCAAAGAATTGATACATAGTGGACAGTCGCAGCCAAATGTCTTAATTGCAGCATCACTTTCCTCTTCAGTAAAGTTCAACATGGCAATATTCTTATCTGATATTGATGTGACAATGGTCGAGGAACGTGCAGATGAGGTATACGGTACCTTTCTCTCTGAATCTCGAATGCACACAAAATCTGTTCCACCATGTGGGTTAGTAATACAGGTACGACCGTCTTGTGTGTGCATCAATCGCTGTGTAATACTACCACTAGCATGGGCAGGATGAAATGTTACTAGCGTAGACATCATCGACACAAAAATTGAAGAAGTGGAAAGCAAATTCAGAAGAATTTTTCTGTTCATAGATTTCTTGAGAAAATTGTCTACTAGTTTAGGGTATTCGATTCACTTTCAAACTTCAAGTGAATTTTAATAAGAATAGCTAGCTTGACACTTGTTACTCAATAAAGTTCCATGTCTACTCAAGTTCGATCGTAAAGTAGTCAAACAGGCTTCATACCTGGTTTTGATATCTAAGTTGCGTACTTCACAAAATTTGAATCTGCTACAACCAAGTGAGTATAAATAACTAAAGGTTAGTAGTAAGCAGCAACTCTACGAGTTCTCCAACAGAGTACTGACAACGTATTGTGACATCGCATTTAAAGAACAGCCTCACATAGAACAGGTATCAATACTGTTCGGTTAAGGCAAGAGACGCGATAAATCGCCGTCTTTACAATAATTAGTCCTTTGTCCTGACGGCGATTTATCGCAGTTTGATATCTATTATTTTCATCTAATAACCTTAACTGAACTGTATTGCAACAGGTATTATTTGTATTACTAAGATAGTAATTGTTTGCTTGATGTAAGTATAAGAGCTTAATTAAATTAAAGCTCGTAGTTAACGGCTCTAGCCCTGTAAATCTGATTCAGAGCGATAAATTGCTCACCACAAACAAAAACTATATTTTATATATTTATATATTATTGAGAACTATTACCGCTATTTTTACAAGATTTAAAATCTGATTTAAATCAAAAAATAGGATAAATATTTAACAAAAAAACTGATATAGATTCTCATTCTTAAATAATCAACTTGTAAAAACTGCTGTTTTTTATTACATTTAATAAAAGGCTCATATATCAAGTAATTTAATAGCCTTAACATAAAACATGAAGCAAAAACTACATTCAGAATCTTCAGATTGTTGCAACTGTGGACATGACCATCACGAGAATCATAACCATGCTCATAATCACAATCATGATGAGAATCATAACCATGACCACGAGGGAGAATTCAATCTGAAAAAAGAGATTTTGCCTTTGGTAGCGATTTTCAGTTTATACGCGCCTGGTGTGATTTTTGAAAATCAATTGCACAATACATTCTACTCAATTGGTGAATATCTGCTTTTCATTCCTGCTTATTTATTAAGTGGATGGAGTGTTTTAAAAACTGCTGGGCGTAATATTCTTAGAGGTAGAGTATTTGATGAAACCTTTTTGATGACAGTAGCGACACTAGGTGCGATCGCAATTCATAAATTACCCGAAGCTGTCGGAGTAATGCTATTTTATAAAATTGGCGAATTGTTCCAGGATATTGCCGTCAGTCGTTCTCGTAGTTCCATCAAAGCCTTATTAGAAGTCCGCCCAGATTATGCAAATATTCAAACAAACGGAGAAATCAAGAAAGTATCTCCAGAAACAGTAAATATTGATGATATTATCATTGTTAAACCTGGAGAAAAGATTCCCTTAGATGGCGAAATTATAGATGGTAATTCACAAGTTGATACATCTGCATTAACCGGAGAATCTGTCCCGCGAACGGTGAGGCTGGGTGAGACAGTTTTGGCTGGGATGATTAATAAAACCGGTGTTCTCAGCATTAGAGTCACCAAACTATTTGATGACTCTTCCATCGCCAAGATTTTAGATTTGGTGCAAAATGCCAAAAGTAAAAAAGCCGAAACAGAAAAATTTATTACCAAATTTGCCCGATATTATACGCCGATAGTAGTTTTTACATCTTTAGCAGTTGCAATATTACCTCCTTTATTCATTTCTGATGCAACTTCTTCCCAATGGGTTTATCGCGCCCTGATTTTACTAGTTATCTCCTGTCCGTGTGGACTGGTTATCAGTATTCCGTTAGGTTATTTTGGAGGTGTAGGAGGTGCTGCTAGACGCGGTATTTTAGTTAAAGGCTCTACTTTTCTAGACACCCTCAATTCAGTCAATACGGTTGTTTTTGATAAAACTGGAACCTTAACTAAAGGTATATTTAAAGTAGCCGAAATAGTCCCAAAAAATGGCTACAATGAACAAGAATTACTACAATTAGCTGCCAAAGTAGAATCGCACTCAAATCATCCCATAGCTCAATCTATTCTTAAAGCTTATGGAAGAAAAATCGATGAATTTGAGGTGAGAGATTATGAAGAGATAGCAGGTTATGGAATTAGAGCCAAGGTTGAAAATCAGGTAGCGATCGCGGGGAGCGATCGCCTACTCCACAGAGAGAATATTGCTCATGATAATTGCCAGTTAGAGGGAACAGTTATTCATCTAGCAGTGAATAATATTTATGCTGGATATATTGTGATTGCTGATGAAGTTAAAGAAGATGCGAGACACGCTATTCAAGCACTCAAGAGAATGGGTGTACAGAGAACAGTAATGTTGACAGGAGATAATCAAGCGATCGCTTCCCGGATTGCTGAACAGCTAGGCATAGATGCTTACGAAGCAGAGTTATTACCAGAAGATAAAGTTTATGCCCTTGAAAAATTACTCAGCACTGCCGGCAAGCATGGTAAAGTTGCCTTTGTTGGGGATGGCATTAACGACGCGCCAGTGATTGCTAGAGCCGATGTTGGTATAGCAATGGGTGGCTTAGGCTCAGATGCAGCGATCGCAACTGCTGATGTTGTCATCATGACAGATGCGCCATCCAAAGTGGCAGAAGCGATCCAAATCGCCAGAAAAACCCGTAAAATTGTTTGGCAAAATATTGGTTTTGCTTTAGCAATTAAAGGTTTATTTATTGGATTGGGTATTTTCGGTATAGCGACAATGTGGGAAGCCGTCTTTGCTGATGTTGGAGTAGCAATGCTGGCAATTTTAAACGCAACTAGAGCGATGAAATAAAACTTTTGCCAAATCGGGAATTCGTAATTGGAAATTTGTAGTAGTTAAAATTGATGGTAAGGAGTTGTTTATTTAATGCTTCTCACTCATAAACTGCTACCCAAAATAGAACTAATGAATTCATCAATTAAAGGTATTGCTACAGCTACTTTAGCTTTACTGACTAGCTATGTAGCTAACCCAGCCTTTGCACTACCCCAGAAGATTAATCATCCAGTTACTGTTGCTAAATCGCAACCATTAACAGACACCTTGATTATTCCTGGCGAACGAGTGGGAGCGATCGCCCGCACAACCACCAAGCAAGATTTAGTCAAGCTGTTTGGTGCATCTCATCTCGTTGATAAAACAATTTCCGGTGCTGAAGGAATAGGTAGTTTTGCAGCGACGCAGGTAAATTTAAACCAGGGACGCTCTCTGCTAGTAGTTTGGAGTGATAATACTCGTACTAAACCTCTAGATGTGCGTAACCTAGGTTCAGCTTGGAAAACCCGCGAAGGTATTGGAGTGGGAACCCCTTTAAGCGAGTTACGTAAGAAGTTAGGTGATTTTAAACTCTATGGATTGGCATGGGATTACGGCGGTACTATTTTGTTGGATAGTAGTAAATTGTCCCGCTATCAAGGCAAACTCATTTTACGAGTAGATGCTGCTCCTAATGCTTCCGAAAAGTTTCTCAATGACTACCAAGCGGTGTCTGGGGATAGTACTTTTTCCTCCAGCAATCCCCACTGGAAACCTTTGGGAATCAGGTTAGCAGAAATTATCGTTGTACTGAATCCTAGTCAGTAGTGGTATGCTAAACATCAGCTTGCTTGCTAGGATGTAGAAAAACTATGAAGACGACGTTATTATACTAAATCTGTAACTAGTAAATTACTTAGAGTGTTCCAAAAAATAAATGATCCAAAACCCGTCATTGCGAACGCTCGCAATGACAATTGGGCATTTTTTTACTTGGAGTACTCTTACAGAAGAAATTATATTAAGTGACATCTTGTGTCGCAATCATGTTTCAGCTATTGAAACCAACACATTAAACCAGATTGCAAGCTCGATCATCTGGCGAGTCGTATTGAGTAAAGATCGTTAACTCAAAAAGTACCTGCATGTCCTCCGAGCAGCATCTACAAGACGAAATCGATGGATTACAAGAGAATTATTCCCTAGTAGCCGAGAAGTTAAAAAGGTTGCGTCGCGATTATGCGATCGCAACAGATACTCTCATTCGCTTTCAATTAGAAAAGCAAATTGAACAAACTGGAACCGAACTACAGGAATTAGATCGGCAGATAGCCGATCTGGAACAAACTTTATCTAGTGGAAAAGTGTATCGTGCGTTGTTGAAATTAGGCTATCGAGAGCAAACGCGAGCATTTCGGAAATTTATTGAGACTCATTCAGTAGGAGCCTTTCTAATCTCCGGTTCACTGTACTATGGTCAACGCTGGTTGTTGAATCGGTTAGTGCGGCAAAATGTCCCCAATATTATGACGGGAAAAGTTGTAAGAATTGAACTCAGTCGCATTGCTCGGAGAAGTGACAGTGCTGCATTGTGGCGTGAACTTGGTGGTAGAGTTGGTCTAGGTAGACAAAGCTCAATTGCTGAAATTGCTGAACGAGTTTATCAATGGTGGCTAACTCAAAATGTTCTGCTAATTTTTTATGATGTCGATTGTCTTTCAGAAACTCTTTTGCACGATCTGATCCAAGATTTCTGGTTAGTATTAGCGACCAAAGTTAACACAGCTAGCCCCCAAGGGAGTCAATTCAAATTATTAATGTTCCTAGTAGATTATGATGGCTGCGTCGGTAGTTGGAATATTCCTTTTGTAGAACGCCTTGACCTTAACTGGAAGCCAGATAACCCTGTGAAACTGCCTGAGATTAACCAGTTTTCTGACGATGAATTGACTAACTGGCTAGAATATGCGGCGGACGAATTGCCTACTAAACTGATGGATCGGATAGATGAAACAGTACAAACAATACTGAAAAATAGTGATAACGGCATTCCAGAACCCGCTTTGGGCGAAATTTGTCAACTATCTGGCTGTAATTGGTATGACGAAGAGGAAAAATGGTTAAGGCTGTAGGCGGAAAACTCTTGGAATATACAGGTAAAGTTCAGCCCCAGCTAGGAGAAAGGGGAGCGAACGGACAGCTTTTATATCCTTATTTGCCTAACCCGGAACTGGTAGAAGCAGTAAACTTAGCGATTTATTTGGAACGCCCTTTACTGCTGAAAGGTGAACCGGGATGTGGTAAGACTCAACTTGCAAGTGCAGTTGCTTACGAGCTAGGTTTAAACTTAGAAGCTTGGTACATCAAATCCACCAGTCGAGGGCGGGATGGTTTATATAACTATGATGCCGTTGGACGTTTGCGGGATGCTCAACTAGCAGCTTCCAATCGCCTGACAGCAGAACAAATTCAGCGAATTGATGACCCAACTACATACGTACGTTGGGGGCCTCTGGGACGGGCATTTCAGCAAGACAACCGCACTGTTGTCCTAATTGACGAAATTGATAAAGCTGACATTGACTTTCCCAACGACTTGCTGCTGGAATTAGATGAACGGCGGTTTATTGTCGAGGAAACAGGTCAGGAAATTAAGGCTAAGGCAGCACCCATTGTTTTAATTACCAGCAACGATGAGAAAGATTTGCCAGATGCCTTTTTACGTCGGTGCTTGTTTCACTATGTAGAATTTCCTAGTCGTGAGCGGTTGATAGAGATTATCAACGCTCTTTTTCCTGCTTCACCTCAAGCTTTGGTATATAAAGCCATAGTTCGCTTCTTTCTACTGCGAGAAGAAATGCGAAAAGATAAAGGGGAGGCAGGTAAAAAAGTCAGCACCAGCGAATTAATTGACTGGTTTCGCGTTCTAAGTCGTTATCCTCAAGATGAGGCTCTGGCAAAACTAGATGGCAAAATACCTTATGCTGGCGTGTTGCTAAAAAGTTGGGATGACCATATACGCTATTTGAGACAGAGCCGTGGAAGTGAATGATTTGCCTCTACTGGAACTTTTTACTAAACTGCGTGAAGCTGGTTTACCACTCGGTATAGAGGAGTATCAGTTAGTTTTACAAGCTATACAAGCTGGCTTTGGGATTAATGACCAAGCTGCTTTAAAACGTTTGTGTCAGACTTTGTGGATTAAATCTGCTGAAGAATTGCGATTATTTGAATATCACTTTGAACAATTAATAACTATTAATAGTATTTTGCCAACGCCAGAAAAAGTTGTTAAACATTCTCGGCAGTATCAATTATCTCTAATTACTCGCTACTTGATTTTAGGGTTTATCGGAGTAGGAATTGTCTTAGGTGTTGGGCTAACTTTAAGACAGCGAAATCCGACACCACAGCCACTCGCACAGCCAACTGCACAGCCAACTGCACAGCCAACTGCACAGCCAACCCCACAGTCACCCGCACAGCCAACCGCAACACCAAAAGACACAAACCAGCCAGATTTTATTTTTTGGAGTTTGCTATCACTTATAAACTTAAGCGCTGGATCTGGATATATATTTTTTAGGTGGATATTTCAGAGGAGGGCTGAACATAACGATCGCAGTGCCTTGCTTCCCAAACCAAATCTCACTTCTATTGCTTCCCCGATTCCTACAAAATTAGCAAAAATAATCAAAGATGAGGTACAAGTAGCTCAGGTCGTGCTGCAAGCTACTAGCAAAAGCGAGGAAAGTCTCTACAATCGTTTCATCCTAACCACTGAGTATCTTCCTGTAACTGAACGGCAAATGAAGCAGATTTGGCGCTACTTGCGCCGTCCAGTACGTGAAGGACAACGCACAGAGTTAGACGTAGAAGCAACGGTTAAACAGATTGGACATCAAGGTTTACTACTCGAACCTGTTTTGCTACCGCGTCGAGTAAACCGAACGGAACTACTATTACTAATTGACCAGGATGGCTCGATGGTGCCTTTTCACGAGATGTCATATCGTTTGGCAACAACTTCCTGGCGCGGGGGTCGTTTGGGCAAATCTGGGATTTACTATTTTCACAACAGCCCCGTTGAATATCTCTACCGCGATCGCAATTATCAACAAGCAGAGTTAGTCAGTGATATCATCACTCACAATTGCTCTAACCGGACGGCTGTATTAATTTATAGTGATGCTGGCGCTGCCCGTGGCGGCCATAGCGAGGAACGTTACGAATTAACCAAAAAATTTCTCGCCCAGTTAAAACAAAAGGTACGTTACATTGCTTGGCTGAATCCCATGCCTAAAAAGCGTTGGCTTGGGACAACATCTGGAGAAATTGCCCACCTTGTCCCAATGTTTGAAGTCAATCGTCGGGGTTTACAAGATGCTGTAAATGTGCTGCGCGGACGAATTACGAACTTTGAGGAGCAGGGAAAATGAGCAAAATTAGTCCTCAAGTTGCTAACCGACGTATAGAGTCTTTTAGTAAACGATTCGGAAAAGCTCATCTGTATTTGGCATATCATGCTGCTTTTCCCTTAGCGCTTACACCCAATCTTTTATATCGGATATGGGCTAATTTCCAACGAGATATTCACGCTCAAGTGCTAGATATCCCCTGGATAGGGGTAGCGGATCTGTTGCTTTCTAGTCTTTGTGATGAAGCTGGGCATGAACTCTACGAAATGGATTTGTCCATCCGAAATGTGCTGTTAAAGCGATTACAGGAAGACGAAAAGTTTGGTCAACAGAGGATTAATGAACTATCGAAGTTTTTACTTGATTATGTACAACAGCAACTTCAGAGTGACGATCCCGATCTGCGCGACTTTGCTCAAGCTCAGTATTGGACAGCGATCGCATATACTAAACCCAGTGAGGCAGCTAGTGAACTAACAGCGACTCTCAAAAAAGCCTATCAGTCCGATAGAGCAGATTTAATTCGATTAGCATCATTGGTAGAAACTTTAGCAGAGCCACTAGCAGAATTTGAGGAACTACTGATTGATGCTCGAAAGATGAGGAGCTTTGCCTCTAGCAATCAAAAGGCTGTAGAGCCTCCATTGGCAAAAAATAAATTTCCTAAGTCTTTAATTTTTTCTGGATTGGCTTTAGCACTGGTTAATGTCAGTTTTTGGTATCTTTACGAGCCAGCAAAAGCAATTCCCATGTGTATGCAGTCTTTCATGGAGCCACAAGGCAATGACAAAGCACTTGGTATTGGTGTTGCAGATCAAGACGGTAGAGTAGATTGGACATCTGTGAAAAACTCTGGTATGACTTTCGCTGTTGTAAAAGCTACAGAAGGTGTTGCCATCAAAGACTCTGCTTTTCCTAATCACTGGCGAACTCTGAAAGCTGATGGTATGATTCGGGGTGCTTATCATTTCTTTCACCCACATACATCTGACCCGGTTCAGCAAGCAAAAGAATTCTTAAAAACTGTTGGTAAATTTGAACCTGGAGATTTACCACCAGTTTTAGATATAGAAGTAACAGATAAGGTAGATAACCAAACTGTCATCAATGCAGCCAAGCAATGGTTAGTAGAGGTAGAAAAAGAGCTAAAACAACAGACTGGAAGGACAATCAAACCAATTATTTATACTTTCCCTAGCTTCTGGCAAGAGCTTGGTAATCCATCTGATTTTGCTAGTTACCCTTTATTCATTGCCCACTACGGAACTCAGCAACCATCAATTCCTAGCCCTTGGCAGGGCAAATATCTATTCCATCAATATAACGGTGACATATCTGGTGTACCTGGCGTTAGCGGTAGAGCTGATTTGAACTACTTCAACGGCTCAGTACAAGACCTTAAATGTTTTGCAAAGTCGCCATCCCTATTCCAAGTGACATCCCAATTACGTAATCTCATATCTGGACAAAAAGTTACAAAAGCTACAGAGCCTCTTGTTAGCCCAACTTTCACACCAGTAAAATAGCTAAAACTGGTCAATAATAGTATTTTGGGTCATTAAAAGCTTTAAAATTTTCTAAGTGTGTGTAATTAAAAATTACTGCGGCAAACTATAATTCGTATTAAACAACAAAAGGCTGTGCGATCGCATTTCTCACCTCCAAAAAAATAGGGCATGATAAACCAAACCTTTACCAACGGTTATGCATTATTCATTGGCATAAGTGCAGATTTACCAGTCACTGTCAAAGATGCAACGGCTATACGAAATATACTGATTGGTGGCGAGCATTGCAACCATAAGACTTATGTAAATATACAGTTATTTGGCGCATGGAAATCAGGATTTCCTCATCTAGAAAACAAGGAAAATAGAGATATTCAGTTAATTGGTGTTTGTTTATACTATTTCAAATTTTTGTAGTCGTTATACTTATGGCTTAGGTTCTACCTGGGAATTAGGAAGTGGCTTTGCCACTTCTTTTTATTAATTTAGTAACTCGGCAAAAAATAAATTAAAAGTTAAAAGTAATTTGTTGAACTTTTAACTTTTATTAGTTTTTATATCATGTCCGTTTAATAGACCATAAAATAATTAGCCTGTGAAGTGATGGCTTTGCAACCTTCAACAGAACTTTGGTCAATTATAGACATGATATTAATCATTACTCATTGTATCTTGCCATCTCTCCCGCTTGGGCTTACTCTCCACATCGCGCGATCGCGCTTCTTGCCAAGTTCCCCACATTAGGGATTGCTGTTTTTCAATATGGTTAATAAAGTGGATGATTGGCTGATCTGCTTTAAGGGGAGTTTTTAAATCAAACTTAATTGTTTGGACAATCTTGATGTCACCCATGAGAAAGAATTTACCTGCAATCTTGGTTAGCCACAAAACAATTCGATTGCATAACCAACCAAAAAATCCTTTACGTTTCTTAGTCATTAACAAGATTTGACCTTCAGCTTTTCCACCCTCATGGAGGCGAACTGCAAACATGGTGTGAACATGAAAGAAATCGGGGCCAAGTGTTACAATGCCAATGCTACCATACCAATAACAAACACTGTAAGTTATGACATTTTTGTAGACAAGACGGATAAGCTTAATGAAAGATGAACTATCTTTAATGGGTGTAATATTACTAAAGATAATTGCATTTTCGTTCAGTTCTTGTCTTTCAAAAATGATTTCTATTGGCAGTTCGTGGACTGTATTGATGTGTTGAGCATCGATGGCGTTAATCATCACCACATTGGGGTGACAGTTCATCACAAAGTGAGAATGGATGGTAACATCACACTCTTTTTGTTCCAACTCTGGAATAAAAGGTAGGGGTTGTTGTGGTATCTCTCCAGTCCAAACCCAAATCATGCCGTACTTCTCAGCAGTGGGCCAAGTTTGTAACTTTAGGGAAGGCGGCGTATCTAAACATGGAATATCAATACACATCCCTTCACCATCAAACTTCCAGTGGTGAAAAAAACAACGGAGTGCATTACCTTCAACTTTACCTTCAGCAAGGTGAGCGCCCATGTGAGGACAGTAGGCATCAAAGGTAGCTACTCTTTTGTCTTTACCACGGTAAATTACTAGTTCTCTGCCCAAAATCTTGACAGGTTTTACCTCACCCAACCGCAGATTTCGAGAGGGGATTACCCAATACCATCCCTCAATAAAACGCTCTGGATTATTAAAATTTTTAGGTTTACGTGTTGAGCTAAAAGTCTGCGAGTTTAGATTCATTTTTATAGTTTCACTTGAGGTGAAGCAATTGATCTAGAAGTAACATGGAAACTTTTAAAAAACAGTTACTTTCAGTACCATGACAACCGACTATCCAATAAATAGATAAAAATCAAGAGGCAAAACTTTAATTAATTTTATTTAAAAATGTTACAATTATGTCAACTAAATATAAGATTATATAGCTACTTTCCATTACTAAGAGATATTTGGAAAATCAAGACTTAGTAAAAGCTCTAATTAGATAAAAAGTTAAACTACCGATGCCAATATTTTGCCAAACCATCAAATGACTTATAGCAGTCCTATTTGATTCGTGAAAAATATGGAGAAGGAAACGAACCGCAAAGGACGCAAAGGACGCAAAGGGAAGAAAGAAGAAAGAGATGTATAGTTTTCAGAAATGATTTATGACTGCTATAGCAACTACTAAAATATGTGATAATAGTTACAAGAGTTGGGAGGGTCTGCCGTGTTAACTCAGGATGAAAAACTGCTTTTAATTGGCCAGGTAACAGATATAAGCGGAATCCCTATCAGGACAATTCGCTATTATGAGAGTTTAGGCTTACTCAAATCTTCTAGACGAACAGAGGGAGGCTTTCGCCAGTTCTCATTGGATGTACTGACTCGTCTAGCGTTTATTAAAAGGGCACAGAATCTTGGTCTTAGCTTAGAAGAAATTGGAAATATTCTTCAGGTCTATGACCAAGGTCAAGCTCCCTGTGGTGAAATTAAAGAAAAGCTCGAAGACAAGCTTTTGCAAATTGACCGCCAAATGGATCAGTTATTAACTTTACGGTCTGAAATCAAGGGATTACTTTCAGGCTGGAAGAATATCAACGACCACCATAAAGATACAATTTGTCCCATTATTCAAAATAAGTCTTAATTCGTAATTTAAATACCTCAATGCTGAATACAAAGAAATAGAAAAGAATAAAGAAGTACGACTTATACAAACCTAAAGCTTGTAGGTTTGCGTCAGTTCGGAAAAAAAAGAAGATCGAGCAGTTTCTTTATTACGGCGTTGCTAATTGCGGTAAGTAATAATGCAAAATTGAAGAAGGCAGAAGGCAGAGGGCAGAGGGCAGAAGGAACTTTTTCGTTGGGGATTCAGACCCCAACCAATTGTAAGCACCGTATAGACAGTGGGGTTTTATACCCAAGTTCGGTTCGGTCACAGGCAGAGGGAGGAGGCAGTATTCCCTTCTGCCTTCTGCCTCCTGCCCTCTGCCTTTCTTGATAAATATACATTTGTCATTGCGAATGGAGCAAAGCGGAATGAAGCAATCCCAAGACCTTGCCTTCGCGAAGCGTGTCCGAAGGACTTATGCTTCGCTACATTTAATTCCGTACCCTACGGGAAGGCTCCGCCTACGCAATGACATAAATATTTTTGTATACGCACCTATGAAAACGATTGTGCATTGCGGTGAAAAATCCTTGTAGAGACGTAAATTTTTACGTCTTTACATTCAAGTTCATACCTCGATTCAGCAACGCCTCTTTTACTTTAGGATTCAGAACTTTTATAGAGGAGAAACCACCATAACTCTAGTCCAATTAAGGCAAAACCTGCGATCGCAACACCAACTTTCAATGCCAAAGGTTGCTCTATGTGGTTAAATTGGCTGTTTTGCTCTGACGAGTGGGCTGGCATTTCTGCTAATGTTACACCTGGTGATCCAGTGAGAAGCACTAAAGCTACAAGGCTTCCCCAAAGCGTTTTTTGACTGAACATTTCCTAAATTACCCTACAGTTATGAGATAGCTTTTGGTTGAAAGTTACGCAATCTCAGAGCATTGCTAACAACTGATAGCGAAGAAAGAGCCATCGCAGCCCCGGCGATAATTGGGTTGAGTAACCAACCAAAGAAGGGGAAGAGAATTCCAGCTGCAATGGGAATACCAATGATATTGTAAATAAAGGCAAAGAAGAGATTTTGCCTGATATTATTGATGGTGGCGCGGCTGAGTTGAATCGCTGTAACAATTCCTTGCAAATCTCCAGAAATTAGGGTGATATCGCTAGCTGCGATCGCTACGTCTGTTCCTGTGCCAATAGCAATTCCCACATCAGCCTGTGCTAAGGCTGGCGCATCATTTATACCATCGCCAACCATTGCGACAATTTTAGATTTTGAATTAGAAAATTTCTCTATTTCCCCTTGCAGGGATTGGATAATCGCTGCTTTTTGGTCTGGACGAACTTCGGCAAATACTCGCTGGATGCCAACTTGCGCCGCGATCGCATCAGCAGTTTTACGATTATCTCCGGTGAGCATTACTACTTCTAAACCTAACTTCTGTAATACTTTCACCACTGCTGTTGATGAAGGTTTCAGGGCATCGGCAATACCCATGATTCCTTGTAGTTCGCTATCTACAGCAATCAAAATGACTGTTTTACCATCAGTTTCCCACGCTTCTTTATACTGCTGAAGACTCACGGTGTTAATTCCCAGTTCTATTAACCAGCGTTGTGTACCAATTTGCACAAGCTGATTTGAAACAACTCCTTGCACACCACTACCTGCATTAGCTCTGAAGTTCTGTGCATCTGTTAAACTCACCTCTTGAGACTGGGCGTATTTCACCACCGCTTCAGCTAAAGGATGCTCAGAATTGCGTTCCACCGTTGCTGCTAACTGTAAAAGCTTGATTTCATTACCATTAGCTGTGCCGTTGACAGTTACAAAGTCTGTCACCGTAGGTTTTCCCTGAGTCAAAGTGCCGGTTTTATCTAGAACGATAGTTTGAATTTTGTGTGCTAGTTCTAAGCTGTCTGCACCCTTAATTAAGATACCATTTTCTGCACCTTTGCCCGTCCCTACCATTACAGAAGTTGGGGTAGCTAAACCCAAAGCACAGGGACAGGCGATAATAAGTACACCTACTGTTGTCATTGTTGCTAGGGTGAAGTTGCCAGTGAAATTAAACCAAACGACGAAAGTGGCGATCGCGATCGCAATCACAGCAGGTACAAACCATCCCGTAACTCGATCTGCCAAGCGCTGAATTGGTGCTTTAGAACCTTGGGCTTGTTGCACCAATTTGACGATTTGAGCCAAAAACGTATCATTTCCGACTCGCGTCACCCGAAACTGAAATGCACCAGCACCGTTAATTGTCGCCCCAATCACTTCATCTCCTGGCTGCTTTTTGACTGGCAAACTTTCACCAGTCACCATCGCTTCATCTACCGTCGAAGCGCCTGTAATCACTTCGCCATCTACCGGAATCTTTTCACCAGGACGCACCAAAATCACATCATTGATTCTGACTTCAGCGATGGGAACATCAATTTCTTTACCATCACGGATAACTCTGGCATCTCTGGCTTGCAATCCAATCAGTTTGCGGATGGCTTCAGAAGTTTCTCCTCTAGCGCGATTTTCTAACAACCGCCCCAACAAAATTAAGGTAATAACAATGGCGGCAACTTCATAATAAACATGAGGGATTAAGCCCTGAGCAATAAAAAATTTCGGGAAAACAGTCACAAACAAAGAACATAGATATGCTGCACTTGTACCCAAAGCAATCAGCGTGTCCATCGTTGCCGTATGGCGCTTAAGAGTTTTCCAGCCATTGCGGTAAAAAGATCCACCACACCAGAATACGACGGGTGTTGTCAGCACTAACTGTAACCAAGGATTTTGTAGGAAGTTGGGAATTAAGGGCAAGTTCAGCCCAGTCATCATCGGTAACGATCCCAAAAATAGGAAAATGCTGATTACACCTCCCACAACTACCTTGAGAAAGAGTTGGCGTTGTAATGCTTGCCTACTCGCTTTCTCGGCATCATCTTCTTCAGAGAGTAATTCTGACTGGAGTGAATAGGAAGAGTATCCCGCAGATGCGATCGCACCTTGAATTTTCTCTAAACTTGCTAGAGAGCGATCGTACCTAATGGCAGCTTGTTCTACTCCAAAGTTAACGTTGCAGTCAATCACCCCAGAAACAGAGCGAATTGCCTTTTCGATATTGTTAGCGCAACCAGCGCAACTCATACCTCGAAGTTTGAGTGTGAGAGTATCCATATTGCGAATTGCGAATTGCGAATTGCGAATTGGGCATTAGGAATTGGGAATTGGGCATTGGGCATTAGTTATTTATTCTTTCTCCCCCTGCTCCCCCTGCTTCCCCTGCTTCCCCTGCTCCCCCTGCTTCCCCTGCTTCCCCTGCTCCCCCTGCTCCCCCTGCTCCCCCTGCTTCCCCTGCTCCCCCATCTCCCCCTACTCCCTTTCTTTACCCGACTGGATAGCCAGCAGCAGCCAAGGCTTCCTTAATTACTGTTTCTGATGCTTGAGTTTCTACACTGACAAGCTTGGTTGTGGGATCAGCTTGAACGCTAGCATTGGCATCCACTGCCTGAAGTGCTTTGGTGATGGTGCTTGCACAAACAGAACAAGACATATTAGGAACTGTGAGTTGGAGAGTCATAGATTTACGGGATAAAAATGAACAAACTAGCCAAACCAAGTTGGATGATTCAGGGATAACTGTCAACATTCAGAAATAACTGGTTGAAAGTCCCCTTGAATTCATACTAGACTCTCTAGCCGGCTGGAGAGTCTAGAGAATTTTAAAAGTTTTTTGCTAAACTTCAAATTTCTTTATAACTTTGGTTTGACTGAATAACAGTTGCCTATCAAAAATACAACGTACTACAAAATCCTTGTCATCCGAGAAAGCATGTGTTATCAAAGCTATATAACCTGTTGTTTTCCCCCCAGTTCCGGGAAAATAATACTTGAGACGCGGCTGCTGAACCAAGTCTCCTCCTCTCTTCACAACAAAGAGTCTTTTTTAAGGCTCTATTTGGAGTTTTCATGCAGCCAAAAAATTTAAAACGTCTCCTGCGGGCTTTAGGGCAGCAGGGTTTGGATGTAAGTTACAACAATCATACTTATTCTGTCCGTTTAGTTAATTCTCCTGATGCCCCTGTAGCAGAAGTGCTACTACCAGAAGGCTTCCCCGTAGAAGCTAAGGCGCTGAAGCAGTTAGCGAATTTGGCAAGCGTCCGTCACCCATCTGGCGGATGCGTTTGTCGTGCCTGTGCTACCCCTGACTTTCACCCAGGTGATGCAGGTGTTGCCATTGGTTCAATTGTGGAAACTGTGGGTCAGGTTATTCCTGGCGCTGTCGGTTCTGACATCAATTGTGGAATGCGCCTACACGTTGTTGATTTGACAATCGACGAATTCCTGACAAAGCGCGACCAATTCGTAGAAAAAATGAAGGGGGATTACTTCTTTGGTACGCGTGATGTGACAATGACTGCTAAGGCAATGCGATCGCTATTTCAATACGGAATTCTCGGTTGGCTAGATGCCATGCTAGATCAGCCTACGGGTAGTGTAATCAAATCTGATTGGCAACAACTAGCCCAAGAGAGCGATCGCATCTTCTTAGGTGGTTCAATGGATGGTAACTGGAAACTTGCGCCAGAAGAATTAGTTCCCGATGCTGGACTAGTCCGCGATGGTGGATTAGCAACCATTGGCGGCGGCAATCATTTTGTAGAAGTGCAGCGAGTTGATAAAGTCGAGAATCGCACCCTTGCCCACGCTTGGGGAGTACGCGAGGGACAACTAGCTTTTATGATTCACTCTGGTTCTCGAAATGTGGGTAAGTATATTGGGGGAATGTGGCGAGATAAAGCTAAGGCAACTTGGCAAAAAGGTCTGAAGTACCCTGATTCTCTGATTTTTCCTCTCTCTACTCATTCTCACCCCGAATTAGTCGCCAGTTATTTGCAAGCTGAGGCAACTGCTGCTAACTATGCTTTTGTCAATCGCCTCCTCTTAGCAGAATTGCTACGTCTGCGTTTGCGGGAAGTATACAAAGATGTGGAAGCACCTCTAGTTTATGACTTGCCCCACAACATTACCTTGTCAGAAGGTCAAGGATGGGTAACACGCAAGGGCGCTTGTCCCGCCCATGCAGGACAACCAGTGATTATCCCTGCTTCAATGGGTGCTTATTCTTATCTGATGGTGGGTAAAGGCAATGCGGCATTTTGCAATTCTGCCTCGCATGGGGCAGGAAGACTTCATTCTCGCTTCGACCTAAGCCGCAAAGGTGCATCTCAAAGTGAAGTAGAACTGGGATTAATCGGAATAGACTGCATAACCTTGCGTGAAGAACGCCGCATTGAAGAAGCACCAACCGCCTACAAACCGATTCAGTCTGTGATTGATGTGCAAGTTGAGGCAGAAATGGTGGACGTTGTGGCGCGGTTGAGTCCAGTGTTGACGTTTAAGGCGTAGCCCCTAAATAAAAAGCCCCTGGTGTTGACCAGGGGTATCCATCTTTATTCCCTCATATTAGAATTACATCTGTGGAGCTATGGCAAATCCGTATTAATGCAATTACTGTATAATCTTGATGATAATTTTGCAATCAGTTAGTTTAAATAGAAATTTACCTAGTGTCATCAACGAGAGCGATGTCTACGACGGGCTACGCCTACACTTCTTTTTCTTTACTCGATTCAGAAAATAGGTTTAGCACTTAGCTAAACCTATATTTTTAGTGCTGAAGCAGACATTCCAGATTAATTTAGTTCTACTTTGTATTACAAATCATCATGCTACAGAAACTAATCTGAGTTTTCATCAAAAAAGACCCTGGAATAATATCCAGGGTGCATACACGTTTTTCAGGCATTAACAGGCTGAATAATAACTTTGTAAAATAGTTATTTCTACTATCCTTAGAATGATCCGAATATTGATGTCCGCATGGTAGTAATGCTTTTTTGTTATTAGTCTGATTGATATATATTATTTAATAACACTAACCAGGCAGATTGTAATGATATTTTCTATTCCTTTAGTATCAGGCTAAACATTCTTTACTATGATATGCATCTCCTAATTAAGAAGTACTTTTCAGCGAAATTAATTACACTCTCACCAAGGTATCGCTGAGGCGCGATAGCGCTATTGGGGTATTTTTGTATCTGCCTAACTTGAAATATGGTGTCTATCTCCCTTACTTAAGTAGTTTGGTGTATTGACGTACCATCATAGTAGACATGAAAAAGGTTTAGCGGAGTGCTAAACCTTCATAGAAAGCAGTTATTCGACACACCAAAATTAATTTATAGCTCTTCTCAATTCTGGTCATCTTCCTCTAGGATGTGTACAATAATTATCAAGGCTGGTATTGGTTTTCATTGATAATTTTGAATTATAAATTTTAACTCATTTTCTTTTTTTTGCGTTGCTAATTATATGTATGAATTTTGTTATAAAGACGTTGCATTGCAACGTCTTTATAAAGGTTGGGAAATCATGCAAAATCATTTTATTTTTATAACTGAATTCAGTAACGCCTCTTTTTCTTTCTTTTGCCCTGTTAGGTGAAGGAGAAGAATTTAAGGCATTGCTGATTGCGGTATGAAAACGATTGTGCGTTGCGATGAAAAATCTTTGTAGAGACGTAAAATTTTACGTCTCTACATTCAAGTTCATACCTCGATTCAGTAATGCCGAACTTAAGTATTTTTAGGTAGCTGCACAGTGAACAAACTACCTTTACCTAGTTCAGAGGCAACCTGGATAGTTCCTGCATGCCCTTCTATAATGCGGTGAGATAGATGTAGTCCTAAGCCGCTACCTGAGCGTTTATTTTTGCCTTGGCGAAATCGCTCAAAAATTGTTGCCTGATCTTCGGGCGCAATCCCATATCCTGTATCTTGTACTTCAATTGTTACCGAATCTTGATTTCCGGGATGAGGTGATGTTTCAAAAATGCGGATTGCGATCCCTCCTGTATCTGTAAATTTGATGGCATTGGCGATCAAATTATTTAGCACCCGCCGTAGTTCCAAGCGATCGCCCATAATAATCCCAGGGTTTTTACTCAGTGGATCTAATTCACGGGTATCTATTTCTAGAGTCAAGCCTTTTTCATTAGTTAGAGGACTTAGTTCGCTGACTACTTCTTGAGATATCTCACGTAAATCGCATACTTCCCAATTCAACGTTTTTTTACCAGCCTCGAAGCGATAGACTTCTAGGAGGGTATTTACCATTTCCATCAAATTTTGGTTACTGCGAATCATGACTGCGATCGCCTGTTTCATTTCTGGCGAAATTTTGCAGAATGTTTCCATCTCAAACAAATTCAACATCCGATCGGCAGCGACTAGGGGAGTTCGCAAATCGTGAGTCAGACGAGAAACAAAATCTTCGCGTTGGCGAGCCATTTTTTGTTGTTCGTCTAGACTGTGCTTGAGACGTAATAGCGATCGCACCCTTGCCAGTAGTTCATCAGTATCAAATGGTTTACGAATAAAATCGTCAGCACCAGCATCCAAACCTTCGACAACGCTAGATTCATGAAAGGCAGTAATCAAGAGAATTGGAATATAACTAATTGCTGGGTTTTTCCGAATTCGACGTGTAACTTCATAACCATCTATCCCCGGCATCATCACATCTAACAAAATCAGATCGGGTGGAGATTTTTCAACTTGCTGCAAAGCCTTTATTCCATCTGAAACCAAATCAATTTCATATCCCTCACTTTCTAAAATTGCTTGAACCAAAATGAGATTATCTCGAATATCATCAACTGCGAGAATGCGATAAATTTTATTATTTTCAACTACAGACATAATTTATCAACTTTTATTAACTTCTTTAGAAAGTAATTTATAATTTAAATTTCGGATATCCTATCGGTGCTGATTTAGCTTGAGAAGATGACTGATGCGGATTTTGAGCAGAGTAAAGAATCTCATCACCATCTAACTGAAAAGGTGGAGCATTGGCTGCTACAGTTGATAATGTAATTTGACGCGGTAATTCAATTTTAAACATTGAACCGATGCCCACTTTACTCTCCAGAAAAATTTTACCGCCCATCATTCGCACTAGCGAATCTATAATTGCCAAACCCAGACCTGTACCTGGATATTTGCGAGTGATAGTTTGATCGACTTGCCTAAATGCTTCAAAAATGCGTTTAAAATCTCTGGGTGCTATGCCAATACCTGTATCCCGAACAATAATTGCTACTCGATTTGCAGGTAGTTCCTTAACCTCAACCCAAATCTCACCAGACTCAGTAAACTTAATGGCGTTGGAGAGCAGGTTAATCAAAACCTGTTTAATCCGAACAGGATCGTTAAATACCAAAGCATTTTGCAAATCGTTTTGCACTAGCAATGGTAGATTTTTAGCATCAGCTAGAGAACGCATTTCAGCTACAGTCAGATTTATTACTTTTGATACATCAAATATTTCTGTCTTGAAGTATAATCGTCCTGCCTCCAGCTTAGAAAAGTCGAGAACTTCATTTAACAACATCAGCAAATGCTTGCCATTATTTAAGATGCGCTCAACCATATCGGTTTGTTGGTGAGTTAGTTGGCCGAATTTAGGACGCAGCAGTACTTGCGAAAAACCAATAATAGCACTCATGGGCGTTCTGAGTTCGTGTGACATAGTTGCCAAAAAATGTGATTTGAGCCGTGATGCCTCCAATAGTTTGAAGTTTTGCATTTGAATCTGTTGCTGTTGTCTCTCCAATTCTTGGTTCTTACGAATGAGTTCTTCATGACTTTCTCTAAGCTGCTCATTGGCTAAAGCTACCTGCACTTCAGCCTGATAAACCCGAATTGCACTCCACAAAACCTGTACCAAATTTTCTGGAGATATCCTAGACTTAGATAGATAGTCTGTAGCACCAGCTTTGATTAATTGCACAGCATTTTGTTCATCTCCTTCACCAGTTAGAACTACTAAAGGAACTTTAATTTCTGAAGAACGTAGCTGTTGGAGCAAGGTTAGACCATCCTGGGCTAGTAAGTGATAGTCTAAGAAAACACAATCAAATGTAGCAGTGCTTAAAGCAGAAAACGCATCATTACCATCGCTTACTTCAGACAGTTCCATGTGAACACCTGCTTTCACCAGGGCATCACGAACTGCCATCCTGTCTACTTCGTCATCGTCTACAACCAAGATTTTCACCGTCTGTTCCATCTGTTTTTATTTTTGCCGCCAAACATAGGTTGATGTATAACATTTCTCTTTTCAGATTATCTAACTAAAGAATATAATATTTTCGGACATCTAAAATCTGTAACTTGATTAACTAAGGCAGATAGCAGAGAATCCAAATCAATACTTGTTGAGTCTTTTCATCATTTCCATAAAGTTAGGTAAGATTAAAGGCTTGAGGATATATCTAGCTAAATTTCCGTTTTCAGCCTTCACTTAATCTAGTCAGATTAGGGCTTTTAAAGCTCCTGTTTTTAGTATTTGTCATTATCCACATCTAATAATTTTTCCTTCGTTGCTATAAGCAGCGAAATATAATTCCAAGGCTAATAGCTCAAAACTTAAGTTCTGGGCGAGATGGGTGTGAGTGTAATATTTTAACTGTGACAACAATGTGGGTAATGACATGGTTCTTAGACATGGAGTTCCTGACTATTCTAGGTATTAACTTTGGTTGAATTTAATCTGTTGTATCCTGAATCTGGTTAATTGACCAGAGGATTGGAATTAAACTCCTAGCAAATGACCAATGACTCTCAAAAAACTAGCAATGAACAAACTGAAAACTATTGCTCTGAAAAAACAGACAGCGCTGATATAAAGTAAAATAAAATACTTTACCAAGCTTAAAACAATTGTAAATGAGCAAGCAAGCTACCGTCGTCAGCCATTGGTGAGAGTTGCGTACCATAAGCTTGAGCAGTTTTACCCATCAGATTGGTTAGATCGGGTAAATAAGAAAGGACTGTCTATACCGAATTTGCGAATTACAAGTAATCTTACCTCCTGATATTTCGACACTTTTCTGAACGATAGCAAGACTTGTGTTAGGATTTTCCTGGCGATCGCGGACTTGCACTGTTTGGAAAATCCCCAAAACCTAAACCCTTAATCTGCAATCCTTATAGGGTTAAGGAAAATTCAAAGCCTCTCTTCTGCACAGAGAGAGAAATGGAAGTGAGGTTTGCCATAATAGGTAAAAATTCACAATTTTGACCTGTGGTAATTTATCCATTTTTGTAATCTTTTTTAAAACTTTATACAAGATAAGTAGTAATTAACGAAGGGAACATGGCAACCCAGGGTAAGCAATTTAGCATTCGTTTCAATATTTCATACTTTTTGTGCAACTATCTATATATCTTCAGCTAGATATGCCCTCTATCTAAATATAAAAATATAGAAGATTTATTATTTCTCTCGGTGGATGCATAGTGGTTGAAATATCATCTATCTTTGGTTTGGGAAAATAAGAAGATAACCCTTACAAAAGGTAATACTTTGAAAGATGCAAACACCATAAGAGCAAGTATAGCAATGAATGAAATAAGCATTATTTTAATTGAAGATCACGACTTAACACGAATGGGGCTACGAGCGGCATTACAATCTCACAGCGCCTTGAAAGTAATTGGTGAAGCAGCAAATGCTACCCAAGGTCTAAAGCTTTTAGAAACGGCAAAGCCAGATGTAGCTGTTGTAGACATTGGTTTGCCTGACATGGATGGTATTGAACTTACCCGTAAATTCAAACGCCACCAGGCTGAAACGGGGCAAACGACAACGAAAATTTTGATCCTAACAATGGATCATACAGAAGATGCTGTACTTGCAGCGTTCGCGGCGGGTGCTGATTCTTATTACATGAAAGAAACAAGCATCAGTAAATTAACTGAGGCAATCCAAGCAACTCACGGCGGTAACTCTTGGATTGATCCAGCAATTGCCAACGTGGTATTGCGGAAAATGCGACAAGGTATTCCTGGAGAAAGCCAGAATTCTGATAAGCCGAAGACTGTAAAAATTGAGGCGCTAGCTTCAGAATACGAGCAAGTTTTGGAAACATACCCTCTCACTCAACGAGAATTGGAAATTCTGGAGTTGATTGTAGCTGGGTGTAGTAATGGACAAATTGCCGAGAAACTCTATATTACAGTTGGTACTGTAAAGACCCATGTTCGTAATATTCTAAATAAATTATGTGCCGATGACCGTACCCAAGCTGCTGTCAGGGCCTTACGTTCTGGCTTAGTAGCGTGAGGAGTTTTGAGTAGGGAAGATGAGGGAGACAACTGGAGTTTAGAGTAAACAGGATCGCTTCAGTGACCTGAAAAATCAAAGGTTGAAGTAGATTGTGGCATTTGTCTTTTGGTTTTAATGTTGCTTTTTTAGCAGTTGGAAACGAATTCTACAAGTGCGAGTTTGTCCTTGTGTCCATCTAGGCGACTTTCCACGGGGTTTGGGAGGAACAGATGGTGTCCTAATTGCCGTGAAAACTTGTGCGATCGCTTAAGCGACTCGTCTAGGATTCAGCTGGGGTTTGGGTTTTTGCCAGGATGGAGGGTTGTCGGTGGTAAAATCGCGTGCTAACCATAAATTGCCAAGTCATCAATAGTAAAAGATCGCTCCATCCCTCACACTGTTCTGGAGTGCTTAGATTTGGAAGCGTCCAATGTAGTCGTTTCTTAGCAAATCTATACTAAACTAGTGGTAAATTGCAGATTGGCGAAAGAAAAGTAGCCACTACGTTTTAAGTAGTCAGACAGAATTAATTACACAATGTCATTGCGAATGGAGGGAGCAGCACCTCCTTTAAGAGAAGGGTAGCGATCGCTTGGCTGGGATTGCAACTCTTGGAGACGCTCCGCGTAGCAGGGGTAAGCCTCTCTACGAGACGCTCCGCGATCGCTCACAATGACAGTAAATATTTTTGTCCGACTACTTATCAAGTCAAATAAGGCATTCTCGGCAAAGCCAAGAATACTGTACGCACTTGTGCGAAATTGTTTAAGCGTTTCACATGAGTCTTAGCGCCATTCCGTTATTAATTCTTAGTAGCTAAGTTAGATACTATTAACCAAAATTTTTGACTCAATGCCTCAATAATATCTATAAACAGATTGACTCATTTAATAAGCTTTCGCCATTGCACCACAGACTTAGTCAATGGGTGAAATTCATTTTTGTAGTGTTTAAGCAGTCTTGTCAGACTACCCTCTTTGGTCACAGTTTTAACTGAAATAAATCTGTAATTGGGAGTATATTTGCTATTTTACCCCTTGATTCCAGCTAATTTACCATTTCCCATAGATGAAAGCGTCTTTCCATAATTAAGAAGGAATCTAATATAATTGGTAGATTGATTTATTGAAATTTCTGTTGACTATTTAACTATTTAGATAGATGTATTTATAATATTTAACTCTATATCTAATTGTATATATCTAAAGTTCTAAAGATTACAAAGAGTAGATTTGTAGAAAAAGTCTCTTCCCTTTAGCTGAAGCTAATGAGGCTTTGAATGCACTTCGTAATGGCTGATTTGAAGGTTCGGTAGTATTAGTCATAGATGGCGAAGGCTCTATTTGAAAAATCGACAGCAGCAGGTAGGGGAAAAATATTTTTCTTTGCAAGTACTTAAAATAGAGCTTGAAAGTTAAAAAATTTCTGCCTGTTAACTCTATCATTTGTTAGAGCAAAAAATTGTTCTTGTTGACTAGGATGTGAATGCTGTACTTATTTCCCATACCAGGAAGAGAGCGATCGTGGCTATCCTTGAACAATTACAAGCATGGCATGAGTTAGCACAACAACTGTGGATTGATAGTATTCGTGCCACCGCCGCCGGATCTAGTTATCCCACCTCGTCAATATCGCTGTGCTGCCCCTGTGACCAAAGTCACAACTTGTCCAGAGAAAGCATTAAAGGTATTATATTTAATGAATTACCTAAATAAGTAAAATACAAATTTGCTTTGAAGTTTAGACTCTTAATCGAGAGAAAAATATCTTGCACAGAAACTATTTTAGAAGGATATATATGAAAGTTTTAATTGTTACATGTCACTTACCAACTGATGATAAAACTGATAAACATGGATGGTTTAAACGCATAGAACTCTTTATCGATGCACTCAAGGATATTTCTGAGATCCACATCCTTTACTATATTAATGACGGACAAGAAAATTTAAAATTAGAAACAACTACTCAAATAGAAACAAATTTAAGCAATAAATTCAATAAACAGGTTAGCCTATATCTTTGTCCATATAGAATGAGAGGTAATTTTGTAAGAAAATCAATAGATTTAACTTTGAGTTATTACAATCAGAAAAGATTGCTTGCTAGCAGAGAATCATTAGAAACTAGAGTTTTAAAAGAGAAAGTTCAAATAATTAAACCTGACATAGTATTCTTTAATAGATTACTATCAATTCTCCCAGCATTAGGTACTGATTATAACTTCCCCAATATTTTTTTTGATGTTGATGATGTTTATCACACTGACTATTACAAGAGACTATGGATATCTAAGCTACGTTATTTAGAGAATCCCTGGCAGAATGTTAAATCAGTTCCTATTTTATTTTTTCAGAGTATTTATAAAGAATTACTACTTGCTCATGCTACTGCAATTTCAGACTTAACATTTGTTTGTTCTGAGATCGATCGTAAATATATTTCAGAAAAATTTAATGAGTCTCAGGTTAAAACAGTACCAAATGCTGTGACTATCCCGACGGAAAAAAGTTCGCTTCCTAGCAACCCAAATTTGCTGTTTTTAGGAAATTATCACCAATCACCTAATAATGTTATTGGCGCTAATTTCTTGATAGAGAAAATTTGGCCGCTTATTTATCAAGAGCAGCCAGAAGCACGCTTAATTATTGCTGGCAAGAATCCAGAGAATATTCGTACTTATACTGATAATATTCCTGGAGTTGAATTTACAGGCTTTGTCACAGATATAGATGCTCTTTATGCCCAAACTCGCGTGGTTTGTTGCCCAATCTTATCTGGAGGTGGTACTCGACTTAAACTCATCGAAGCAGCAGCGTATGGAAAACCAATTGTTTCAACTAGCGTTGGAGCAGAAGGACTAGAAATTATAGACGGGAAAGAATATATGCTTCGAGATCAGCCTGAAGATTTTGCCCAGGCTTGCCTAGAATTATTTAGAAATGATTTTCTTTGCGAGCAGCTAGGAAATGAAGCTCGTGCTGCTGCTATAAAACATTACGATCGCAACTGTATAATTAATCTTATACAAAAGTACTTTCAGCAGTTCTAATACGAAGTTGCCAAAGAGTGTTAGCCAGTTTGAGATAAGCTAAGTTATAATTTTGGGCATAGTTGATTTATTCTGTTTATAAACTCATTAAGTTTTGCGGCGATCTAGATATTTTTGAGATGCTTATGACTTTTTATTAGGAAATAAGGTGCGTTTCTCCTTTTGTGAGATACGAATCAATACTGTTCGATTAAGGTAAGAGACGCGATAAATCGCCGTCTTTTCAATCATCAGTCCTTCATCCTGACGGCGATTTATCGCGGATTTGGGATCTATTATTTTCATCAAATAACCTTAACCAAACCGTATTAAGGTACGAATTGAATACTTTTTCTAATTTGGCGACTAGCATAGTCGCCCCGAACATTGATAACTACTTGGACAGAATTAATTACACAATGTCATTGCAAATGAAGCGTTCGCGGTAGCGTCTCGTAGAGATAGCGCAATGAGCAATCCCAACCCTTGCGTTCGCGAAGCGCGTCCGAAGGACTTATGCTTCGCTGTGCTCGCAATGACTGTAAATATCTTTATCCAACTACTTACCACTATTCTTGATTCGCCGACTTGATTCAGAGGCACGGATTTGGGAAATCAATTGCCTTTACCACAAATCTAGGCTTTCAATATAAACAGTCTCTTATTGATGATATAAATATCTATAGATACCAGTTTAAGTGACTGCGCCTACTTTATCCTTTAAGTTACAAACAGCTTTTTGGCGTTTTTAATTTTTAGTGGGGGTGGAGGGACTTGAACCCACACGACCTATTACGGTCAACGGATTTTCATCCTCCCGCAGTTTTCACTGCTGCCTGATGGCAATAGCCAAATCAGGTTTTGAGAATTGGACTCTCCCTTTACCCTCGACTTAACGTTAGGGTAGCTCCCGTCGGGTCTCTGCACCTTCCGAACAGTTATGAGTTAGGAGTTAAGAGTTTTAAATTTACTCAGCACTCAACACTCATGACTTTCTTCGGCTTGGCTCAGGATTGCCATGTCTGTCACCAGATTTAGGTTTCCCTGAGTTTGAGAGCTTCCACTTGAGGGATTTCTCCTTCAAGGCTCAGTTATCTAAGTCCGTAGCGTCTACCATTCCGCCACACCCCCGCAGGTGTTTGCTAAGTAACTAGTATAAATCTAGTTATTTTTTGGAGGCATCAAATACCGCCTTATCTATTCCACCATCAATTGTGTCTTTTGTCCAACTAGATTGAAAATATTTTTTTTAGATTGTGCGATCGCTTCCTAAATCGGAAGTTTTTTTCGTAATCAACCTAGATTACTTTTCTCTCTGGTGTGGCTAAAGCATTTATTTGCTGGCAGATTTACGATAGTAGCATAATATTACCTGTTGTCAATCAATCTGGATATAAAAAAGGAATTCTGGCTTAGTTATCTTGAAAGGATTGTGATTATACTTCCCTCAGATTGGCTGTTCAGCCTATGATGGAAAACAGATGCTTAGACCAAAAAAGTTATGATTGTCGCCCTGCTGTATCTGATTTTGGCTGGAGCTTACCTTCTGGTAATCCCCATTGCTGTATTGTTCTACCTGAAGCAGCGTTGGTATGTAGCTAGCTCCATCGAGCGTTTATTGATGTACTTTTTGGTATTTTTCTTCTTTCCGGGTTTGTTGGTTCTATCGCCGTTTGCAAATTTCCGACCCCAACGGCGACAAGTTCAAGTTTAACGAAATTGGTAGGTCATAACTCTCATGCGACGGATTGACGCTATTGGAATTGGCTTAGGTGTTTTTCTTGCCGGCGGCTTGGCTTATATAGGATTGCAGCTAGTCGGTTTGGATAATCAGAAAGCTGGTATATGGAGCCAAGTCTTACTAGTTAGTGGTTTAATTGGCTGGTTAGCGACCTATTTTTTCCGTGCGGTGGGACAAAAAATGACCTACCACCAACAACGGGAACAGTATGAGCAAGACTTTCTGCAAAAGCGGCTAGATGAGCTTACTCCCGAAGAACTTGCACGAATTCAAGCTGAAATAGAACAAGAAGAGCAATCTCAGGTGTAAAGTTATCATTGGTCAGTTGTAATTTGTCATTTGTAACTTGCCCAAAGCTAATGACTAAGTGACCACTGAACACTGACCAATGACCACTAATCTATTAACACTTCACGAAATGACTGCAATTTCTGATTGCTTTGAAACCCTGGCGCAAAATCATGAGTGCGCTCTGATTCCATTTATTACTGCTGGAGATCCAGATTTAGAAACAACCGCAAAAGCGTTGCAGGTTCTAGATCGTAATGGAGCCGACATTATTGAACTGGGTATACCCTATTCCGATCCTCTGGCTGATGGGCCAGTGATTCAAGCTGCTGCTACCCGCGCCTTGCAAAGGGGGACAAAATTGGAGCAGGTGCTGGAAATGTTGCAAGAGATTACTCCCAAACTGCGATCGCCCATTGTCCTATTTACTTATTACAACCCAATTTTGCACCGAGGAATTGACAAATTTCTCCAGGAAATTGCGGCGGCTGGCGTAGCGGGATTGGTAGTACCAGACTTACCCTTAGAAGAAGCCGCAAGCTTGCTCCAACCAGCTAGCGCCATCGGAATTGATCTCACCTTGTTCATAGCTCCCACGAGTTCAGATGAACGAATAGAAGCGATCGCTCGTTCTTCCCAAGGATTTATTTATTTGATCACTGTTACCGGGGTAACAGGAATGCGATCGCAAGTGGAAAATCGCGTATCCAATTTACTCAAACAAATTCGTGGTGTTACTGAGAAACCTATCGGTGTCGGCTTTGGCATCTCTGAAGCAGCACAAGCCCGTCAGGTAAGAGAATGGGGTGCAGATGCAGTGATTGTGGGCAGTGCTTTTGTGAAACGGTTAGCCCAAGGGACACCAGAGGAAGGACTAAATGCGATCGCCCAATTTTGCCAAAGTCTCAAGACAGCTATCAACACCACCAACACCAGCACAAATACTCCTCTTGATTAGACGGGAAAAGTAGATTAAAAAGTATAACAGCGTAGTTTTTCTACCGTTCTTTGGTAGACAATTTGACCATTATGGTTTTGAATATTAACATCAGATATCATGATGTAAAAAAACTAGCGGATCCGGTCGCTTATAGTTTGAGTATTATGTGAATTCAAGTAGGCATAATTTATGAGTGTGAGAGTGAGTCAGTCACAAATGGTTATAGTTACGTCGCAATTAAGGAGCAAAGGCGATGAGTGAGAGTATGGCTTTTATCGGCGGGGTCGCCGTAGCTGGGCTGGCGGCTCTCGTATTGCTCAAAGGAACAAATACCCCCCTACAATCTAACTTTGCTGTTGCTCCGCAAATGCCAGGGACTGTAGTAGCGCCGGGAATACAGCCACAAATGTATCCTTACGGCCCTTATGGGCAACCAATATATCCTACCAGTCAGTCACCAACCGCTACCAGTGCTGACCAGCGCCTAGAGATGGAGAAGCTGAACACGCAGATGCAGTTGGAGCGTTTTAAAAACGACAATGAACAGCAGAAGGTGCAAATTCAACAGTTACAAGCCCAAATTCAAAATTTCAATACTCAGCAACAGTGGCAACAAGCCCAGCAGTATAACCAACAAAAAGTAACAGCACTCCAGCCGCAAAATGCTGCTTGGTGGTCTTCACCTATGCTTTGGGCTGTAGGTGGTGCAACTCTGACTATTGGTGGTGGTGTTGTCGTCGCTGGAGTATTGGCTTTGTTCTCGCCACGGCAGCGCCCAGCCCGTACTGTACAAGTGATTCACCCCTACCAAGGAAACACACCGCCCTTGGTTCCAGTCCGTCGTGCTGAGTTTCTCCCTGCTTCACGGATGGAAGCAAGACGAGTTGAAGCCCCAGAATACGACGAAATGCATTAACAAGGAAAATCAAACTAGAGATAAACACCAATTTAAAATCTATCTTGTTTCCAGGTTATATCTGGAAACTTTTTTTATTTGGCCGCTGCGAATTCAAGAGGCGCAGCATCCTTGTAGATATTTCCCGCCACTGCCCATTGGTGACAACTTAAGAAAAAGGTAAGCTTGCAACATTAATCCTAAGTAATATCATGTCCGGTTAAACACTTGTCATTGCGTACTCCGTTGGAGAACCCGTTCGCGAATAGCGTCTCCGAAGGAGAAGGGTACGGAGTGAAGCATAAGTCCTTTGGACACGCTTCGCGAACGCAGAGTCCTGGTGATTGCTTCGCTCCACTTCATTGCGATCGCAATGACATATCGTAAGTAATTTGGCGGACATGATATAAATCGGTGAAAATAAACCTAACTACTTGTCTACAAGGGTTGTGGATAAAACATATTTAATTTATGGAGATGTCTTCTGTATAATTGTAGACATTCTTGGCAACTTGTCGCAGACATCGCCACATCATCAAACATCTACTGGCAATAACGGCGTTGCTGATTGCGGTATGAAAACGATTGATTGTGCATTGCGGTGAAAAATCCTTGTAGAGACGTAAAATTTTACGTCTCTATATTCAAGTTCATAGCTCGATTCAGTAATGCCGCAATAACTTATACTAACTTTTGACTTGATAGCCAGAGGCTATGTAAAGTTTTTAGCTAATTATCAAAAATAATTGCAAGTATATTAATAAGCTTTACAATGTATTCCATTTTACACTGGATTAAGAAAGTCAACCCTTAAAATCATTTAAAGACTTATAGTCAAACCTTTCAAACCAGGTATCTCACTCAAAATAGCGATCAATATTTCAAATATGCAAACAAGAAATTTAATTGCTTCATTCGCATTAGGTATAACCTTAACCGCAATACCTACAATCCCATCTTATGCGGTAACAAAGACACCAAACTTGTACAATCTCTCTGGTTATCAAGGAGGACACCAAATCAAAGTTACTTACTCAACATCAAGCTTTACTGGGAAGCCACTTTTCCACTATGAAGACAAGGAACAAACATTAGATTTTTCAGGAGATGAGATTCGGACTGCGAAATCGGAAATCGGCACATTAGTGACTGTAACCATCCGCAGAACAGTGGATACTGGTTCCACTACATTTAGTTTGCTTATACCTAGTATAAATTTAGGGACAGCCTATCAAGCCCCAATTGAAACTAATGGCATCACAACAATCAACCGCTTTTCTCCAATTCCGCAATTTAACCAAGGGCAAATACAGACTTACACAATTACCCCTTTGAAAGGTACAGCTGAATCTGTCGCGTTTTAACTAATTCGTAACTTTTTGTCACCGAAACAGTGCTGAGTGCTGTACGCGAATAGCCGGGCGTTTAGCCCGTAACTCGGCTGAGAGTAAAAAAAGTAATAATCGCACTTCATTTCAGAAGGTTTGAGAGCAACTGCTTAAAAGCCAAGGAAAAAGAAATAAATATTTATTTCGAGATGCGTAGCGCATATTTAATGCGTCCTTACTTCAATTCTCTAGATTTATCTCTCTTGGTTACTCAGCACTCCTGAATTCTCTTCAAAGAAGTGACAATTACAAAGTCTCTGCAATTGCAACTATTGGAGACATTTCTCTACAAGAGGCTGCGCCAACGCGTAGCTCGTCCTCTAAAGGGGTACACAATTGACAAGTTGTTATCCAAACATGATATAAGTAGTTCCTGAAATAAAATACGATAAGTCTATCGAAATAGCGTACTTAAAGATAATGAGTAACACTAAAAAAGTTAGCGAAGACTTGAGCGCTACTGGACAACCCACTCCTGAAGAGTTAAAACAGGCAGCCAAAGAGGGATTTAAGTCTGTGTTGAACCTGCGTTCTCCCGATGAAGCAGGTTTTCTGAGTGACGAACAACAGCAAGCCCAGGCTGCTGGATTGCAATATGCCAATGTCCCGTTAAAGCCTTCAGAACCAAATCAAGAACTAACAGAGTTAGCAATTCAGGAGATTGAGAACTTACCCAAACCAATTTTAATTCACTGTGCGGCTGGGGCAAGGGCTGGTGGTATTGCCTTAATTGCCAATGCTATTAGCGAAGGTCTGACCTATGATGAAATTAGTCAGAAAGCGCAAGAGCTTGGTTTAAACTTAGAACAACCGCACCTCAAGCAATTCTTACTTGAGAAGTATATTGCCAAGCAAGCAGAGAAAAGTTAGTAATTCTTGCAATAACTAAGCCTTTTCAAGGTGACTCGTAAAATCTCTTTTTTATCTCTGCACCCCCGCGTATCGAGCAGTTGAAAATCTTTTATTGGCGCATAGAGTCAAGAGGTTAAAGAGAGTTTTTTCAGTAAAATTGCTACCCACCCTGAAAAGGTTAGCCTTAATCTTTTAAGAATAGTCTAGAACTGGATGAAATATTGCCTAGCAAAAATGACTAACTCAGTACCAAGTCGTTTGGGCGAACTCGCCAAACTGTTTTTTAAACTGGGTGTTATTGGCTTTGGGGGCCCAGTTGCCCATATTGCCATGATTGAAGATGAAGTGGTGAAGCGGCGTAAGTGGTTGACAAAGGATCATTTTCTGGATTTGCTGGGTGCAACTAACCTAATTCCTGGCCCAAATTCCACAGAAATGGCTATCCATATAGGATACATCTATGCAGGATGGCTGGGGTTGATTGTGTCAGGCATTTGTTTTGTCTTACCTGCGGTTCTAATTACTGCTGGGTTTGCTTGGATTTATGTTAACTATGGCACTCTACCTCAAGTCGCTCCCTTACTTTATGGCATTAAACCAGCTGTTTTAGCAATCATCATCAATGCCCTCTGGGGCTTGGCAAAAAAGGCCGTGAAAACTCGCCAATTACTGGTGATTGCTTTAGGTGTGGCATTAATGACGTTTTTATTCAAATTAAATGAAGTAATTGCCCTATTAATAGGGGGATTGTTGGGCATGGTATGGTTACATTCTGGCGATAAAAACGACAAACTAGGAGATAAAGCCAATTTTTTGATTTCTAGTCTCAGTACAGGTGCGACTTTAAAGGCATCAGCTACTGTTGCTGCATCTGTAGCTACCGCAACCACTGTAGCCAAGGTTTCTTTATGGCAGTTAGGTTGGTTTTTCCTGAAAGTCGGTAGTGTTTTGTTTGGTGGTGGCTACCTTTTGGTGGCTTTTCTCCAAGGAGGATTAGTTCAAGAATATGGCTGGTTAACACAACAGCAGTTGTTAGATGCGATCGCAATTGGTCAATTTACTCCTGGGCCAGTACTTTCTACAGCTACGTTTATCGGTTATATCATTGCGGGCATACCTGGCGCAATTGTTGCCACAATCGGAATTTTTCTCCCTTCTTTTGTTTTCGTTGCTGCCCTGAATCCCTTAATCCCACGCTTACGGGCCTCTTCTTGGACTAGAGCATTTTTGGATGCTGTGAATGTTAGTGCTGTAGCGTTAATGGTTGTTACTACTCTACAACTGGGGATAACTACTTTAACATTACCACAATCCCCATTTGTCGATTTTCTCGGTTTGGCGATCGCGATCGTCTCAGCTATTTTAGCTATTCACGTAGGTATTAATTCTATATGGCTAGTCTTTGGTAGTGCTTTGATTGGATGGGGCGCTTCATTCTTCGGCTACATTCGATGAAGTTGCGACATATACGCGAATATTGTCCTGGTGGCTTCTTTTCAGAAGAGGATTCAAACCCCTCCTGAAAAGAACCTTCTGCCTTTTTCAATTGGTTATATGGGATTTCCAAGGAATGAATTATCCCAAAAAACGAACCACAGAGACAATGCAGCGCGGTCTTGGGGGTTTCCCCCATAAGCGACTGCCGCGCAGAGAACACAGAGAGAGGAGAGATTAAGAGGATTTTTGCGTCAGTTTTGGAATATTTTTTTATTTGGAAGTCCCTATAGTAATTCCAGTTTTACGATGTAAATTTCTTTTCAAGGTACACAAACCAATTCCTGGTACAATCCCCAAAATTAGTGCTGTAAATCCTTGTCCACTCCAATACAATATGAGGCTCCGGTTGGCTTCGGGAATCAAATTTTGCACAATAAAAAGCAACCAAACCAAAATAGTGATTAAGAAGAAAGAGATTGAGGGTAAAAAATTCCACCACCAAATCCCGATTGTATATCGTCTTAGTACCAGCCATTGGCAAAGTCCCAGCCAAATACCAGAAATTATATATGCGATCGCAGATAGAAATTCAAAAATAAAAGTTTCTTCAGGAGATGATGAGGCAATAGTTGAAATATAGTTAATCCAGGCTGTAGAAACGCCGTTGGCAATCAGCCAACCAATGCTAGTAGCAAATATCCATTGCCAACCAGGTAGATATCGGTAAATGACAAGGCTCTGGTCAGCAGCAAAAATCACGGCAAATACAACATTACTGAGACTTCTGACTAAAATACTCCATATTTGTGGCTGGAGAGCAATACTAGGTGAGCTTTGGAGAATAATTTTCTCTAAGGCAATACTAGCAACGCCACCCACAACCCATCCGATCAGGGTCATTAAGGTAAACTGAAGAAAGAACCTCTGTCGCTGCGATCGCGGAATCAAAAACTTTCCTGAGTTAGGCTCATTATTAGTAGATGCAACATCATCGGGACTGTTAGAGTCAGTTTGCATAATAAGTTAAGGAGTAGGGAGTGGAGAAAACACAAAAGAGTGGCGAAATTCTTTTATATTCCACTTTCATTGTTAATTCTTGTTTTATTCTATTCCCGACTCCCGAATGCCCTTTGGTGTAATGCGACTAGCTCTTTTACTGCAAACCTACTGAAAAAGCGTAATCCCGGAATGATAAGCTAAACAGTGGCATAAAAATTGTGACTTAGGATGAAGTGATAAATGGGTGTTTCTTCAACAACTCCTCATCTCTTACGGGCTGCTCGTGGTGAAGTAGTAGATCGTCCCCCTGTATGGATGATGCGACAAGCGGGACGATATATGAAAGCATATCGAGACTTAAGAGATCGGTATCCTTCGTTTCGCGATCGCTCCGAAATTCCAGATGTAGCAATTGAAGTTTCCTTGCAACCGTGGAAAGCCTTTGGGCCAGATGGAGTAATTTTATTTTCTGATATTGTCACCCCATTACCTGGTTTGGGCATTGACATGGATATTGCCGAAGGTAAAGGGCCAATCATTCACTCGCCCCTCCGCACTCAAGAGCAAATCGATCTTCTGCGTCCTTTAGAACCAGAAGCAGCCCTTCCATTTATCAAGACAATTTTGCAAGCGCTGCGTTCGGAAGTAGGCGATAAATCAACGGTGTTGGGCTTTGTAGGTGCGCCGTGGACGTTAGCAGCTTATGCGGTGGAAGGAAAAGGTTCTAAAACCTATTCCATCATCAAAAACATGGCATTTTCAGACCCGACGATATTGCATCAACTGTTATCTAAATTAGCAGATGCGATCGCCATCTATGCCCGCTATCAAATTGACTCTGGCGCTCAAGTTGTGCAAATGTTCGATTCTTGGGCGGGTCAATTGAGTCCTCAAGATTATGACACCTTTGCTCTGCCTTATCAACAACGAGTTTTCCAGCAAGTCAAGCAAACCCACCCCGATACACCTTTGATTCTGCTAGTTAGCGGTAGTGCCGGTGTGTTGGAAAGAATGGGACAATCTGGCGCTGATATTGTCAGTGTAGACTGGGCAGTAGATATGGCGGACGCACGAGCCAGATTAGGCAAACAAGTCAAAGTTCAAGGAAATCTCGATCCTGGCGTACTGTTCGGCTCTAAACAGTTTATCCGCGATCGCATTCTTGATACCGTTCGCAAAGCTGGCAATTGGGGTCATATTCTCAATCTCGGTCACGGTGTTCTCCCAGAAACTCCCGAAGAAAATGTTGCTTTCTTCTTTGAAACGGCAAAGGAACTTGATCTTGCAGGAGTTAAGGCTTGAGAGTTATGAGTTATGAGTTATGAGTTAGGAGTTATAAACTATAAAGTTATCAGTTGCGAGGTACAAAGTTATTTTTTTATTCTTAACTCCTCACTTCTAACTCCTAACTTTATTAATAACTCCTGATTTGGAACTTTTAACTTCAATTTTAACTCTTCAATTTTAACTCCTTACTTTTAAAAATTTTCTATGAGCCAGAAACGGATTTTAGTGACTGGTGCAAGTGGTTGTGTGGGTCATTATTTAACAGAAGCCTTAATTAAGGAAACGAATCACGAACTGTATCTGTTAGTTAGGAACCCAAGTAAACTGCAAGTTGATACTAAGGCCCGTTCAGGTATCAACGTTTTGCAAGGTGATATGCAAAATATTCGCCAGTTTGCCAATTTGCTATCCACAATTGATACGGCGGTACTCACAGCCACAGCTTGGGGTGGTGATGAGACATTTGATATTAATGTCGTCAAAACTATAGAATTGCTCGAACTGCTAGATCCAGACCGTTGCCAGCAGGTGATTTATTTCTCGACAGCTAGCGTTTTGGATCGGTACAATCAACCATTAAAAGAAGCCGGGGAAATCGGGACAGATTATATCCGTTCTAAATATGAGTGCTTACATAAAAAAGAACAATTAGCGATCGCACCCAAAATTACCACAGTATTTCCCACTGTAGTTTTAGGCGGTGATGCGAATAAACCCTATTCTGCTGTCACCTCTGGCATTCCAGAAGTGACAAAATATATTAATTTAATTCGCTTTCTTGATGCAGATGGTAGTTTTCATTTTATCCACGGACGAGATATTGCCACTGTAGTAAGATATTTAATCGATCATCCTTCTGAAAACGATCAACCACGTCGATTAGTTTTAGGTCAAGCACCATTAACAGCTAATCAAGCAGTGGAAGAAGTTTGTACTTATCTGGGGAAAAAGATTTACTTTCGCATTCCCATATCTTTAGCATTGGCTAACTTGATTATTGTTCTGTTCCACATTCAGATGGCCGCTTGGGATCGGTTTTGCATGAAGTATCGGCATTTTACCTATAAGAATTTCATCAATCCTAATAGTTTTGGCTTACCAAATTATTGTGCAACCATGACTGATGTTTTAAAAATTAGTGGCGTTCAACACTTTTAGTAATAGTGCGTCAGAGAGGAGAAATAGAGAGGATTTTGGCATTGCTAATTAGGAATTATGAATTATTTTTAAAACGAGCCTCTTGTGGACAATTGAAAAAGAGGCAGGGGAGCAGGGAGTGGGGAGCAAGGGGGATGGAACAGAAAGGGGGATTCAACCCCATCTGTTGCGTTAGCTTCCCGAAGGCTACGAAAACTACTTAACAGAAGTAGGGGACTCAGACTCATGTTCCGCTCCGCTACACGCCAGGAGTCAGGGGTCATTCCCCCCCCGCTCCCTGCTCCCTGCTCCCTGCTCCCTACTCCCTGCCCCCTGCTCCCTACCCCCTGCCCCCTGCCCCCAGCAAAGAGCCTCTTCGTTGAACCTTTAGAGTGCGCGAAATTTATTTATCGAGATGGGCTAGGCGAAGCCTACAATGGGCTATGCCTACGCACTATATTTGGAGATGTAATTGCCTCCAACTTGCCCCGTTTTACTAAAGCTTGATGAATCATTGCCGCTACTTCCGCCCGACTAGCTACTTGGTTGGGAGCAAGAATTTGTGGATTGGGATAGTTAACTACCAGACCATTAGTTGTAGCAGCAGCTATTTTGCTAATAGCATAAGGTGGAATATCTTTAGCATCTTTGTAGACACTTAAAATCTGATTTGGGGAAGTGGGTGCTTTCAAATTCAACCCACTAACAAGGGCAACTAAAACTTGCACTCGTGAAATATTTTGTTGGGGTCTGAAGGTTTTTTTCGGATAGCCTTTGAGAAATCCAGTACTGATGGCTTGGTCAATTGCTGGAGTTGCCCAGAATTTTGTCGGTACATCTTGAAATGCGATCGCAGTTTTAGACGGTTCTTGGTCAAAGGCTTTTTGTACAATAGCAGCAAATTCAGCACGGTTTACGGGCTGATTTGGTCTAAAAGAATAATCAGGAAATCCCTTGAGAATACCACGGGAAGAAAGAACATCTATAAAACGCCGACCCCAAAAGTTATTGGGTACATCGTTGAATGCAATTGGTGGCGGAATAATAGATTTTTGTTTTGCCGGAGTTACTAAAGGTAATGCTGCTGATGCTTTAATTGATGACTCAAGCACTGCTGAAGAGGGTACAGGTGTCTGTGGTTGTGGGGGTTGAGTGGGGATTACCTGAGTAGATGGCAGCACTGCATGGGAAGGAGTTGTGCTGTTAGTTGGAAATGAAGGTGCTTTGGGTTCAACAACAGCATCAGGTGGAGAATAGGGCAAAACGTTTTTGGGGACTGCATTGGGAGTCAGAGAGGGCAATAATTCATTTGGTTGAACACTAGGTGACGCAGTGGAAGAAGCCGACAGCAGCCCGTTTAAGTTCCAGCTAGAATCCCTGCGGGACAATGACCAAAAAAGAATCGCTCCGATGGTGGTCAAGGCAACCAGAATGGCTATAAATTCATCAAAGCCAAGGGCAGTTTTTTGGGATGACTCCGGTTCGGAAGGAGGTCTATTTGTCATCGTGATTACCCCAATAGCAGTAAAATTTGTGTCTAAACAAATTAAGCCACAGATTTAATTAATTCGTAATTTGTAATTCGTAATTCGTAATTCATAAGTAGGATATCAGGCTTCTGGTTCAATGCCAAGCGATCGCAATTGGGCAGTTAGGCGATCGGCTCTTTGGCGTTCCTGTTCTGCCCTTTGGGATTCTTGTTCTGCCCTTTGGGATTCTTGTTCTGCCCTTTGGGATTCTTGTTCTGCTCTTTCATCGCCACTTAACAACAAATTACCTTGTAAATCCCACCAACGCAGCCAGGGTAACTCCACATTCTGATAAACTCCCTGCCATAAGCCTAATTCAACACCCAAAGGAACGATAGGATAATGTCCTCGTTCATTTGCTGGTAAAATATGATACTGTCCTTCAATTAGATGATAAACTTCTATACTGGCTTTACTCACTTCATAAATGCCGTAGAAGGGGGGACGAATCACCTGCTCATAAACCCAAAATTTACCCTTCCAAGGAGTTTTATCTCGTTCTTCACTACCGTCTCCAGAGACAAATTCTAGGACAATCAAGGGGGCAATAGACTCTTGCCACAATACATAAGAACGTCGCGTTTGCCCATTCAGTAAAAATGGTACATTTGGTGCATAAAACCAATCTGGTGCTTCTGCACCTTTTTCAGGGGGATCGGTCAAGCGCCAGTAAATGCCTAAATCTTGGCCAATACAATATTGCTCTTCAGGATTTAATTCCTTGAGGATAGGTGTAATGGAGTCAGTTAATAGAAGGCTTTGGGGATGCTCTTGCCAATTCTTCACAAAAGTACCGTCAGAGTCGGGAAGCTGGGTATGGTCGGGGAAAGGAGTAAGGGCGGTAGGTGGATTGCTTATAGAGGTCATAACGCTACCTTTGCATTTTTTGTAAAGGTTATTTTTAAGTTTAGCTTGCGATCGCTCTTACCAGTAACGTGAAAGCTAAGTTTAGACTTGACTTTAGTAATTTTAGGATATGGGCTTAAAAGACCTCAGAATAAATAGCTGTACTAGTTAGACTAGATAAGTAGTTAAACAAAATTAATTACACAATGTCATTGTGTAATTAATTCTGCATAGTTACTTACCTAAACCGAAACCAGATTTCGAGGGTGGCAGAATGTAAAATATTAACTTATTGTTTACCAATGTTTGTAAAAATCAGGGTGTCTAGTGCCAGAAGAACTCAGTAGCCAAATCTCACCGCCATTTTTGTCTGTTGGTAGCGATCGCGATCTCGGTTTAGATTCAACACTCCAAGAACTACCAATGTACAACTTCCCAGTGGAAATCAATCACACTGGCATAGAAGTGGCTAGTTTTTTAGAAAAATACCCCCTGCTACCAGGAGTAATTTTGGTAGAACAGGGAAAGTTTGTTGGGATGATTTCGCGGCGGCGATTGCTAGAATTTTTGATTCGCCCATTCGGACAAGAGTTATTTGTCCAGCAACCATTAGCCGTTCTCTACAGTTATGCCCGGATACCAATGTTGCTGGTTACTGATACAACATCGATTTTAACTGCGATGCAACTTAGCTTAAAGCGATCGCCAGAATTATTAGCAGAACCAATTGTAGTAGAAACAGAATCTGGTGCTTATAGATTGTTAGATGTCCAAGAATTGAATATTATTTCTTGGCAAATTCGAGGAATCGACAATCTGGTGCGCTATGAACGCAGCCAAGCCCAAATGATTCAAAATGATAAAATGGCAAATTTGGGACGTTTGGTAGACGGCGTAGCGCACGAAATTTTAGACCCAGTGGGTTTTATTTGGGGGAATATAACTTATGTTTCAAATTACAGTCAAGACTTACTCAAGCTGATAGCAGCTTACGATCAAGAGTTACCATCAGCTTCCCAGGCAATTAATCAGATTAAAGAAGAGATTGAATTTGATTTTTTAGAGCAAGATTTGTCGCGATCGCTTGCTAGTATCCGCACTGGAGCGGAAAGATTAAAAAAACTTGTCACTAGCTTACAAAATTTCTGTCATATCGATGAGCTTTACCCTAAACCAGTAGATTTACACGCCTGTATAGATAGTATTATTTTATTAATTAATAGCCGTCTTCAAGGAGAAATTGAAATCGTCAAATACTATGGTCAATTGCCCCCAGTTTATTGCTTTATGGGGCAAATAAATCAGGTTTTGATGAATATTTTCAGCGAAGTTGTAGATACTTTACTCAATGAAGCAGTGCGACAGCAGTTGCATCTAGAAGATACAAAAACTGTCCAAAAAGCTCGAATTGAGATTACTACAGAAGTAATTTCGCAAGAAGCAAGCAATCCGAATGCACCAGATTCTCGTTGGGTCTTAATTCGCATTGCTGACAATGGTCTTGGAATGTCTCAAGAATTGCAACAGCAAATTATGGAGTCTTTTTCTGTGGAAACAAAGAATAGTAAAAATACAAGTTTAGCAGTAAGTTATCGAATTATCACCGTAAGACATGGGGGAAAATTAAATTTTCATTCACAGATTGGTATAGGTACAAAATTTGAAATTTTATTACCTTTAGTTTGATTGATGCAGAATTATACCCAATGCCCAAATTGTTAGATTACTTCCCAACCTTGGTGCAGGATAGGAATTTGAACTACAAACTCCGTTCCTTTTCCCGGTGTCGAAAAAAATTCTAACTTGCCGCTATGTTTTTCGGTGATAATTTGATAGCTAATAGCCATTCCCATTCCTGTGCCCTTACCGACAGGTTTTGTTGTAAAGAAGGGATTGAAAATCTGTTTTTGAATCGATTCGGGAATCCCAGATCCATTGTCAGCGATCGCAATTTTTACCCACTGCGAATCAACGATGGAGGTACGAATCGCGATCGAACTGGGATTATCCCGTATTTCTCGATAAGTTCGTTTGGCATTGAATTCTTCTAGAGCATCAAGCGCATTTACTAGAATGTTCATAAATACCTGGTTGATCTGTCCGGCACAGCATTCTACATGAGATAAATTGCCGTAGTCTTTGATAATCTGAATTGCTGGGCTTTTGTCAGTGGCTTTGAGGCGGTGCTGCAAAATCATCAAAGTATTGTCGATGCCTTCATGAATATCCACCACTTTAAACTCACCTTCATCTAGGCGCGAGAAGTTACGTAGTGACAACACAATATCCCGGATCCGCTCTGTCCCAATATTTATTGAGTTCAACACCATAATCGCGTCTTTTTCTAGAAACTCTAAATCGATAGTTTTCCGTTCGGTTTGAATTTCAGCAGGTGGGTGGGGGAAATGACGGTGATAAAGCTCGACCAGTCGGAGTAAATCATTGGTGTATTGGCTAATATGGCTGAGATTTCCGTAAATAAAGCTAACGGGATTGTTGATTTCATGAGCAATACCAGCCACCATTTGACCCAGGGCAGACATCTTTTCGCTTTGAATCATTTGAGCTTGCATTGTATGCAAACTATCTAAGGTATTTTCTAACTCTTGGCCTCTCTGCTGCAAATCTGTCTGAGAGTCTTCTAACTCACAAATGACTTTCTTCAGTAAAAACTCTTTTGTTGCAATGTCAGTTTCTAGCTGGCGGCGTTCAGATTCGCAGCGTTCCAGCTTTTTCCGCAAGATCCGGTTTGTCTTTTCTAACTCTTGAATCTGTATGGAATTTGAATTGTCTTGGTTATCCATACACTACTCATTTTGTCCCTACTAAAAGTGTGACAAAGGTTTTATTATGAAATTGTGTTTGGCCTCCCATCACCAAAGGAGCAATTTCACCGAAAGCGTAGAAACCACAACAAGGCAATGCTTCTGGTAAATGAGTTTTGACAAGCTGATACTCCTCTCTAGTCATAGTTCCCAAAATTCGCCGGCGGGCTGCACAGGAAATAAGCAAGGCTGCTGTTGGCTGTACACCGGGATAATTAGCTAAAGCATTTTTCAAGGATGTCTCTGAAGCTGACAGAATATTGTCGCGAGTTGTATCGGTGATTTGGACAACAGCCTGTTCGGGAATATCTAAAAAGAACTTCACGCTACCAGACTGTTGATCGTAGCCATTGGGTGCCCGCAAATAGAAACGATCTCGATCCTCAAAAACTGCTAGGGCGTGGATGGCATAGTTGGACGCAAATCTTTCTTCACCAAGATAGTACTGATAGAAATCTAAGGCACGCTGTCCATCAATTTCATAAACTACGTTGCCATCCACTTTAGTTACACGCCTACGTTGGCTGATGGGAGTCCAACCACTGGCAACTCCGTGGGAAAACAGTAGTTGTCCAGAGAACAGCAGCACTGGAATTGAATCACTCAATACTTCACCCTGGAAGAATTGGTAGGTTTTGGTAAAAGTATAGTCATCGGCAGCCATTCCCCCAATGATGGGAACATCTCCCAGGCTTTGTTTTAAACCCTCTAAAATTAAGACTCCGTTGCTCGTAAGACTATCAGGAAAGGTGAGACACAATTGGGGTGAGGATGCAGTCTTTGCCTTTGCTTGGGCGATCGCTTCTTGAGCTGCAAGGGCTGGATTTTTGGATATTCCTCGGCCAATACCTGAGTGAATTTCCACTTCATCACTCGCAAACAACATTAAGGTCAAAGAATCTTGCTGAAACTCCAGAATTGAAGAGATTTCTCCATTTGTAGTTCCACCAATCAACTCAATTCCGGGGAAAGCATTCTGGATACGTTGTAAAATTAACACATGGTCAAATTCTATAGCAGTGAATAAAATTCCAGCTTGAGGAATTGTTTCTGCTAGAGAACGGCTACATTCTTGAAGAACTTCAGCGATCGCATTTTCAGAATCAGGATCGTCGCTATGACCAACAACAACTCGAAACACAACTACCTCATTGTAAGTTTTAATACTAGACAGCTAATCCAATTCGGATATCAGCACCTAGCAACCTACACTTAGATTTCCCACTTACTTGAACTAAATCTCAATTCACCCGACTTTTTCTTTTCCGTCTCCAGGACGGTACACAAGACTCAGATCCCCGACTTCTCTAAGAAGTCGGGGATATCGTTGTTCACGAATGATTAAGTAGGGCTATAGTACTTTGTCAAGCTAGAGCAAGCCCCCAACCCTAAAAGGGTTCCCCTCTGGGCTTCAGAGAGTTTAATTTACCTGCAATAAATTTTCGCCCCGTTGGTAAATCTCACGCGCGTAATCAGTCCAAGCACCTTGTCCCCAATAACGAAAACAACTGGTTTGCAGCAAAAGGTTATGTAGAAGAACGTTACGGTAGTGAGATTGTCTGCTAACAGGTTCTACTGAATCAATTTGCTGTAAGCGATCAAATTTTTGATGAAATAAACTACTTAATTGATACATTGGAGACAACACATTTTCATATCCTTTTACCCAACTGATATGATTTGTCCACGAGGCTCCATCTAGATGAAAATTAGAGTTGATTTGCTTTAATTCTTGAATCGCATTCTCTACAGCTTCCGGTTGGGTATTGTCTGGTGAAACTCGCTCCCAAATCTGATGTTGTCCCACTGGCTGACAAGTTGGATAATCTTCAGATTTGCATCCAGCAGCTTCGATTAACTCTAAATATTCTGTACCACATATCCCAACAACACCTGATTTTCCTCCCCCATTATTTACCATATCCCACCAAGCTTGTTTAAAAGCGCTTGGGAATTCATTCATCATTACGCCGCCATTTTCGCCATCTCCAATTTGACTAACTATGGGTGGCACAAATACACTGCCAATTTGTTGTTTTGATAAAGTTTTAGCTTCGTAATAAGGCTGCATTTGTGCGACTAACTTAGTATCCGAACCTTGAGTTTTAATTAAGGCGGTGATACTAATTGTTTCGCCTTGAGAATTACGAGCAATTAGACGATGTGGTAAATGTTTGTGGGTGAGAGATTGACCGCTAATTGTTTCTACAGAATGTTCTTGAACGAGTAACCAGCGATATCCACATTCTTTCAGCGCTTTCACAAATTCAAAGAGAGCATCAGGATGATTTGGGAGGTGCATTTCTGGAGGCGAAAATCCTTTGACTCGCGCTAGTGCTTCCCAACCAAAAATTGCCGCAAAGTGATGTTGCCATGCAATGATATGCAATTTAATATCTGCTATGGGTGTGGAAGGAATAACTGCATGTCCCCACATTGTACCCAGCCATTCTACATAAGGTTGGTAGGTGCGATCGCAAGTAATCCGTTTGAGACTATCAAGAACATCACCGCGTCCCATTTGCCGCAGTCCCCACAACAGATTACCAGAGTAATCCAACATCACACGGGGATTGCAACCTTGATTTACAAGTTCGGGGATCAAGTCTCCCATCCGGCTATAACAATAGGCAAAAGGATCTGCATTGTGGTTATCCCCAACGTTTGGATGTTCAAACATATATTGCAGATTGCTGATGAGTGTACCGCCATTTCCAGCAGGTATAGTTGGCTGGTGCATGTGTAAGGCGATCGCAAATACAGCATTTATATCTTCTAAACGGATATTCGTTGTTGGTAAAAATACTGGTTGATCGTGGTTAACCACAGAGAGAACCTCTGTTTCCCAACCAGAAATATTTGGTAAGCCATCAATGATTTCGGGCAAAGGAGTGAGTGTTGTAGGGAAGGAAAGCATTTCTGGTTGCTCCGAAATAAGTCCACCCAGATATTCGCATCTTTATGTTCTAGTTATTGATAAAGTTTATTTACCATCTGCTCATATACCAGATTTATTTAGAGGCTATTTCGCCTCTAAAAATTTAAGACTTATGTGCAGACAGACTAGAAATCATGTTCTTGATAAGAACAAATCACCGAAACGATGGATTCTGGTCAAAAAATTCAGTTTCGGGATCAGCTTTTTCAGTCTTTCACCAGGCTGTTGTTTTCTTGCTGGCGGTGTTGCTATTCGCAAAATTAGCTCTAACAACCAAGGGGCAAGGCGTTGACACAGCACTGCTAAATGACTTTGCCATCCGACTAAAATTTCTGGCGAATCATTTTGCATTCCAGTGACAAGTGCTTTTGCTACTTGCTGGGGAGTCATGGGGATCACCCAGCGAAATAATTTTAAGTCGCGCACCATGTCTGTGTCTGTGAGAGAAGGCAGTAATGCAATGACTCGGATATTGTGTTCAGCGAGTTCCTGGCGCAAAGCTTGGGTAAATCCTAAGATTGCAAACTTGGTAGCTGAGTAAGTCGCCATTGTTGGTGCTGCTACTTTCCCCATCAGACTTGATACATTTACGATTGTCCCTTGTCTTTGGCTGGCCATGCGTCTAGCAATCAAACTCGTGAGGTTGTACATCCCTAATAAGTTCACAGAGATTTCTTCTTGAACTTGGGGCATTTTAGATTGCAAAAATGAGCTTTGGTATGCGACTCCCGCACAATTAACCAGTAAGTGAATCTGTCCGAAATTGCGCCACAGTTGAGCAACAGCAATATTTACTTCAATTGTCTGCGTCAAATCTAAGGGCACGATCGCAGTTTTTGTTCCCATCGCCTCGATTTCGTTAGCTACCTCCACCAACTTTTGGCGATCGCGTGCTACCAATATTAACCGTTTGATGCCTTGTTGCGCTAGTTCGAGGGCGATCGCTCGTCCAATCCCACGCGAAGCCCCTGTAATGAGGGCTACTTTACCTTGAATCTCCATTGGTTTTATCCTCCAAAATTTCAGTCTTACCAACCTCTTCGTTATTGCCGATCCACACAATCAAGAGCTACTCGCTTGTCGGCACAAGGTAAGACAAATAATTAATCGCAATTAAAATCAAACTGAAACTAATAGCAACGAGATATTTCTTGGTTAATCTGCAATCCCTCATAATTGTCTATACGAGGCAGAAATTTCTCCTTTTTAACCCGTCAACACCTAACATACTTGGCTGAATGGGCATAGCTCATAGATTTTATTTCTCCTAGATCAGAGCGTTCATCAGCATCGTTGTCATACACACGTTAGCAATTAAATCAAGGTATTGCAATATTCTTTAATAAGTATTTCTTAATACTTATTAATGAAAGCATATATATACAAAAGATTTTCTTAAATAAGTTTTTATGAATCCCTCAGTATAAATATCTCATTTTCCTGACAAATAGCCTCTGTTTTGGGCAATTGTTATATCTAATTCATAGCTTAGGAACAAAAAAGACATATAGCGTTTTGGCTTATGGTTGCAATGTTATAGTTTCAGAATAAATTGCAAATTACTATCAGCAAATTTACTGATTTTTTGAAAATAAAGCTTTCTAAATTTCTGATTTTTCAAAATAATATAATCAGCCTAGATCGTCATCTTTAATGCAAATTACAACAGTATATTTCTCTGCTAAAACTTTAGTGTAAATAGTAATTTGTTTAGGGTTTAACTTTGAGTTAATCCAAGTAACGTTTGAGACTTCTACTGTCCATTGCAAACTAAATCATTCCTGAACAGCAAGATCCCCGACTTCTTCAAGAAGTCGGGGATCTGAGATCCAAGTAAACATAACTGCTAATATTCTACTTTCAGCTTGACTACGTGTATCTACTTAACAATTTTAAAAAACTCAGTAAAACTCAAACAGGCTTCTTCCCCACTCCCGGCTTAGTGCGTTGATTTTTGCACGCACATAGCGTCATAGTTATTTATCCTGGGTTTTAGCACCCTTTTAACCAGATACGAATATGAAAAAGCTGATTAACAAGGCAGAAGACTTTGTACGGGAGAGTCTAGAAGGTATGGCGGCGGCTCATTCCGATTTAATTAAATTGAACTACGATCCCACTTTTGTCTACCGAGCCGATACACCTGTAGAGGGGAAAGTAGCAATTATTTCTGGTGGTGGCAGTGGACATGAGCCAATGCACGCTGGTTTTGTGGGCAAAGGAATGCTTGATGCAGCTTGTCCTGGTGAGGTTTTCACTTCACCTACTCCTGACCAAATGCTAGAAGCAGCCAAACGAGTAGATAGAGGCTCTGGTATTCTTTATATCGTCAAAAATTATAGTGGCGATGTAATGAACTTTGAGATGGCAACAGAGTTAGCCCGTAGTGAGGGCATTCGATCGCTAAATATTTTGATTGATGACGATGTAGCAGTGAAGGATAGTCTCTATACCCAAGGACGGCGGGGTGTGGGAACAACAATACTAGCGGAAAAAATTTGTGGCGCAGCAGCAGAGGTTGGGTATGATTTGCCGCAAATAGCAAATTTATGTCGCCGAGTAAATATGAATGGGCGGAGTATGGGAATTGCTCTAACATCTTGTACAGTCCCCGCTAATGGAACACCGACATTTGAATTGAGCGATCGCGAAATCGAGTTAGGTATCGGTATCCACGGTGAACCCGGAATAGAACGCACAGCCATCAAACCAGTAGACGATCTCACCGAAATTTTAACGCGATCGCTCATTGAAGATGCACCATACAGCCGCACCCTGCGCGAGTGGGATGAAGACAAAGGAGAATGGGTAGATGTAGAACTAACAAATCTACCATTTGCCAAAGGCGATCGCTTATTAGCTTTCGTCAATAGTATGGGCGGAACCCCGATTTCGGAACTGTATATTGTTTACCGCAAACTCGCCCAAATCTGCCAACAGCAAGGATTACAAATTGTGCGAAACTTGATCGGCCCTTACATCACATCTTTAGAAATGCAAGGTTGCTCCATTACCCTGCTGAAATTAGATGATGAGATGATCCGGCTATGGGATGCACCAGTAAAAACACCAACTTGGCGCTGTGGAATTTAACTAATTACGAATTATTATGGTGAGTCAGACCCAGATATTGCAATGGTTACAGGTTTTTGCAACCGAAATAGAGGAGAATAAAGCATATTTGACGGAATTAGATGCTGCGATCGGAGATGCTGACCACGGGATCAATATGGATCGCGGCTTCAAAAAGGTAAACGCTCAGTTACCAACTCTTACAGACAAAGACATCAGCAGCATTTTCAAAGCTGTGAGTATGACCTTAATTTCTTCCATTGGCGGTGCTAGTGGCCCACTTTATGGAACCTGGTTTTTACGAGCCAGTACAGTAGTAGTAGATAAGCAGCAATTAACAGAACAAGATATGTTAGAGCTACTCCAAGCGGGCTTAGACGGCGTACTGCAACGTGGTAAAGCGCAACTAGGAGACAAAACAATGATCGATGTGCTATCTCCGGCTGTAGTCGCTTTTGGACAAGCTGTAGGAGAAAGTCAGAAGACACTGGAAGCGATGAAACAGGCTGTAACAGCAGCCCAAAGGGGATTACAAGAAACTATACCAATGCAAGCGAAAAAAGGACGAGCTAGCTACCTGGGAGAACGGAGTATCGGACATCCAGATCCAGGCGGGACTTCTGCTTATTTGATGTTGAAAAGTTTGTTAGGGGTGTTGGAAAGTTCTAGTTAATATTAAATTCGGGTAATTATTTATAATTCCCATAGTCAACTATTTAGCTTCTGAGCTAAACATAATGTATTCTTCTAGACCAATACAGTTCAGTTAAGCTTCTCTTCCTTCTCTTCCTTTGCATCCTTTGCGTCCTTTGCGGTTCGTTAAAAAAAGGATTTTAGCCTTAACTGAACCGTATTGTCTTCTAGACTTCTTTTTAGAAATTGTCTAGACTCCTGAAACGTTGCTGTAATTTTATTGAATACGCCTATATTTATTTAGAGAAGATAAAATAATTGGAAGCCGACCCAAAGATAATGCATCTCTGAGAAATATTTGGGCTTTGATCTATTATTCCCATATAATTTGATGGAATCATCATCAGACAACGATTTTTTGAAGTTGGCTTTCCAAGCCTATAGGAATTTGTCTTGACATTATGTTGTTGATTATGTTGTTGATTTGTCCGATTACTGCAATTGTTAAAGCCTTCTAATGGAGCGGTTCAGGGTAGGGATAAATCGTAGACATCGCCTAAAAATTCAACTTATCTGATTATCTGATTCACAACAGATGCACTCTGAATATGCCATTTACCTCGTTCTCGAATCAAATCATACCGAACTCGCAATTTATCGCTAGAAGACTTTTGAAACTGACCATTTTCATATAACTGCGTCGCTTCCTTAACAGTAGCTTCCACAGCCGCACGGTCTGCAAATAAATCAATTTTCTCCACAGATTCTATCTTCAAACTATGGTCATACTTGCGGTAGCGATTATCTGACTTATCCTGTTGAGCAATCAGCCGCCATTGAGACAAAGCTGAACCAGTTAAAATTTGGTCTAAACTATTAATCTCATGATTCGGCCCTAAAGCTGCGCCTTTGGTCGATAACCAAGTTTTAATAACTTCCTCTGCTGTTGCATTTGTTAAAGGGCCTTCTGCTGATTGTGGTTGACTATTGGGAGTGGGAATAGATATTGGTGGTTGATTTATTTGTACAAACAACTGAAAATCCCTCGGAGGGGGCGTAGGAAAAAACAGATTTTTTAACCATCCAAAAGTTGTTGTGGCTAATACCCAAAAAACTAATATACTCACCAAAGAAATAAACACTCTCCAAACCAGTCGTGTTTTCCCTTCTATAGTGTTCGCAAAAGTTCGCCGCCGCCGAGGACGACGAGAAGGAGGGCGATTATCTGGTATTCGCTCTCGGTTAGCAGATGGAGTAGGTTTTCTCCGTCTACGTTTTTGGTTATGACTGGGTACAGCACTTTTAGCTGAACCATTTAAATGCTGATTAGTACTTCTGCTCATCCTTTCAGCAGCAGGAACCTCTGATTTTACACTTCCAGATGAATTCCACATAGGTGATGATAAGTTTGGATATTCAGACGTTTCTTTTATTGGTGTTTTTGGCAAATCTGGGTCAGGTGTTCTGCTGTGATTAAATGACGCTGAAGTTTTAGTTGAATTATTGTGAAAATGAGAATTCTTTGTTTTGGGCTGGGGAAAATATTGGGGGTTAATTACAGCCCATTCATTAGTTGTTTCTGCATCAGTTGGTAGTGCTTCTAAATAAGCTTGTACCTGTTGGTTCGCAAAGTAATCTTTTAGGAAAGCTTGCTGGTTTGCTAAATCTCGAAAATGGGGAAATACTTCGTGTTGCAACCACTGTTCTGCATATAAACACAGCCCCGGTAACAAATCTGGAGAGTCTTGAGATTTTTCCCGAATAAAAGCTAAAGCTTCGTACTCCTGACTAAGTTCTAAAACACGAGTTGCTTCTTCAGTTTGCCCTAAGAGTAAGGCACATAACGACTGTTCTAAATGTACATCTTGGCGCTTGCCCAGACGCACGAGCATTTGCCTTGCTTGACGAATTAAAGCTGGTTGCCGTTGAGCAAATCCTCGTGCTATCAAGGCATAAACAGCTAAGTAAGTGGCAACAGCAGAAGAACGTTTGCTTTGAGCTTCAAATAATTTGTGCTGCTCTGCGACTGTTAAGTGGTTGCGTAATTGCTGGATAAATCGCAGAAAGTCGTCTATATTTAAACCCGATTCATCATTGTTAGTACCATCAATCCCACCACGATCTTCTAAGAGATTTTGCAATAATTCCAAGCCTTGGCTGCGTTCGGCAGTCTTTTCTTGGGGTAGTGCTAACAACTCCAAAATTCGATATGGTCGCAATTTGTAAAGATCCGCCTGAATTTCTGCCTGGACACTGGAGAACAACCCCTCGCGTACTAGCAATTCTTGACCAGTTTCTAAAGATATGGCGGCATTTTCGTAGTGACCTTGCTGCCACTGTTCGCGACCTAATTCTAGACAAGCAAGGGCAACAGTGAGAACAACATCTGGGTGTTCAGCACTTTCATAAATTTCTTCGTCTACTAAATTATTGCTTTTTCTTGCACTTGTAGCACCATTTTTATTTACTAGATACGGACGACCTAGTTTCAATACGAGTTCGTACTCCCCCAACTCTTGCAAAATTAATAAAGCGCCAACTAATTCGTCTTGGGTAATTTCAATACCTAGACTCTGAGTGTCAATACCTCTTTTGGTGCTTTCTGGACGATTTTCCAGTGCTACTGCGGCAGCAGCAAGATTATCAGGGTTATAGGCGTGAGCAAGATAAAGCTGATCGTAGGTACTGCGTTGTTTGGGATCTGATAAAACCACGTAAGCTTCTTCTATGAGTTGTTTACGAGAAGAAATTGCTGCCTGAGAATACTCACGTCGTGGCAATTGTACAATGCGATCGCTGTATGCCTGACGCAATTGTTCTTCACTTGCCGCCAACGGTAGTCCTAAAATTCGGTAGTAATCTAGCGGAATTCGCACAGCCTACTTCCCCTGCACCGTGATCAACATAATTTACCTAGACTTTCCAGGTCTGTAAAACCGTGCCATAATAATGCCGTATAGAATTTACTCTACAAGTGTATATCGCAACAACTTGTTTTGTACCTTCCCGAAATTGTGAGTCACATTCTAGTACTAATTTTTTGCTTTCGCCTAGAAAGCCTCAATTGTTTGTCTTAATTCTTAGTATTTTTGTTTAACACGACTATTATCAGCCTTGGATACCACAAACCACAACTACCGCTTTTCATCACGGCATAAATGTTGTGGTTCCTAGAATCTATTGATGATTGATTTTTTTGGGAATTTCCCAGTAGGCGGTAACAAAAATACTACTATTGTGGGATTGACCCTGATAACAAGAGAAGCAAATCATATCATAGTTAACTTTTAATTACAATTACCTATTTGGGTATATAGATTTTTGCCTCCTTTTTTTGAAATTGTTAATGGATATGCAGAAAGCAGTTGATCTTGATTGCTAGTCTATGAAGGGGAAAAGTGAGAGAGAAAAACTCAAAGCAACATATATTGTCGTTAGAGTCAAATCCTCACGGGGCATGGGCTGAAAAGTTAAAAATCAAAAATTAAAAATTCAGCTATTCCCTAAGACCCTTTTTTGGTGCATAAATAAAGTTTGATTGTTGAGTCTTACAAACGCTAGCCTGTTAAAAGCTGAGGTGTTATCAGACCAACTTATTTAAGACTGTAACTTTAAGTTGTACAACAGGGATACTCAAAAATAATGGTTCAAGAGCGTACTTTACCCACATTTAATCCTGCTACTACGCACATTACAAAGGAAGAAGGATTACGGTTGTATGAGGACATGGTGTTAGGGCGCTTGTTTGAAGACAAGTGTGCTGAAATGTACTACAGAGGCAAAATGTTTGGTTTTGTCCATTTGTACAACGGTCAAGAAGCCGTTTGCAGTGGTGTTGTGCAGTCAATGCGACCGGGTGAAGATTACGTTTGTAGTACTTACCGCGACCACGTTCATGCTCTGAGTGCGGGTGTACCAGCAAGAGAAGTAATGGCAGAACTATTTGGTAAAGCCACAGGTTGCAGCAAAGGGCGCGGTGGTTCCATGCACATGTTTTCTGCGGAACATCGCTTGCTGGGTGGCTATGCTTTTGTGGCTGAGGGAATTCCTGTCGCGGCTGGGGCGGCTTTTCAAAGCAAATACCGCCGCGAAGTGCTAGGAGATAAAAATGCTGACCAAGTGACAGCTTGCTTTTTTGGTGACGGTGCAGCTAATAACGGTCAGTTTTTTGAGACACTAAATATGGCAGCTTTATGGAAACTGCCAATTTTGTTTGTAGTTGAAAATAATAAGTGGGCCATTGGTATGTCTCACGAGCGAGCAACTTCCCAGCCAGAAATTTACAAAAAAGCCAGTGTGTTTAACATGGTGGGCGTGGAAGTAGATGGTATGGATGTATTAGCAGTCCGAGCCGTGGCCCAAGAAGCTGTAGCCCGTGCCCGCGCAGGTGAAGGGCCAACATTAATTGAGGCTCTTACCTACCGCTTCCGTGGTCACTCGTTGGCAGACCCAGATGAAATGCGAAGCAAAGCCGAGAAAGAATTTTGGTTCGCCCGTGACCCAATTAAGAAGTTAGCAGCTTATTTGCTGGAGCAAAATCTGGCAGATGAGGGAGAAATCAAAGCTATTGATCGTAAAATTCAGGATGTAATCGACGAGGCGGTTAAGTTCGCCGAAAGCAGCCCTGAACCAGACCCCAGTGAATTATATCGTTTCGTGTTTGCAGAAGACGAGTAACAAAGTTAGGAGTTAGGAGTTATGAATTTTTAACTCTTAACTCCTAACTCCTAACTCATAACTATCCCTAATCCCAGGACTAAAATTTGTGTTTAGCATTGCAGTTCAACAGCAACAGTACAAAACGTATATTCTTTCTGACGAAGGCGCTAGTTCTCAGTTGGAAGTTGTACCAGAACGCGGTGGGATCATTACCCGCTGGCGCATTCAAGGACAAGAAATTTTTTACCTGGACACTGAACGCTTTACTCATCCTGATTTGAGTGTCAGAGGTGGAAATCCAATTTTGTTTCCGATTTGTGGCAATCTTCCAGATAATACTTATACTCATAACGGGCAAAAATATACTCTCAAACAACACGGTTTTGCCCGTGAATTGCCGTGGAAAGCAACAGAACAAGAAACTGGAGATAAAGCTAGTCTGACTGTTGTTCTTGATAGCAATGAGCAAACTAAGGCAGTTTATCCTTTTGATTTTCAACTGGCTTTCACCTACGAACTTCAAGGTAATACTCTAGAAGTCCGCCAGCAGTATAAAAACTTGTCATCCACACCAATGCCTTTTTCGGCTGGTTTCCATCCCTACTTTTTGTGTGGTGATAAAACTCAGTTAGAGATTGAAATTCCCTCTAAGCAGTATCAAGACAATCAAACTAAGGAATTTCACTCTTTTGACGGCAATTTTGACTTTAACCGTGATGAAATTGACTTTGCCTTTGGGCAGTTAACGAGTCAATCGGCCACTGCGATAGATGGCAGCCGGAAGTTAAAACTCACCTTGGATTATGATGATTTCTCTACTTACCTGGTATTTTGGACAGTTAAAGGCAAAGATTTTTACTGTCTAGAACCGTGGAGTGCAACTCGTAACTCTCTCAATACTGGTGATAACCTGACTGTGTTAGCGCCAGGAGCTAGCCACACAGCATCTGTAAGGTTGACGGCTAATTTTTTCTAAACCTCTTTACAAATCTACAGATGTATATGCTATGATGGCAAAGTTGCGAAATAAAGCAAAAGGGTCGCTAACTCAACGGTAGAGTACTCGGCTTTTAACCGATTAGTTCCGGGTTCGAATCCCGGGCGACCCATATAAAAGTTTAAAGAAAACTCGTTGCAGCTTTTGAGATGAAAGCAGAGGCGAATTTTATTATTAGAAAATTTGTGAATCCGATCGCTGTGGGGAATAAAAATTTGGGATGAGCGATCGCTTTTTGCTGAAGATCAAACAATTACAGGTTAAGCAAAATTAACGAAGTTGTCAGCTTATTTCAGTGATTCTACGGTTACTTAAGTGCTAACGAAAAGTGAATAACTGAATTTGAGCTTTTCAACTGGAAGTAACAGATGCAGGCGAATTTTGAGCAAAAAGCCTTTATTTCCTTAGTAGGTCTGAAAACTGAGAACTTACCGGTAAAGGAAATACGATTACAGGATTTGTCTGGGAACGATTACACTTACTTTTGGCAGTTATGGGAACAGTATCGAGATTATCTTTATAGTCGCTGCTTACAGTGGATGGGAGGTAATCGTCATGATGCCGAAGACTTGTTCAGTCGGGCAATGCTCAAAGCCTGGAATCAATGGCCAGAATATGGGAGTAGAATCACCAAGCCCAGGGCTTGGTTAAGCCGACTCATCCAGAACCTCTGTATAGATTTGCATCGAGAACGCAAGCGAGAGGCGCAAAGGATCAAAAACTTTGAGGATATTCAATTTGCAGATTATGCAGTAGTTACTTCCAGACTTGAATCTCCTGAGTCAGAGATATTTAGTCACGAACTAAGGGCATATCTCCACCACAAAATTGAGTCCTTACCTACGAGATTGCGCCAATCTTTTATCCTTCACTACTGCCAAGAAAAGTCTTACAGAGACATTGCCAAGGAACTCGCCCTCTCAGAAGACAACGTTTACAAACGAGTTCAACAGGGGCGAAGGATTCTACAAAAGCAGTTAAGCAAATATTTGGCAGGGGAAGATGACACTTCCCTAGATTCCCTCCCACCCTGCTTAAAATTGGTGGTTCCGATGGTGGAAGAGTCTAAACCCGATGAAAGGGCGATCTCTGACTGGGAAATGCCGATCGCAATAAGAAGCATGGAAGAAATTAATTACAAAGTAACCGTTACATGCCTAGAAAACTTGCAACATACTTGGTACAGTTCCCCCAGTCTTCTGGGGTGGACATGAATGTTCATCTAGTTTTAGGCGAAAAGCCAACTCGACAAGATCAGAAGCTCAAAACCTATCGTCAGTATGTGCAGAAGTATCCCCAAGGATGGAAGAAACGGTTGGAATTAGCTGATTTGTTGTCCGGTATGGGGAACTGGCAGCAAGCGATCGCTGAATATCACCAAGTAATTGAGCGACAGCCGCAATTAATCAATGTGCGGCTGCAACTGGCGAAAATCTTGCAGATGATGAAACGGGAAGCAGAGGCTATAGAGCTATATGTAAGTGCCTTAGCATTATCCTGCAATCAAGGAACTCAGCACCATATAAGTGGATTAATTGCCGTCTGTAAAGGTGATAGTCACAAAGCGATCGCTGATTTTGATGCTGCGGCTGATTCAGAACCTGACAAAATCGTTCACTGGTTGGCATTGGGACAAGTGCAGAAGGGCAGAGAAAATCCCATTGGGGCTTTACGAGCCTTTTCACAGGTTTTGTTACTCAATCCAGATGATATTGTCGCCTTGATTCAGAGCTATGATGCACTGATGGCAATGGGGGATTTCCAAGCAGCTAGGGAAAATTTAGATAAAGCGATCGCTCTAGCTCCTGATGATTTCGGGGTACTTCAACGACAGTTAGATCGGCGTTGCGGGATGAAATTAGTATCTGGTAAAGAAGGAAAGCAGACTAAAAAGCTGATTAATTCTGTCCTACAACAGGCTCCTCACGTAGCTGAAGCTTACAAATCACTAGCCTATTATCACCTTTACCGGGGGGATTGGGCGCATGGTGTAGGGGTATTAGCAGAGTTTGCAGAGCAACACCCCAATCATCCTAGTGGTTGGTATTACTATGGACAATGCTTGTTCCACACCGGAGAATATCAGGCGGCGGCTGAGATGATGTTGAAAGCTTATAGTTTGTATCCCAACGATTGTGAAATCTATCAGGCGTTGTGTAAGATTTTACCCGTTGCTGGCCGACTAGAAGAATTACGACCCTTATTAGAAGAGATGCTTGAGCGTTTTCCTGAACGGTGGAGTGTTTGGGCGACAGTGGGGCGCGTTCTGGTGGAAAGCTTTCAAGAAATTGAAAGAGGGTGTAGTTTTTCTGCGAAGGTGATACAACTCCAACCCCAATTAGCTGATACTTGGTTTCGTCATGGGCGGGTGTTGGCTTTAGCCCTTAAACATCAAGAAGCGATCGCGGCTTTGGCTACAGGATGGCATTTTTTACCAGTAGCGGGGGGTTATCTGCAATCTGTAGCTGCTGCGGTGTGGCTGGGAGAAAGTTACCGAGCGAGGGGGGATGATGCCCTAAGTCGGCAGTGGTGCGAAGAGGCTTGTGAGCGAAGTCAGGAACTAAGGTCATTTAACTCGGCTACGGCTGATTACTGGCAAGGGAGAGCCTTAGAGGGGTTGGGGGATACTTCCGGGGCGATCGCAGCTTATCGCACTGCTTTAAATCAACAGTTGTTTTATCCGGCTCGTGGGGAGGTTAAGGATACTTTGACACAGTTACAAGGGATGGTGCGGAAAAAATCTCGTGTTTGAGTCTGGTTTGAGCGGGTGGATTTATTTTAGAGAAAAAACGCCTCTAACTCGAAAAATTCCAAAATTGATGACTGAGATCGTCTTTAAGTCGTAGAGATGAAAGAACAAACCTTAATCTCTAGTCTGTAAAAATTCTGAAATATCAGGAGTGTTTCAAATGAAGTTAGGTAAATTGATTAATGCGATCGCAGCTTTGATTTTTGTTTTTAGCGTTGCACTAATTGCTAGTCCCTTGACTGCTGTAGCAGCTCCAAGTAGTTATCAACAGACCTGCTCAGATATTTCTCTTCGGGACAATGTATTATCAGCTATTTGCAGAAAACGGGATCAATCACCCAACCAAACTGCCATCACTTTGAAAGGAATTGAAAATATTGATGGTACTCTCAAGGTTGTTGATCCTCAAAAAACAGCTAATTTTAACCTCTCTTGTGCGGGTACTTCTGTTGCAGGAGCGCAAATTTCCGGTCAATGCCGCAAGATGAATGGTCAATTTGTACAAACTGCTACAAGCATCAATGGAATCGAAAACATTGATGGAGTACTAAAATACACAAGTAGCCCATCTTGATCTTGTAGTAGCGTGGCAAGCCTAAAATTATGTGATAGATAAAGGCTCGTAGTAGCGCCTTAGCATGAAAAAACCATAAATCTAATGCACTCTACTAGTATGTCAAGGCTATTAGAGTGCATTATGCTTTGACTAACGCACCTTGTTTATTGTCAGAGCGATCGCTATTTTTTTGATGATGTGTAGAGCGATCGCTCTTCTTAGCCAAGGAAGTGCGATGGCCCATTATAAAATCTGTTAGTTAGCAGATGTATGAATTTGGTCATTTGCCCGCGCTTTGCGCCTTTTTCTTAAATTCAAATTTTACATCAGTTAGTTTTTCCGATACAACCCATAGTTTTTTGGCGATCGCTTTGTCTTTGGATAATTCGTTCGTTTCGACTTTTATTGGATAGCCGCGCATCTCCATAAACCCATTGGGGCCGAAATATTCTGCGCCTTTTAAGCCTGTTTCGATTGCCGCCCGCAGAGTTGGTAATGCGCCCATCGTGATGTCTTGGGCAAGGATGCCGTTGAGATATGTCACAATGCCACCCGCAGTTCTCTGCAATTCGGTTGCTGTCCAGCCCGGATGCGAGGCGGTTACAAGTGTGTCGATACCGTTATCTTTTAGTTTTCGGTCGAGTTCGTAGGTAAAAAAGATGTTGGCAAGTTTGCTGTCGCCGTAGGCTTTCCATTTGGCATAACTTCTCTTTTCCCAATTCAAATCATCAAAATCTATTTTGCCCATACTATGTGCGCCGCTCGAAACATTGACAATTCGTGAGCCTTCGGTACCGATCAAAAGTTCCAAAAGCTGTCCCGTCAAAGCAAAATGTCCGAGATGATTAGTGCCGAACTGCAATTCAAAACCGTCCGTCGTTTTTGAATACGGCGGAATCATCACACCCGCATTATTAATCAGTAAATCCAGACGCAAATAATTTTTCTGAAAGTTTTCAGCGAAATTTTTAACTGATGCTAAATTCGCCAAATCAAGTTCCATCACCTTTACGTCGGCATCTTGATTCTGTTGAAGAATTTTTGCCAATGCCTTGTTTCCTTTGTCCAAATTGCGAACCGCAATGATTACAGACGCTTGTTTATTAGCTAAAACCCGCGCTGTTTCATAACCGATGCCGCTACTCGAACCCGTTACAATTGCTACTCTTCCTTTTTGACTCGGAATATTTTCCACGTTCCATTTTTGATTTTTCATTTTATTTACTCCTACTTAATTAATCGAATGTTCATTTAATTAACTATCAAAAAAAGAATTAATTCGTTATTGCATCCCACGCAATTTTATAGGTGGTTTCTAACATTTTTTCGTCCAAAATCAAAGCACCACTAAAATGCTCTTTTATCAATCCAGTCAGAGGCGCAAAGGTAAAAGCGGTAAAAATTTCCAGGGGAATATCCTTAAAAACTTTCTCCTCTTTACCGCGATTGAACAAATCTAGCATTGGCTTGAAATAGCTCAAAGTTTCATCTTTGCAAATGCGGTCAACCATCGGTGAATTAGCAAATTGCTCCGTAAAAGCAAATCTGACCGGATTTTTAATCGCGTATTGATAATAATTATTCCAGATAATTTTAAAGGCTTTTTCCACCGATAGGTTCTGGTTGACACCTTTCAAAATTTCTGCACTCATTTCCTGCTTCACGAACAAATATATTTTATTGAGAAGGTTTTCTTTGTTTTCAAAATAGACATATATCGTCGCGGGCGAAACATTCGCGGTTTTGGCAATTTTCGACATCGAAGTATCAGCAAAACCATTTGCAGTAATCAGTTCGATTGCCGCATCACAGATTGCTTGATTTTTTTTGTCGTCTTTGTGCCTCATAAATTCTATAATAAACGAACATTCGGTTATTGTCCAGTGAATAATTTTAGTGCAATTTAAAGGACTATTAGCTTAACAGACTTGTACTGAGCGCAGTCGAAGTACAAGTCTGTTACCACTTCCCTACGGGACGCTACGCGAACGCGGAAGCAAGCTACGCTATATTTAACGTGAGTGTCCAACGGACACTCACATTAATTTATGTAAATTACGCATAGTTTCATCCCAAATGCAATAGTTAGGGAAAAACACCCTGATAGCATTTGTCAGAAGTTAGTGTGTTTAAGTTGAAGCGATCGCTTCGAGATGAGCATTTGGGATACTGGACTACCAGAGCTACTATCTGTAGGGTAACTAAATGTACAGCGACACAGAGAAAATATGGCGCATAGTACAGGAGTATAGAACATATTTTATAGTAACTATGGCGTAAACTTTTTCAACATAGATACACGACACTAGTTATAATTTCCTATAAGTTGAAAAAACTCTTAAGATTTAGCGTAATCAATACGCTTTTCTCAGACCGACTAGCTGACAACCACATTAGGAGGACTATCTATGGCGCTTGTACCACTGCGGCTGCTGTTGGATCACGCAGCTGAAAACGGTTACGGCATCCCAGCTTTTAACGTTAACAATTTAGAGCAGATTCAGGCAATCCTGAAGGCTGCTGTCGAGACAGATAGCCCCGTAATTTTGCAAGCTTCTCGTGGCGCTCGTGCTTATGCAGGAGAAAACTTCTTGCGCCACCTGATTTTGGCGGCGGTAGAAACCTATCCTCATATTCCCATTGTCATGCACCAAGATCATGGGAATGCTCCCGCTACCTGCTACTCAGCAATTAAGAACAACTTCACCAGCGTCATGATGGATGGTTCTTTAGAAGCTGATGCTAAAACCCCCGCTAGCTTTGAATACAACGTCAATGTTACCCGCGAAGTTGTCAACGTAGCTCATGCTTTGGGTGTCAGCGTTGAAGGTGAACTCGGTTGTTTGGGTTCTCTAGAAACTGGTGCTGGCGAAGCTGAAGATGGTCATGGGTTTGAAGGTACACTCGACCATTCACAACTGTTAACTGATCCCGATGAAGCTGTTGACTTTGTAGAAGCAACCCAAGTAGATGCTTTGGCTGTTGCCATTGGCACAAGCCACGGTGCTTACAAGTTTACCCGCAAGCCGACTGGTGAAATTTTGGCCATCAGCCGCATTGAAGAAATTCACCGCCGTCTGCCTAACACCCACTTGGTAATGCACGGTTCCTCTTCTGTACCAGAAGATTTGCTTGCACTGATTAACCAGTATGGTGGTGCAATTCCTGAAACCTACGGTGTACCTGTAGAAGAAATCCAAAAAGGTATTAAGAGTGGTGTACGCAAAGTAAACATCGACACCGACAACCGTTTGGCTATTACTGCTGCTGTCCGTGAAGCTTTGGCTAAAAAACCAGAGGAGTTTGACCCCCGTCACTTCCTCAAGCCTTCTATTACATACATGCAGAAGGTTTGTGCTGAACGCTATCAACAATTTGGCACAGCCGGCAACGCAAGCAAGATTAAACAAATTTCTTTGGAAGATTTTGCTGCTAAGTATGCTAAAGGTGAACTTAACGTTGTCACCAAAGCTGCTGCTAAAGTTTAATTTTGACAACAAATAAATAGGGGCAGGGTGCTACTATGCCCCTAAAAAACTTAGTATTTTAATGTTGTCAGAAACCGGGTAAACACCCGGTTTTTTATTTTATTCGTTAGGGCTGGGCATTGGGCATTGGGTATTAGTTCTTTCTTCCCCTACTCCCCCTACTCCCCACTCCCCACTCCCTAGAACACCCGATGCTGTAAAGAGGGCATTTGACGACGGACTTGTTCGAGCCTAGTAGGTTTGATTTCTGCGATCGCAATTCCCGGTTTTTCTCCAGCATCGGCTAAAATTACACCCCAGGGGTCAATAATCACGGCGTGTCCGTGAGTTAATCGACGGGCGTAGTTGTTCCCTGTTTGGGCAGGAGCAATGACGTAGGCGGTATTTTCGATGGCTCTGGCTTGTAGTAGCACTTGCCAGTGGTCTTTGCCAGTAAAGGCGGTAAAGGCAGCAGGAATAAAGATAACATCAGCCCCCTTGTCTGCCAAATGACGGTACAGTTCCGGGAACCGGACATCATAACAAATAGAAAGCCCTAAATTACCGAGTTTTTCTGAAAAATACACCGGGGGTAGTTGCGTACCAGCTACAACAGTGCTGGATTCGCGGTAAGTGTTACCGTCGGGGACATCGACATCAAATAGATGTACTTTGTAGTAACGGGCAAGTTCTTGACCGCTTGGATCGATCAGTAAAGTGGTGTTATAAACTTTGCCTGTATTGTCTACAGGAAGTGGAAAGCTGCCGCCCAAGATCGTAATTTGAAAGCGTTGAGCCATTTTTTTGAGAAATTTTTCACTTTCAAGAGCGATCGCATCTCCTTGTGCAAGTTTATCTTTTTCTTCTCCCATATAGGAAAAGTTTTCTGGCAAGCCTACCAATTCAGCACCTTGACGCACGGCAAGCTCGATTAATTCTTCTGCCTGAGTCAAATTTTTGTGTAGATTGGACACACTTGTCAATTGAATAGCGGCGGCTAAATAAGACTTCATAGATTCAACAACGAACAGTTGATTTATGGAAGATAGATTATCAAAATATATCGCTACTTCAACATCTATGGAACTTAATTAGAAATACTTCTGCCAAGATTTTCTTTAACAGACTTGTTTTATTGCTGATTTAAATATTATTTTTGGTTCTGATGTCAGGGAGTTGTTTTTGAGATAGAAATCCCTAAAAATCTTCTTAAACTCTATAAAACGGTTAAGTAAGTGGGTGTGAAAATTTATAACTATGTCATTGCGAACGGAGCGTAAAGCCTTCGGCATAGCTTCGCTTAACGCGGTAGCGTCTCGTAGAGATAGCTAAGTGAAGCATAAGTCCTTCGGACACGCTTCGCGAACGCAAGAGTTTAGGCAATTTTATATTTCGTTACATAGTTAGGTTTATTTGAGCCAACCTACTTATAAAACCCCTGCACCTTGTACCTGGTAAACCCAGTCGGTGACAAGTTGATACAAATATAAACAAGTTGAAGAAACGAGAAATTCGCGCATCTCAAACTTGTTTATAAAAATTAACCTAAAGTGAGAACAACGTCGATAACTCAAGAGGATTTTATTGCCGATTGAGTTTCAAAGATACTTTTCGAGAGTGGAAGCTAATGTACTTTTAGGTACAGCACCCACCACCATATCGACTTTTTGTCCACCCTTAAAAATCATTAATGTGGGAATGCTGCGGATGCCATACTGACTAGCAACATTAGGATTTTCATCTGTATTGACTTTGACGACCTTGATTTGACCTTTGTACTGTTCGGAGATTTCATCAACAACAGGGGCTACCATACGGCATGGTCCGCACCAGGGTGCCCAAAAGTCAACTAAAACGGGTACATCGCTGTCGAGTACTTCTTGCTTGAAACTAGAATCGGTAACTTGTGCGGCTGTTGACATGCCTAAAACCTTCGCCAATAATATCTGAGCTTGGTGAAAATTCTACCATAGCAAAAACCTCAGCCTAGAAGTGCGAGGATGTACATTTGCAAAGAAGCTCTAGAATTTATTTACAATACATAAGGAACCGCCCGAACAATAGTCCGGGCGGAGTGTGGTGTGAGGAGTGAACGGAAACATGCGTCTCCGCTATCTCTATTGTAGGCGACATATCGAGTTTTTCGAGCAATTGTTTGGAGGCTGGAAAAATTTATTGAAGGATTGGGAATTGGGAATTGGGCATTGGGCATTGGGGAAGAAACTTGTTAAATAATTCCCCCCATCTCCCTCATCTCCCTTGTCCCCGACTGCCCCATGCCCAAATTTTATTTCCCCATACCTAATTGTTGAGCTTTTTGGTAAACTTTACCCTCTGTTAATAAAGAAGGCGCAATTACAACTTCTACTTGCTGCATTTCTTTAATATTTTTGGCTCCTAAAGTACCCATACTTGTCTTTAAGGCTCCTAAAAGATTGTGAGTGCCATCATCTAACCCTGCTGGGCCAATGAGTATTTGCTCTAGGGTACCAGTGGTGGCAACGCGAATGCGAGTACCACGAGGCAACACCGGGCTGGGAGTAGCCATACCCCAGTGATAACCCCGTCCTGGGGCTTCAGCGGCTCTAGCAAAGGGAGAACCAATCATCACACCATCGGCACCACAAGCGATGCATTTACAAATGTCGCCGCCAGTAATTAAACCGCCATCAGCAATAATGGGGATATAGTTGCCAGTTTCCTTGTAGTAATCATCTCGTGCTGCGGCACAGTCTGCGATCGCAGTTGCCTGTGGCACACCCACACCCAACACGCCACGGGAGGTACAAGCTGCACCAGGGCCAATTCCTACCAGTACCCCAGCCGCCCCAGCTTTCAACAAATTCAACGTCACTTCGTAAGTCACGCAATTCCCCAACACCACGGGGATGGGCATGGAACGACAAAATTCTGCTAAATCAAGTGGTACTAAAGATTCTGGTGACAGATGTGCAGTAGAAACTACCGTAGCTTGCACAAAAAATAAATCCGCCCCAGCTTTGGCCACCGCCTCACCATATTTACTTGCACCGGCTGGAGTTGCGCTTACCGCCGCAATGCCACCTTGTTGTTTAATTTCCTGAATACGTTGTTCAATTAATTCTGGCTTTATTGGTTCGGCATAGAGTTCTTGCATTAGGGAGACAAATTCATCTTTCCCCACAGAAGCAATCCGATCTAATATTGGCTCTGGGTCAACGTAGCGAGTGTGAATCCCTTCTAAATTGAGGACACCTAATGCTCCTAACTGTGACAAACGTACAGCCATGCGAACATCTACTACGCCATCCATCGCACTAGCAATTATCGGGATTTCTCGCTCAATATTGCCAATCCGCCACTTAGTATCTGCCAAACTGGGGTCTAGTGTTCTGTTACCAGGGACTAGAGCAATTTCGTCTATTCCGTAAGCTCTGCGAGCTATTTTTCCCCGCCCAAGTTGAATTTCCACGCTTTAACTTTTTTTCAAATCTGTTTAAGCTAGGGTATCAAATTGTGAGATAAGTTGGGGTGTTTTTTTTCCTGAACTACACAGGTAAATTCTAGTTACCCAAGTTGCTGCTCGAAATTTTAATGAACGTAATGTATTTACCAATCAACTAAATGAGCAAAAATTGTTAATCGGTTTTTATACTGTGTTGTTTGAGGGTTAGTGTTGCGCTAATTTTTCAGTAATTGTAGTTTCATGTGTCTGTTATTACCTTAGTTAGGATTGCCATTATTAGCATTATATTAATCGTCTTAACTTGCCTATATTGAGTTAAGTCAAGATCGTACAAATTCCCACTGATGATTTACCTTTTATTTTTAGCGGCATCCACACCAGTGTAACCAGTTGCTAACCAAAGTATGGCTCTCGCTCCATCGCGGATAGATTTTTCGATAGATTCAGGGGGTTTTTCTGAAGGAACTGGCACAGGTTTTAAATAAATACCTCGACTACCCAAAATAATTTCGCCGATGACACAAGCCCGGCGCATGTGGAAGTCTGAAGTAATCAAATAAATGCTCTTGATGCCGCGAGCTTGCAAATCATCCACTAACGTAGTAAAATTAGTAACTGTATCTACGGCTTCATAGTCCAAGTGTAAACGTTTGGGATCAACACCAGCTTTGGTAAATACTCGTTGGGTGAATTTAGGTGGACTACCACCAGTAATCCAAATTGGTATATTTGGATGCTGGCGGACAAATTCAGCCGTAAACTTCTCTCGCTCTAAACGTCTCGTTGAACCACCCAACACTACAACTGCTTGCGGCTGTACAAATTGGTTTTGTACTTCTTTGTATCCCCACCAGATGATTAGTGGTAGAACAAAAGCCATAAAACGAAAAGATTTACCTGTAAACAGTAGCTTATTCAAGGCTCGATAACTTTTTTTACTGAGTCCAAACTTTCCTCTAGCTAGAAGAAAAACAATAATTGATAGTAGAGTAGCAAACTCCTCCTAAAACTGCCCAAATTTATATTTGGGTGATTTTCGTTTTTCAGCGCGATGAAGTCGTGCTTGAAGTTTTTCCTCTAATTGATGGATTATCCTAACCTGTATTGGAGAATCCATCAAAGGGGTCTAGCATTTTGGTGGATAACCCAATTTAGTAGAGACGTAAAGTCTTGCGCCTCTACACGCTGTATTTAATATAGTGAGACTATTGGTCAATTCATGATGGGTTAGACCCCTCACCCCTAAAACTCTAGTTTAGCCTTGCTTTCCCGCCCTGCAATGAATTGCGGGATAATAGCTAAAGTGCGTTGAAACGCACTAAAATTAAAGAAATTAAGATATGGCAATCCGATTTGATTTCTGAAATTATTTGCGTAGGCTGGGAGTGGGGAATAGGTTAAGAAGCCTCTTTGAGTTGTACTGAGTTTTTTCAAAAATCAAATATGAGTCCTATAGATTGAGGTTGAAGATTTAGATACCCGATCAATTTGCCAAGAGTCTCATATAATTCAATACAGCTTAGTTAAGCCCAAATCCTTTGGTAAAGATATGTTAGCGTATCACGTCTCTACAGACCAAAAATCCTTAACCGAACTGTATTATCATATAATTGGCATCTATTCTACTCGCTAGTTGCTGTTTCTAGCCAAACTTCCACATCATCCGCTAGCAACTTCTGTGCAGCATCCATCATTGATGTTGCTATGTCTTTGAGGTCTTCACGGTTGTTTAAGTAAGTTTTTAAAGCTTCCATTGGGTCGATGCTGCTACTTGCACTCAATTCAGGAATCCGGGGTCTGGCTAATTGACTGACTAATTCTGCTTGAATGGTGTAGGTATGAGCGGGACTTAAAGCGGTATGTAGAGAGGAACTATCAATCAAATCCATCTGTTCGGAGCGGAGTTTGTAAATTAGTCGCACTACGGCATCTTGAATATCATACTTAGCGATCGCTTTCATTAACACCCCTTGCGGATCGTCAGCTTTCGAGATATCCACCTCAATGGTGCGGAAAGTCCGAACTGTTAACGGACAAAATTCCCATTCAGCCTTCCCCCGCTCTAATTCCAGCATCACATAGCCTTTGTCTTCTTTTTCTTCGCTAAAATCTACCCGCTCAATACTCCCTGGATAAATTACCGGCGGGTTATTAGATTTATTCAGGTTCTGGTGGCGGTGGACGTGTCCCAACGCTACATAATCAAAACAAGGTCGCGTCAGCAAAGATAGGGGTAGAGTAAAGCCTTTACCCACTGCTAAAAAGCGTTCTGCGCCCAAGGTAGCATTGTCAGCCATCAAATGAGCCAAAAGAACAGTCGGCACATCAGGGTCAAGACGGCGAATTTCCCCTTCCATAACAACTCGTAGACGTTCCGTTAACAGTTCGTTGACTTCTGCCAAAGACGAACCTTCTGTTTCTTGGCGAGTCATCAGAGTCGAACGCGTCAGCCAAGGGAGGGTAATTACTTGGACTTTGCCATTGCGGGTTTCGATGCAGTGTGTAGTTAATGTATCACCCACAACAAAGCCTGGTACTCCCAAGGTGCGGTAAATATTTAAACTCGCTCCTCCCTGTCCTTGGGAATGTTGGTCGTGGTTGCCTACCAATAGCACTGTTGGAATATTAGCATCCATGAGACGGCGAAATTGGCTAGCAAAAGCTTGTTGTACATAAGGCGGTGGTGTCGCATCCGGGAAAGCATCGCCACCAAATATCACCATATCAACAGCGTCTGTCAGCGCTCGGTCAATACATACAGACAAAGTATTGACAAAATCCTCTAGTCGTGTATTTAATCCCGTTGCCGGATTAATTCGTCCGTGAGAGAAGCCGCTTCCCATGTGGATATCGGAGAGATGGAGGATTTTAATCATATTTGTCTTATTTAACTATTATCAGGTTAAATTACCACGCCAATCATACGCTTATAGCAGTCTGCGTTTAAATCAACCATAGCTTAGAAGCTTTGAGTCGGTACATAGAAAGAAACATAATACCCAGATCCCCGAATTCTTAGAGAAGTCGAGGATCTATCTCCTGAGCATTTTATGTTTAATTATGTTGACCCACTTACATATAAAGTCGCTACATAGATTGATATTTTTAAAAGTTTTGTCCACTTGAATGAGAACCGCTGTGTCTGCAAATTGTAACAAATGATGTTTTTTGGAAGAAATATTACTTACAATAAAAGTATTAAAACACAAGCTTATTCTTGTATAATACTTCAATCAAAAGCGAATGAGTATCTCGGACACGGCGGCGATCGAAGAAAAAATCAAGATTTGGAAGAAAAGACTTGCTGGCGACTCAAACAGCAATCCTCTAATTGATTTCCGCAAAAATAAAAAACCCGTAATTGATATTCTTACAAGCTCTTCACTTTTGTATAAAAAGCTTGTAGGAGAGGAATCTAGCCCATTTCCGTTTAATGAAATCACAAGCAAGCAGAGTGCTACTGAACGGATCAAGCTACTAGATGAACTTCGTAAAGGTGCAAGATCAAGCCTAGAAGAAAAGGGGTTTAATAGTCTCTTTCTAGTTCTTGGTACTTTGATATGGTTTGATAGTGAAAAACCCCAGGAAAAGTATGTTTCTCCAATCCTACTTATTCCAGTTAGATTGGAAAAGAAAGGTAGAAAGTTACCAGAATTTACGCTATACCCTACATATGATGATATTTCTGTTAACTTTATTTTAGTTAATAAGTTAATAGATGAATTTAATATTACGCTACCTAGCAGCGATCGCATTCAAAAATTGAGCTATGAAAATTTTATAGATGCAGTTAGTAGTGCGATCGCTAAACAACCTCATTGGCAAATAGAAGAAACAGCACACATTACTTTGTTCCAGGATGCTAAAGCAGCAATGATTCAAGACCTGGAACAAAATCAGGATAAGATAGCTAATCATTCAATACTGCAAGGGCTAGCTTTAAAACGAACACCTGATAATTTTAATAAGTTAGCTATTCCTCAAGAGCAAGAACTCGATCAAATCAATCCATCATTAATTTATCAGATACGCGATGCAGACTCCAGCCAGCAAGTAGTTATAGAAGCTGCAAAGATTGGACTTAGCTGTGTAGTACAGGGGCCTCCTGGTACAGGAAAAAGCCAAACGATTGTAAACATCATCACAGAGTTAATCGGCAAAAACAAGAAAGTGCTTGTAGTTGCGGAAAAGCAAACTGCTCTAGAAGTTGTCTTTGACAGGCTTAAAAAAAGTAAGTTGGAAGATGCTTGTCTAAATTTACACCACCAAGTAACAACAAAATCAAAAGATTTCTTCAATGAACTAGACCAAACTATCACTCAGCTTTCAGAAAGAAACCAAACACAACAGCGAGATTGGGATACATTTTTTAAACCTTTAGGTGACTATCGGCAACTTCTCAATGATCATGTAGTAGATCTACATAAACAGGAGCAACCATTAAATAAATCTGCCTTTGACTTGTATGGTCAAATTCTCCGGCTCAAACGAGAAGAAACTCCTGTGCTAGAGTTTAATCTTTCTAATCTACAAGATTGGTCGGAAAGCAGATTATTGGAAGCAAAAATACCACTGGAAAAACTTGGTATATTCGAGGCTATATTTCGGGGAAGGCAAAAAACGATATGGTCAAGTAGTCCATTACAATCTGAATCTTGGTCTTCTGATATCAATAATTATTTACGTGATAATCTTGACAATCTGAGTGAAGGAATAAAACTTGCTCAAAATACTGTAGCTTCATTGACGCAGCTGCTAAAAATAACAGAACCATTGCAAACCTTGTATGATTTGGAACGGTTACAGCCGGAAGTAGCCCATATCTTTGATGCTCCATCAGGAATAGAAAGTTGGTCACTTTCAAAAGAATTGGCTGAACTAAAAGGTTTGTATTCTGATTTAGAAAAAGAGATTAAATATTACCAATCTATTAATTCTACACTAAATGCTAAGTATGTCCGTGAATTTTTAACTTTTGACTTCTTAGAAATTAGGAAACTTTTCGCAAGAAAATTTACAGGTATTTTTCGCTTTATTCAACCAGCTTATTGGCAATGGCGTAATGCTAAGAGGCGCGAACGTCAACGTCTCATAGCTCTTCGGCAAGAGAAAAATGGAGTTTTTGAGCAAGACTTAATTGCAGATATTGAAAACGCGATTGAGCGTCAAAATATTTTAAGTATATTAAAAGACCCACAATACCAAGCTCGTACAGCTTTTGGTTCTTCATTTGATGAAGAAATGACGGATTTCCTAGGTATTCAGCAAGGTCTTGAATGGTTGGAAATACTAAATCAACAGCTCAAACTAGATAAAGAGGCGGTAGCGGCAGTTATTCTCTCAAGAGAACGCTATCAGGATCTAAGGACATTTTTAGAAAATCTGGAAACATCCTTAGCCAAAATTAAAGAAGGCTTTAAATTCTTAAGAGATAATTTTCCTCAAGAACGGGTAACAGCATTAGGTGTATTGGAAAAAACACCCTTAAACGAAGTTGAGAATTTCCGACAACAAGGGCATGATGAGATTGATTTATTCCAACAGTGGTTGGACTATCAAGAAATTGTGCGTCAATTAGAAGTTATTGGAACCAAAGAGTTTTTATATAAGCTACGGGATTCCGACATCAAACCAAATGATTGGTTTCCTGTTTTACAAAAAGGCGTGTATGAAAATTGGCTGCGACACATACATCATGATAATTATGAGTTGCGAAACTTTAACCAAGATTTGCATGAGCAGAAAATAAATGAATTTTTAGAAAAAGATAAACAACAGTATGAAGTTGCAATCCAACGTTTGAGACAACTCCATGTCAAACGCTGGCAAGAGTGGTCAACACAGCCGGAAGCAGCGCAACAAGTGGAGCGACTAAAAAAAGAAAGTAAAAAGCAAAGAGGACAAGAGAAAATTCGTCAATTTATAAAAAATGCTCCTCAACTTATTACTACCCTCAAGCCATGTTGGCTAATGAGTCCTTTAGGGGTTAGTCAATATATAGATGCTGACGCAGTTGATTTTGATGTTGTTATCTTTGACGAAGCTTCCCAAGTTCGTACTGAAAACGCAATATCTTCTATCTTGCGAGCAAAACAGCTAATTGTTGTTGGAGATAACCAGCAGCTACCGCCAACCTCTTACTTTGAAAGTACAGCTTCCGATGATAGCAACGATGAAGAGGAAGAGGTTTATGAAAATTTGCTCGATGAGTGTTCCGCTTTATCAATTATGATACCTCGTACTTTAAGTTGGCATTATCGCAGCCAAGACGAAAGCCTAATTGCCTTCTCAAACCAAAAGTTTTACAATTCAAAGCTCATTTCTTTCCCCAATCCTATAAAAGATGCTAGTCGAGGTGTGCATTTCTATTATGTTGAGAAGGGAATATATGATAGTGGAGAAAATATCCGTGAAGCAGAGGAAGTTGCAAAGCTGACAGTGCAGCATTTTCAGGAATTCCCTCAGCAATCTTTGGGTATTATTACCTCAAGTAAAAAACAGACAAAAGCCATCTGGGAACAACTCAAACAAATAAGTACTGAACATTCAGACATAGAAGAATTTTGTCAAGATAACTCAGAAAATTTCTTTGTCAAACCAATTGATGAGGTTCAAGGTGATGAGCGAGATGTGATTTTTCTAAGCTTTGGCTTTGGTTTTGATAACGAAAACCGGAATAAGTTAAATCATAACTTTGGTTACTTTAGTAAAATCCAACAGGATTTAGGAAGACGAAGATTAAACGTTGCAATAACTCGTGCTAAATGTAAGTTTGTTTTAGTTGCCTCAATTAAAGAAGAAAATTTTGACGCGGAAAAAGGTCAACAAGCTGCATTGCTTAAAGAGTATTTTGCATACGTTCAAAGCTGTGGTCAAAAACTAAATGAAAAGCTTGGTGATGAAGCATCTCACTCCGATTTACCTTTTGAAGAAGATATCTATCAAGTTTTAACAGAAAGGGGATGTGCAGTTAAGCAACGAGTAGGTCGTTCAGCTTATCCTATTGACCTAGTTGTAATAGATAATTCAAAACCAGAAACAGAGGACTGTCTTTTAGGCATTGTGTGTGATGGAGTAACTTATAGTCAATATCCTACAGCACGCGATCGCGATCGCCTCCGCCAAGAAGTTCTACAAAAATTAGGCTGGCGCATTTACAGAATTTGGTCTCGTGAATGGAATCGCAACAGAGAAGGTCAAATAAAACAGCTAATAGAGCATATAGAAAATATACGCAATCAGAAATAAACACAGTTACTAGTGTAGCTTTATAAACAGAGATTTAAATAAAACTTGGATTGTCTATGGTAGTAGCACTAATTGAAGAACTGTTAACTCAAGTGCAACAGTTGCAATTAATCATGATTGCGGTTTCTACTGGAAAGTTGAAAATTCATGAAAAAGAGAAAGAGTATACACTACTTTATAAAAATATTGTTGACCTGATGGAATCTCTTGAAGAGGAAGGGGTTTACATCGAAAATCCTAATAACTTTAAATCTCTTTCAAATTGGCGCGTTCACTGGTCATCTTTAAAAAGTGGATATGCTTCAAAAGCAGGATATATTCATGAATTATATAGTAGTGTTTTCAATCAAATTAATCTTATTTTGTGCCAGCGTTATATTAAAGATAAATCTCAAGAAGAATTATTTGATGAGTGGCAAATATCACGATTTGAATATCTAATAGCAAAGATTAAACAGTTAAAGTTAACCATGCTTTCGGTAGCTACTCAAGGACAGCCTGTTGAGTTAGTTAAGTCTGAAGATGAGGGCTATAAAAAGCTTTATTGGGAGATTAGATTACAAATAAATCTCCTTCGGGAGATAGGTATAGATGCTCCTGAATCCAATCAATTTCAATCTCTTTGGCAATGGTATAATTACTGGTCATTTGAGCTAGATAATTCAAAAGCTGTACGGGAAGAATATATCAATAATCTATATGAAACTTTGCTTAAAACAATTGAAAAAGCCTTAAAAAGACACTATTTACAAAAAACTTCACTAAAACAGTTTCTTCAGGACTTGAAGCGTCGATTTAATCAGACCACTTATACCCAAGCTACTACAGAACCTATAATCCTAACTCCATTTTTAAGCAACAATGTGCAAACATCTAAATTCCAATTAGATGAGAGATTTCAGCAACCAACATCGGAATCTGTCGCTGATTCATTATCTATTCCAGCTACTCAAACTTTTGAAAATTCGTTATTTACAACTGAAAATTATAGTTTAATTATGACAAATGAGAACGTCATGAAGCCGGAAATATTTTTAGAGCAAAATGATGTTGTATATTTAGAGAATAGTCTAGAAAAATTCTTTGCTACGAAGTTTGATAATGCAAGTAGTTGGAGAAGCATATTTAGCTCATCAGGTGTTGAAGAGTCGTTTATTAGACCTATAATTTTTATTAGCAATCCTGTAGAATTCAGCAACAGAGTAGTAGCAAAATTTAAAGATTATAAAGTATCTAATCAGCGAATAGATCATCACCCAATGATGAAATTATTACAGTATCTACTAAATCGAAAAGAAAGTTATGAGTTTGAAGATCAAGATATAGAGTTATTCACTAAATTAGCTGAACGAGGTCGGGAAAATCTCAACGCTTTAAAGGCTCGTAACACTGTTTGTAGGATCGAATCACCCAAAGAAACAGGTATTGGGACAGGAGTATTAGTAGGTAAAAATCTATTACTAACCTGCAATCACATTTTCAGCAAAACTCAAGTTAGACAAGCTTGGGTACGTTTTAACTACAATGCTGACAGCCGTCAGTTGGACAATGATTTATTTGAGGTAGATATGACTTTTGTCAGCTATCATAATCGCCCTGACTACGCTTTAGTCAAAATAAAAGATAATCCTCAGCAACAAAAAGCTATTTTTATTAATGAAACATCTATATTAGATAACGATCAAGATGTTCGTATTATCCATCATCCCCAAGGAAACCCGGTGATAATTTCCGACTTTGGACAAATTACGCAAGTAGGAGAAGATTACATTGACCATAATGTGAAAACTGATGATGGTTCCTCTGGCGCACCAATTTTTAATCGCCAATGGGAATTGATTGCAATTCATCAAGGAAATCCCGGTATAGGACGTACCGTGATTCCGGGTTCAACGGGAGGTATTCCCATTCGTGCTATTTGGAATCAGATTTCACCGCATTTAGGTTGATGTAACAGAGGAATAATTTCATGAGCTTTTTCCAGAGTTTATCTGAAACTTTCAGCCGTGAGGCTCCAAAATATAAAACCCTTTCTCTACCAAAACATCGAGTTGATGTAGACTACGATGAAAAACCCATTATTGCAGGTGAAGCCTATTGTCGTATCTGGCTAGTGGAGATGCGCTTGGCTAAAGATGTAGAATGGTTCAAGCAAAGATATCCGGTGGTTCATGCTGCTGTCCGCTTCAATCATGGTGGGAAATCCGTAATAATTCCCTATCTAGCAGCACCTGGACAATTAGAAAAATCAATAGCAGATAATCTGGATAAAGTCATTCAATGCAACTATCCTCTCACATCCTTATTTCCCTTCAATGATGGATTAGTCGAGTTACAAACAGGCTTATTTAGCATAGCTAATAATGACTCTATCGGTAAATTTATTAAGACGATGGGCAGATTTTCTGAATTGCTACCTGTGCCGGAACTTTCAAGTGTTATAAAGCTAGCAGAACCAATATATCGGGGTATTGAAGATTTACTCGATATTGGTGAGCGTCGCTTAGAACTAGGCTACCAACAAACATTTTCTGAAGCTGATGGAGGTGGTAGTAATTCCCTGAAAGCAGGTTATTTTGCCGCAATTTTGGCGCAGGATAACAAGATAAACAGCGATAACCTTTGTATTGTGAATGATAGCCTTTGTTTTGGTTCACCTGGCCCAACAAAAACTTTTGAGCGTGATGGCAAACCCCTAGAAGGGTACAGCTATATGCTGTTTCGTATAGAAAAGCGCAAACAGCAAGATTGGGAGTCATTAAAAACTATAAAAGAGCTAGTTACTCAAGCTCAAAATGCTATTTCTTCAGGAGAATATGAGAAAGTAAAGAAATTTCTTTTACCTGCTATTGAAATAGCTATTCTCCAAAGTCCTGATGTAACTAAAGCTGACCGACGCAATATGAGATTAAAAATTGAAGAGGAATTGAAGGAACTTGGTTTGCAATCTACAAAAATACAAAAGCGATCGCTTTACTCAATTATGCAGCGACCTTTGCCACCGATTGACGCAGTGACAGAGGCTGAATTAGCTTCTCTAGAGCAACTTTTCCAGCAAAATGGTCAATAAAGTAGCCTCTAAATTTGTTGTGTAACACTATTATCTAACCGCAGAAGCGCAGAATAAGCAGAGAAGGGGAAGTCGAGGGAAATTCTTATTTTCTACTATTCCCCACTCCCCACTCCCTACTCCCTACTTCCCCTTAAATATGAATTCCACATTCGGTTTTATCACTTCCCCGCCAACGTCCGGCGCGTTCGTCTTCGCCTTCACCTACTCTAGTGGTGATAGGTTCGTCGCCAATGCTGGGATAACCTTTGTCGTGGAGTGGGTTGTAGATGACTCCGTGTTCAGCCACGTAAACCCAGCTGTCTTGGCGTGTCCAAGTGGCTATAGGATTTACTTTAAGCCGACCTTTTCCGTCTAATTCAAATATGGGCATATTAGCACGGGTGACTGCTTGATCGCGGCGGCGGCCTGTTATCCAAGCGACGCTGTTGAGTTCGTCTAGACCTCGTAGCAGTGGTTCAATTTTTGTAATGTGGTGGAATTTGGCAATATCCTTGTCCCAGAGTTTGTCCCCGTATTTAGCTTCAAAGGCTTCGCGGGTATCTACATCTGGAGTTTTGAAAGTTTGCAAATCCAGGCTGTAAATTTCTTTAGCTTTGGCTACTAATTCTAGGCTTTCAGGGAAGTGGTGCAAGGTGTCGAGAAAAATTACAGGAACGGGATGCTTCAGTTCGCTGTAAAGAATATGGGTAATTATCATGTCATCCACGTTAAAGGCGCTTGTTTGCACCAATCCCGTTGGGATATTCTCTATAGACCATGCCAGTATTTCTTTAGGAGTGGCAGTTTCAAATTGCTGATTTAATTTTTCTAAGTCAAAAGCGATCGCTTGGTTTCTAGATGCCGTGGTGACTGTCATGATAATCTTCTGTTCAAATATTTTTACCTTGATTAGGATTTATTTTAACCCATAAAGGCGCGTATCCCGCTCGGAGATAAGGTAATTATTTTGTTCGGAAATTACTACATTTTGGAACTGGAGAATGGGAAGTGGGGAGACGAGGAAAGTAACCCATTACAAGTAAAAACTGATACTTAAACACAAATGAAGATTTCGTTAAGATAATTTACGGTAATTTAAGTTTTACAGCGCTTTTATAGATATTTATACTGATTTTGATATGGTTAAGGGACTATTAAAAAAAGGATTTTTACTTAAATGAACGATTCAAAATTCAGCAATCCGTTAGGCCAGTCTATAATTATGGGCGCTTTAATGATGTTAACCAGTGTTGGCGTTATTACAATAATGAACTTTTTCTAAGATCGTAATTTCTAATTTTAGCAATAAGACTTCATATAGTCCTGCTCAAAACTGAGTGGGACTTTTGCTTTTCTGATTAAGATAAATCCGTGTATGTTAACTTTCTTCTGTGATTTTTGGTAGAAAATAATTTTTAAGCCGTGTTTTTACGTAGTTTTACAATCAGAGAATTTAAAATTGGGATGCGATCGCTATAAACCTTAGTTTTTATAACGTGAACAAGTTCGTAGTCAGGACTTTAGTCCTGGATTTTTAAGCAATGTTCGCGCAGCGTTCCCGCAGGGTAGTGCTTACTACGAAGTCATCAAAATTAATGGGAGAGATATCCTAGTACTTTGTCAAGCTAACTTTGAAGGGTAAAAGAACGAACCGCAGAGGCACAGAGAGAAAGAGAGAAAGATTCTAAAATTTAGTTTACGTAAGCAAAGTTGACTTGACAGACTACTAGTGACCAACTGGCGCTTTTACTCCTGCACCACCTTTGCCCAGGAATAGTAACAAAGGTAATGAGCAAAGGAACCCGATCCCTACGACTCGAAAGCAATCTGCATAAGATAAAACAGCAGCTTGAGTATCTACAGTTTGACTTAATAAAGCTAGTGCTTGTTGTTGAGCCGTTGTCGCATCCATACCTTGATTTTGCAGTGCCCCATTCAATAAATCGAGGCGCTGATTGGTTTCTGGATCGTAAGGACTAAGTTTTGATAACAAGATATCTCGATGAAAAGTCTGTCGTCGATCAAGCAGAGTAGTAAGTAAGGCGATGCCGATACTGCCACCTAGTTGTCGAGTCAGGTTATAGAAACCAGAACCAGCAGAAACATCTTTTTTGGGTAGTGGGCCTAAAACTGCCAAACTTAAAGGGAGAAACATAAATACAGTAAAGGCTCCGCGCCATACCAATGGCCAAAATAAATCATCTATACCAGTTTGTGGGGTAATTGCTGCTAGTTGAAACATGACTCCAGATGAGCCGACAGCACCGATCGCAATTAAAAATCGGGCATCAACTACACTGGTTAGTTTGCCTAATAAAACCATCCCGATCGCAGATGCTAAAGCCCCAGGTGCTAATAATAGTCCTGTCTGTGTTGCCGTAAATTGCAGCACACTTTGAGCAAATATCGGCACAGCAAAGAGTGCGCCATAAAGCCCCATACCCACCACTGCTGAGAGAACGCTTCCCGCAGCTAGAGAACGGTGATGCAAAACTCTCAAATCCACGGCAGGGTGAGCTATTTTCAGTTCTCGCCAAATAAACAACCCCAAGCCAACAATGCCCAGAATGGTCAGAGTGATGATGAAACTAGAGGAAAACCAGTCATCTTGCTCCCCTTGTTCTAATACAGTTTGTAAGCTGCCCACAGCGACGATTAAAAACCCGATTCCCCACCAATCAACAGCTTGGTTTTGGGTATCGCTTTTCTCCTTATTCTTGGGCAAAAATGCCAAAGACATGGCTACTGCAATGATCCCAAAGGGAATGTTGACAAAGAAAATCCAGCGCCAGCCTAAACCATCTACTAAGAATCCTCCTAGTGTTGGGCCAATTGCCGGGCCAGCAATCACACCTACACCAAAAACTGCTTGAGCCAAACCTTGTTCGGCTGGGGGAAAAGTCTCGAACAAAATCGCCTGGGCTTTCGCTAGCAATCCACCACCGCATAAACCTTGGAGAATCCGGGCGGCGATCAACATTGGGAGATTAAAGGATAGCCCACATAAAACAGAGGAAATCGTAAAACCAATCAGTGAGAAGATAAAGTAGGTTTTCCGCCCAAAGTAATCTCCCAACCATGCAGATAAGGGAATTAAGACGACGTTAGCGATCGCATATCCGCTTACTACCCAACCCACTTCACTTACAGTTGCACCCAAAGTTGCTTGAATGTCGGTGAGAGCGACGTTAACAATACTGGTATCAATTACTTCTAAAATTGCACCTAATGAAGCAGTGAAGGCGATCGCCCACTTCAATGGCCCATGAACATAACCAAATTGATCGGTACTAGAACGTTTAATATTAGTAGCCATTTTAATTTGTAATTTGTAATACTCGCTAAAGACCAGAAGCAAGCTAGGTAAAGCTTTATTTTGAAAAATTGGTATCAATGCGATACCTGGATTGGGCTATTTATTTGGCATCACAGAAGCTAAAGTTAAGTATTGTATATATACGCTACGGTAGCGTATCATATAAAAATGGTCAAGGGAGAATTCAACGAAAAGTAGCAAAAATACTTATGCTAAAGATGGATGGTAGTTTCTGCTGTTTTCGTGCATAAAAACTGGGTTGTAGGGCTTATTTGTTTCCCAGATGCTTGTTCTGTGTCCAAAGGTAGAAGCAAATTGCCAAGAAGATATCGCTTGGGGATGAGATTTTTATGAGTAACCAAATCAACAGCCCTTCTGGACGACCACGCAGCATCCACGCCGACCAAGCAATTCTGCAAGCGACCTTAGACTTGCTTGCAGAGGTAGGATATCAGAGCATGAGTATAGAAGCGATCGCTTCTCGTGCTGGAGTTGGAAAAACAACAATCTATCGGCGTTATACTTCCAAAGAAGAACTAGTTGCAGACGCGATAGAAAGTTTCAGAGATGATTTAGCGATCCCCAATACTGGCAGCTTTTGGGGAGACATGGATATTTTGATTAATAATGCCGCTAAAAAAATAGATAGTCCCCTTGGTCGCCAGACACTCGCTTTGATAATTAGTACAGCATCTAGCAATCCTCAATTTGCCGAGGTTTACTGGACAAAATATACCAAAGTCCGACGTGAAGCTTTGTCTAAAGTACTTAAGCGGGCAAAATCTAGAGGCGAAATACACAAGGATGCGGATATTGAGCTAGTTATCGACCTTTTAAGTGGGTCACTCTACTATGCACTTATTTTTAAACCCATAACCGAGCCAGTAGAAGCGTATATGCGCCGCACAATGAATCTTTTGATGAAGGGAGTGGGGAGTGGGGAGTAGGGAGAAGTTGTAGTAAGTGCTTTCGCAATTCCCCATTCCCCATTCCCCATTCCCCATTCCAACTTGTTAGCAAAATAACTTTCCAGTATAGGTCATAAATGAGATGATGGAGAAATTAGAGAAAAAGGTGAACAATTGTTATTTTTCTCCTTCCGCTTCTGGTTGCAGAATAGCATTACAGTACTGAATGAGGGTTGTCAAGCGATCGCTAATCGTCTGAAGTCTCGTTTGTGCAGTCGATGCTTGCCGCGCTCCTTGCAAAAACATCACATCTATTGCCAACAAACGCAATTGTTTACTCATTTCCGTTTGATAAGACTGGACTCGCCAGTTTTCATCAGCCAAAGGCACAATTTGCTGTCCGAAAAATTGCTGCAACGAGGCTACACGCTGTCGCAGTTCGGGTGCAGCGATTTGGGTAGTTGTGGCATCCGTGCGTAATTGCTCTAGCAAGGTTACGAGTGCCAAATATTTCTCAGGGTTTAAAGACATCCAGTGCTAGTTAAGATAGTATTAATGTCAAGTAATTTTTCTTCTACAATAAACTTCTCTTTTACATTTATCAGCACTAAAAGCCTCAAATTATGGTTTGAGGCTTTGTTTGCCATCAATGCATTTTCAAGTTTATGATCCTTGAAACTCAAACTGGATGACTACCAACAGCCATTGGAAAATCATCCTGACACTGTTTTTTCTACCCGTCTCTGGGCGACAGCATCTTCTTCAGTTGATGCTGGCAGTTTTATTTATCATTCACTTAATCTACCGATCCTATCCAAACCCAATTGTATGAGCAGTCTAGCTATTAATTCACCAATTGATCTAGCCATTCCAGAATGGTTAAAAAAATGTTTGAAGGAGTCATCGACAAGTCACGGCGAAGCGGAAGATGACCGAAGGCATAATGATGCAGTCTTAATTGGTCGCGCATTTGAATTTGCTTACCAACTGCACCAAGGTCAATACCGGAAATCGGGAGAAGCATACATTGCCCATCCCATCGCTGTAGCTGACTTGCTGCGTGACTTGGGAGGTAGTGCTGCTATGATAGCAGCTGGATTTCTTCATGATGTTGTTGAAGATACAGAAGTTACAAGTGAAGAAATAGAAGAACGCTTTGGCCCAGAAGTACGCCAATTGGTTGAAGGTGTAACAAAGCTTTCTAAAATCAATTTCACCAGCAAAACCGAAAGCCAAGCCGAAAACTTCCGGCGGATGTTTTTGGCAATGGCGCAAGATATTCGCGTAATTGTGGTGAAATTGGCAGATCGTTTGCATAATATGCGAACTTTACAATATATGTCAGAAGCTAGCCGCCGCCGCAGTGCCCAGGAAACGCGAGATATTTTCGCACCCTTAGCCAATCGCTTGGGGATTTGGCGAATTAAATGGGAACTGGAAGATTTGGCTTTTAAGTATTTGGAACCGGAAGCTTACCGCCAAATGCAAGAGCATGTTTCCGAAAAACGGACGGCGCGAGAAGAGAAACTGGCTAGGGCTACAGACATTCTGCGGGAACGTTTGCAGCAAGCCGGAATCCGCTTTCAGGATATTAGCGGTCGTCCTAAGCATCTTTATAGCATTTACCAAAAAATGCACCGCCAGCAAAAAGAATTTCATGAAATCTATGATTTGGCTGCGTTGCGGATTATTGTTCAAAGCAATGAGGAATGTTATCGGGCGTTGGCGGTGGTTCATGATGCTTTTCGCCCAATTCCTGGGAGATTTAAGGACTACATTGGGCTGCCAAAACCTAACCGATACCAGTCTTTGCATACTGGGGTGATTGGACTAACTGGCCGTCCTTTGGAGGTGCAAATTCGGACAATCGAAATGCATCATATCGCGGAGTATGGGATTGCCGCCCATTGGAAATACAAAGAAACTGGAGGTTCTAGTATTAGCCATTTGACAGCGACAGATGACAAGTTTACTTGGCTGCGGCAGCTGCTAGAATGGCAAACTGATCTTAAGGATGCTCAAGAATATCTTGATAGCATCAAGGATAATCTATTTGAAGATGATGTCTATGTCTTCACCCCTAAGGGGGATGTTGTGCCTTTAAGCCCCGGTTCTACCACTGTAGATTTTGCTTATCGTATTCATACGGAAGTGGGAAATCACTGTTCCGGGGCGCGGGTGAATGGGCGAATGGTATCTCTGTCAACGCGGCTACAAAATGGGGATATTGTAGAAGTTCTCACCCAAAAGAACTGCCATCCAAGTTTAGATTGGTTGAACTTTGTCAGAAGTTCGGCGGCAAAATATCGGATAAAACAATGGTACAAGCGATCGCGCCGGGAAGAAAATGTTGCCCGTGGACGGGAATTGTTAGAAAAGGAACTCGGTAAAACTGGTTTTGATAGTCTGCTGAAGTCCGATGCGATGCAGATTGTCGGCGAAAAGTGTAACTACCACAGCGTAGAAGATTTACTCGCTGGTTTGGGTTACGGAGAAATTACGTTGAACCTAGTGCTAAATCGCTGGCGAGAAGTGGCGAAGGGACAACAGCCTGTTTCCACAGTGTCGCCATTTATTCCCAAAGAACCAACATCAAAGGCTTTGCGAGATGCACCTCCAACTACTTCTCGCGCCACTGACTCGCCAATTGTTGGTGTAGAGGGGTTGGTATACTATTTAGCTGGGTGTTGTACCCCGATTCCTGGCGAACCGATTATTGGTGTGGTGACGCGAGGTAGGGGGATTTCAATTCATCGCCAAGGCTGCCATAATCTAGAAACTGTAGAGTATGAGCGCTTAGTACCAGTTCGGTGGAATCCAGGCGCTGAAAATAGTGGTCGTCCGCACACGTATCCAGTGGATGTACAAATTGAAGCCCTTGACCGTGTTGGGGTGCTAAAGGATATTTTGTCACGGTTGAGTGACCAAGGGATCAATGTCCGCCATGCTCAGGTGAAAACGTCTATTGGTCAACCTGCATTGATGGACTTAGGAATAGATATACGCGATCGCTCTCAATTAGAGCAAGTGTTTGTCCAAATTAAGAAAATGAGCGACATTTTAAATATCCGCCGCGTTGGTCAAATTGACGAGTAGGTGATTGGTGGGGTGCGTTAACGGAGTTTGACGCACTATTTTGCGATCGTTTTTAAGAGGCGAACCGCAGAGGCGCAGAGGGCGCAGAGAAAGAGAGGAGGAAATCAATGTAATGAGGTAGCAATTTTGCCTTATTAGCTAACTTGAATATTGAATACATCTATAAGCAAAAGATGGGTGAATATCAAGAGTTTGAAAATATTTGTTTTGTCGATATGCTGGATCATACCTCCTTTGAAGGCAAGCAATTAGATTTATTTGCCATGAGTGTATAAAACACAGAGAGAATTAAACGGCAAAATGAAAGTAAAATATCAGTGATTATTGGTAATCCTCCATATAATGCAAGGCAAGAAGAGCAAGGGGATAGAACAGAAAAGGGATTTGACCCCACCTGAACGAGAACCACTTATAAGAAACCCATGTTCCGCTTCGCTTCACAACAGAGGGAAGAGGCGACTTCCCCCTACCTCTTTGTTCAAGATGGACGCGGTTTAAATCATAATCCCAACATAATAGTCATTATAGATAAAAACTTATATATGACAAATTACGACTAAAATTAAGTTACAAAATAAGTGAAAACAGTAATTCATAATCTAAATACAATAGTCTCGATAAACAAGAGTTTATATATTAGAAATTATTCACATGGTTAACAAAAATAGATAAATTTTTCCTTATACATGCAATCTAATATTTGTTTAATAATTCGAGACTCCGAGTGAACTAATTGGGCTTCAAAGGCTGTAAACTGATTTCAACAAGGTGAATGATGCCTCTGCGTCACACTAGAGCAGAGCCAATAAATAAACCGAGTTTTTATATAGGTAGCCGTGTCATTGATGAAATGGCTACGTTTACGTTGGCAAATATAGCTTGATTAATCATTAGACAATGCAAGAAACACAACGTTTTTCTTGCCTAAATTGTCATAGCTATAAAAAATAAAATTTACCTTGAAAGGAGATATTATGACAGAATTTTTTAATCAAATTTCCCGTCGCAAATTCATGATTGCAGTCGGAGCATCTGCGGGAACTGTATTCCTTAAAGGCTGTTTGGGTAATCCTCCTGATAACCTGACTGGTGGAAGCACTCAAAAACAACCAACTGCTCAGTCGGTGGCTAATATTAGTCCCGAACAAACACCAGAAACTACTACAGTAAAGTTAGGATATATACCCATTGTAGAAGCGGCTCCTTTAATTATTGCTAAAGAAAAAGGCTTTTTTACAAAGTATGGCATGACTGATGTTGGTCTTTCTAAACAAGCTTCTTGGGGTGCAGCTAGAGACAACGTAGAAATTGGTTCGGCGGGTGGTGGGATAGATGGCGGACAATGGCAGATGCCAATGCCACATTTAATTTCAGAAGGTTTAATCACCAAGGGAAATAAAAAAATTCCCATGTATGTGTTATGTCAATTGATTACACAGGGAAATGGAATTGCGATCGCAAACAAGCACCAAGGCAAAGGTATTAGTTTACAACTCGCTGGCGCTAAGTCTTTATTTAAGGAATTAAAATCTTCAACACCCTTCACTGCTGCATTCACCTTTCCCCATGTCAACCAAGATTTGTGGATTCGCTACTGGTTAGCAGCAGGTGGCTTAGATCCCGATGCAGATGTCAAATTGCTCACAGTACCTGCGGCGCAAACTGTAGCCAACATGAAAACAGGAACAATGGATGCCTTTAGTACAGGCGATCCCTGGCCATATCGACTGGTGCAAGACAAAATTGGCTATGTAGCAGCATTAACCGCAGAAATTTGGAAAAATCATCCTGAAGAATATCTAGCTATCAGAGGCGACTGGGTTGATAAAAATCCCAAAGCTACCAAAGCGATTTTAAAAGGAATTATGGAAGCACAGCAATGGTTAGATAATTTTGATAACCGTAAAGAAGCCGCTCAAATTCTCGCAGGACGAAATTATTTTAATCTTTCTTCACCGGAAATTCTGGCCGATCCATACCAAGGGAAATATGACATGGGTGATGGTCGGAAAATTGATGATAAATCAATGGCGGCTTACTACTGGAAAGATGAAAAAGGTAGTGTTTCCTATCCATATAAGAGTCACGATTTATGGTTCATAGTTGAAAACGTTCGCTGGGGATTTTTACCAAAAGATTATATTGCCAATAATGCTGCTAAAGCCAAGGAACTGATTAACAGAGTTAACCGTGAAGATATTTGGAAAGAAGCTGCCAAAGAAGCTGGGATTGCTGCTGCTGATATTCCGACAAATACATCCCGTGGTGTAGAAGAGTTTTTTGATGGCATCAAATTTGACCCCGAAAAGCCAGAAGAATATCTCAAGAATTTGAAAATCAAGAAGGTCAGTATTTAGAGACGCGATAAATTGCTTGTAGAGACGCGATCATCGCGTCTAGGACAAATAACAAATAAAATTTGAGGAGAACACAGCATCATGACAATAGCTCAAAAACGCCCTGCAAGCCCCAAATTTAGTAATAGCTTTATATCCGGTCTGCAAAAGCAATTTCCTGACTTGATACCACCAGCGATCGCAATCGCAATCTTCTTGACTATTTGGCAACTATTTGCATGGACTCCAGGAGCCACATTACCAGGGCCGATACAGGTTGTCCAAGACACTTGGATTCTCATTTTCTGGCCTTTTTATGACCGGGGTGGCCTTGATAAAGGTCTATTTTGGCAGATTCTCGCCAGTCTGAAACGGGTTGCGATCAGTTATACCCTAGCTGCGATCGTTGGTATTGGCTTGGGCGTTTTGATTGGTGTCAATAAAACCATGTCCAAAGCTTTAGATCCCATCTTTCAGTTACTGCGGACAGTACCTCCACTAGCTTGGGTTCCCATTTCTTTAGCAGCTTTACGACAAAACGAACCAGCCGCCTTATTTGTAATTTTCATCACCGCCATTTGGCCGATTTTAATTAACACTGCTGTCGGCGTTACCCAAATTCCCCAAGATTACAACAACGTCGCCAAAGTTCTGCAACTTAGCCGCAAAGACTATTTCTTTAATATTTTGATTCCTGCGGCATTACCCTACATTTTCACAGGGTTGAGAATTGCGATCGGTTTAGCTTGGTTAGCCATTATCGCCGCCGAAATCGTCATGTCCGGTATTGTCGGAATCGGCTTTTTTATCTGGGATGCCTATCAAAATAACAACGTCAGCGAAGTTATTTTAGCTCTAATTTATATCGGCGTTGTCGGCTTGGTGCTAGATAAAATGATGGGTTGGCTGCAAAACAAAATTTTACCAGCAGAGCAAAAATAGTGAATTGGGAATGGGGAATAGGAAAGATTTTTCCAATCCCTAATCCCCAATCATCTCTAATCTTCAATGCCCAATGCCCAATACCAAATACCAAATACCAAATATCTTATGTTCGTAGCTGTCGATCAAATTGAAAAAGTTTTTGAATTAACTGGTGGTGGCAAATATATCGCCCTTAAAGGAATCGACCTCCAAATAAAAAAAGGGGAATTTATTTCTTTAATTGGTCACTCCGGTTGCGGTAAATCTACCTTATTAAATATGATTGCGGGTTTGGATTTACCCAGTGAGGGTATTGTCACCCTAGAAGGACAAAGAATTACTAAACCTGGCCCAGACAGAATGGTGGTGTTCCAAAATTACTCATTATTACCTTGGCGGACAGTAAGAGAAAATATTGCTCTGGCTGTGGACTCGGTAATGAAGGGTATACCCGCCGAGGAGCGAAACGCTATTATCGAAAAACATATTGATATGGTGGGTTTGCGTCCCCATGCAGACAAACAACCAGGAATGTTATCAGGTGGACAAAAACAGCGAGTTGCGATCGCCCGCGCCTTAGCAATTCGTCCTAAATTACTCTTGCTAGATGAACCCTTCGGTGCATTAGATGCACTCACACGCGGCAATTTGCAAGAACAACTGATGCGAATCTGCGAAGAAAATCAAGTAACTGCCGTCATGGTTACACATGATGTCGATGAAGCAGTACTATTATCTGACAGAATCGTGATGTTAACCAATGGCCCCGAATCTAAAATTGGTGACATTCTCGAAGTAGATATTCCCAGACCCCGCAAACGGATGGAAGTAGTAGAACATCCCAGTTACTACAGCTTGCGGAGTGAGATGATTTACTTCCTCAATCAGCAGAAACGGATCAAAAAAATTCGGGCGCGGAAAACTGCTGATATTGCCCGTCATGGGTTAGAAAAAGTTAACCTAGAAATTGGCTTTTTACCTCTAACTGCTTGCGCCCCCTTAGCAGTTGCTAAAGAAAAAGGCTTCTTTGCCAAACATGGTTTAGATGAAGTTAACCTTGTACGAGAAAGTAACTGGCGGGGGATCGTCGATGGCATTAGTGGGGGTTATTTGGATGCGGCTCAAATGCCTTCAGGGATGCCCATGTGGTTAACTTTGGGAGGACATAATAACCAACCTCTGCCCGTTGTCACCGCCCTAACCATGACTCGCAACGGTAACGCCATCACCTTGGCAAAACACTTTTACGACCGAGGCGTGCAAACCTTATCAGATTTCAAAAGATATCTGCTTTGCACCCGCGAACAACGGCACACAATGGGGGTAGTGCATCCCGCATCTATGCACAACTTGCTGCTGCGTTACTGGCTAGCGGCTGGTGGAATTGATCCAGATTGTGATGTGGATATGAAGACCATTCCCCCAGCGCAAATGGTAGCCGATTTAAAAGCGGGAAGCATTGATGGTTACTGCGTCGGCGAACCTTGGAACTATCGCGCTGCTGTGGAAGGTGTCGGCTTTACCATCGCTACCGACTTAGAAGTTTGGTTAGGACACCCCGGTAAAGTTCTTGGTGTGCGGGAAGATTGGGCAGAAACCTATCCAAATACGCACATTGCTTTAACTAAAGCTTTATTAGAAGCTTGCGTGTATTGTGCAAATCCCGATAATGCCCAAGAAATTCGCCAAATCTTAGCAGGGCGAGATTATGTTAGTACCGATTTAGAATACATTCAACTCGAAGATCCAGATAATCTCACCTGTGATATAGATCATCCGTTGCAAGACTATGCCCATCACCAATTTTATTCTGAATCTGCCATTAACCGCCCCAGCCGCACCGAACAAATTTGGATTATGAGTCAATTAGCGCGTTGGGGTGACACACCCTTCCCCAGAAATTGGGTAGAAGTTGTTGAACGGGTTTGTCGGGTGCGTGTTTTCAGCACCGCCGCACGGGAATTAGGTTTGGATATTAGCTATATTCGTCAGCCGATCAAAATGTTTGATGGTACTCCCTTTAACGCCGACGATCCCATCGCCTATCTCAACAGCTTGAAAATTAAGTGTGATTTTTCAATCGCGGAAGTTGTTCTTGATGCACCAAGAAGAAAACTCGCATGATAAAAAAATCCTGACAGAAAGAGAGAGTGGAAGAAGTAGCACATCACACGTGAACCTTTTATCTCCGTTGACGAGTATTTGAACTGGATGAATCCACCTTTTATCTCCGTTAATGATTTGACTTTTTACATCATCTGAAAAAACCAACAAAAGACCTAACCCCCTACCCCCTTCCCTACAAGGGAAGGGGGAAAATTCAAAGCCTCTCCCCTTCTAGGGGCTACGGTGTACACACAAGTCTGATCATCTTATCCACATCGTTTTGATCCCCCCTAACCCCCCTTTTTAAGGGGGGAACTAGAGTCAAAGTCCCCCTTTTTAAGGGGGATTTAGGGGGATCAAGCCACATTTTGCACTCAGCACAGAGATGTGTGTACACCGTAGCTTCTAGGGGAGAGGTTTGGAGAGAGGTCAGAATATTCATTTGCACATCGCATACATTTAGCTTTTTAATCCCCAAATACCAAATACCATGCAAAACCGCAACTCAACAGCTACAAACACACTAGGAAAACCATTTGCAACTGCAACCACTAACCGCAGACCTTTTTTAGAAATTAAAGACGTTACCAAAGTTTATCCCACAAAGAAAGGCCCCTACACCGTACTCGACGGCGTTAACCTCAACGTCGAACAAGGCGAATTTCTTTGCGTCATCGGCCACTCTGGCTGCGGCAAATCGACACTTCTAAATATGGTATCCGGTTTTAACTTTCCCACCTCTGGGGAAGTGTTGCTGGAAGGAGAACCAATCACTAAGCCAGGCCCAGACAGGATGGTTGTCTTCCAAAGCTATGCCTTGCTACCGTGGCGGACTGCTTTTGAAAACATCTACTTAGCTGTTAACGCCGTTTATCCCAACAAACCACAAGCTGAAAAAAGAGCGATCGTGCGCGATCATTTAGCAATGGTGGGACTGGCTGATGCAATGGAAAAGAAACCAATGCAGATATCCGGTGGGATGAGACAACGGGTTTCTATTGCCCGTGCTTTAGCGATTCGTCCCAAAGTCTTAATTTTAGATGAACCTTTTGGGGCGCTGGATGCCATCACCAAAGAAGAGTTACAAGAAGAATTACTCAAAATTTGGGGCGATAACCGTTGTACAGTGCTGATGATTACCCATGATATCGACGAGGCACTATTTTTAGCAGATAAATTGGTAATGATGACTAATGGGCCCCATGCGAAAATAGGTGAGGTCATGGAAATTCCCTTTTCTCGTCCGCGCGATCGCGCCCGCATCATGGAAGATCCACAATACTATCAACTACGTAATTATGCTCTAGATTTCCTCTTTAATCGCTTTGCCCATGATGACGTAGGTTAAACTAATCGTCATTCTCCTAACTTCTAAAATGGTTCCTTCCAAACGAGTTTATTTGTTGCTAGTTTTAGGTATAGCGATCGCCCCGATCCTATGCCTTTTTCTCAGCATTAAAGCAGCGATCGCTATCATTGTGGTATTTGATGCCATAATTCTGGGATTGATGGTTGCAGATGGTATGCAGGTGCGGCGTTCTCGCGTGCAAATAACCCGCGAATTACCGTCCCGATTATCCATTGGGCGGGATAATCCGGTGATGCTAAAAGTAACATCGCCAAATACCAACGCCTTAATTGAAATCTGCGATTACTACCCAGCAGGGTTTGGTGTATCAGCACCCACACTCCGGGCGATTATTCCCAGTAATACTACCCAAGAATTGACATATACCGTCAACCCAAAACAGCGCGGCCAGTTCCCTTGGGGAAATATTCAAGTCCGCCAGTTGGGAATTTGGGGATTAGCTTGGGATGATTGGCAAATTGCCCAAAGTCTGCCAGTGAAAGTTTATCCTGATTTAGTGGGATTGCGATCGCTGACAATTCGTTTGACATTGCAATCATCAGGATCGATCCGTCAACGCAAAACTGGTATTGGTACAGAGTTTGCCGAACTGCGGAATTATCGCACTGGTGACGATTTGCGCTTTATTGATTGGAAAGCTACCGCCCGTCGGGTTGGGGCTTATAATAATGCAACGCCACTGGTAAGGGTTCTAGAACCAGAACAAGAACAAACTTTACTAATCTTGCTCGATCGCGGCCGCTTAATGACCGCAAAGGTGCAGAATTTGCAGCGATTTGACTGGGGTTTGAATGCAACCTTATCCTTAGCATTGGCGGGATTACATCGTGGCGATCGCGTCGGTGTTGGTGTATTTGACCGCCAGATGCATACGTGGATTCCCCCAGAACGCGGCCAACATCATTTAAATCAGTTAATCGATCGCTTAACTCCAATTCAACCAGTATTATTTGAATCCGATTATTTGGGGGCGGTGACAAATGTTTTACAACGTCAAACTCGCAGGGCGCTAGTAGTCGTGATTACCGACTTAGTTGATGTCACCGCCTCTACAGAACTCCTGGCTGCACTTTCCAAGTTAGCGCCTCGCTATCTGCCATTTTGCGTAACTCTGCGAGATCCGCAAGTTGATCGTTTAGCACATACCTTCACAGATGATGTTACAGAAACTTATGCCCGTGCAGTGGCACTAGATTTACTAATGCAACGACAAATAGCATTTGCTCAATTGAAACAAAAAGGTGTATTAGTTCTAGATGCACCAGCAAATCAAATTGCCGATGAGATAGTTGAGCGATATCTGCAACTCAAAGCGCGGAATCAACTTTAGTCGAGACGCATTAGCATCTCGACTAATCACAATTAAACAACCACAAAATTGTTGTTAGTTAGTGACAATCCAGTTGATAGTTGGGCAAATTTTACCTGAGTAAACCCAGTCGCACTGCCATCTTGGTCAAAATACAGTCCACCAGTAGAACTGTCATAAATGAATCGTTGAGCGATCGTTGTTGCAGATGTTCCGATGGTAAACTGGCTAGCTGAAAGTGAACCTATTGATAAACCGCCACCAAAATCATAAGCCGATACCTGAATCAAGTCATTACTGGCGTTGAAGTCATAAAGACTATCAACACCTTCATTGTAACTATTGAAAGCAAAGGTATCAGTCCCATTCCCTCCATAAAGGCTGTCATTACCTTTTCCACCTGTGAGGGTATCATTGCCGTTGCTGCCCACAATCAAGTCATTGTAGTCTGTACCTGAGATATTTAATGCTTCAATATTGTTGTAATTAACTAGATACCCGTCTGCCGTAAACGATCCAGTGTTAGTAGTAGCATTAAAAGTCGAGGCGATTCCCTTTGTAGCAATGTAGTAATTGATGGACAACAAATCGTTACCATTACCGCCATTTACTGTTTGAGTAGCTAAGTCAGATGGGGCAGGATCTGAGGATATGGTGGCTAAATAGAAGGAATCATTGCCATCACCCCCAGAGAGCAGATTATTACCTTTTGTATTGCTAGCACTGAAGGTATCGTCACCAGCGCCACCGTTGAGGGTATTATCACCTATTGAAGATTCTATATCCAATAAATCATTGCCATCCTCACCAGAGAGGAAGTTATCGCCTGTTGAGTACCTAGCATTCAAATTATCGTTACCTGCACCACCATTGAGGGTGTTATTGCCTAAAGAGCGAGTGTCGAAGGTATTTCCACGATCTTCGTAGTAGGAGCCAGAGATATCAAGAGTATCATTGCCATCGCCCCCAGAGAGCAGATTATCACCTCTTGAACTGCTAGCACTCAAACTGTCGTTGCCAGCACCGCCATTAAGGGTGTTATTACCTAAAGAGTGGGAGGAATTGTCGCCACCAAAGATGTCAAGAGTATCATTGCCATCGCCCCCAGAGAGAAGGTTATCACCTTCTGAACTGCTAGCATTCAAACTGTCGTTACCAATACCACCATCAAGAATATTATCACCTGCACCACTCTCGAGAGTATCATTTCCTGCACCACCAATCAGAGTATCATTTCCCGCATCACCTCTGAGGATGTCATTACCACTTAAGCCATCGATGATGTCATTACCACCTTGACCATTGATGACATCATTGGAGTTATCAAAGCCTGTAATATTGTTATCCAGGTTATTCAGGAAGGTAACAGTGTTCCTTTTGAATAGGGTAGTTTGAGTAGAATTAGCATCAAACACATCAAAACTGTCGGTGATGCTAGTTTGTCCATCAAACAGGATATTGCCAATAGCAGGACGTGAAGAAGTTGCTGGCAGATTATCCAGGTTTTCTAATTTGAAGTTTTGCAGAATGACTTTGCTATCAGCAGAACCTTCAAAGGTAATTTCTAAGTTGTTACCATTTTGAGTTAATTGCAGATTTTGAGCAGTGAATTGATCGCCTGTAAATTGCAAAGTATCTGAGGAGGCGATCGCAGTTGCTGAGGGATTTGAGCCTTTACCTATGCCACCGAAATCGGTAATCACATCAACGCCGTCTCCGAAGTAGTAAACAAATCTATCATTGCCTGCGCCACCAGTTAGGGTATCATTGCCTAAGCCCCCAGAGAGGGTATCGTTGCCACTGTTCCCCCCAATTTTGTCATTATTATAAGTTGTACCTGAGATATTTAATCGTTCGATATTCTTGTAAGTAACCCGATTCGTGCCTATGGTAATTGAGCCAGTGTTAGTAGTGGCATTGAATGTTGTTATTATACCCGCATAAACATCGGAATTCACATACAATACATCGTCACCCTCACCCCCATCAATGGTATCTATCCCACTATTACCCCCGGAAAGGGTATCGTTGCCACTGTTCCCCACAATGTTGTCATTGTAGCCTGTACCTAAAATATTTAATCGTTCAATATTCTTGTAACTAACCTGATTCGCACCCGCTTTAATTGAACCAATATTAGTAGTAGAATTGAATGTGGTTGTAATTCCCCCAGCAGGATAATAGTAATCGACGAACAACACATCGTCACCCTTACCCCCATCGATGGTATCTATACCACTATAGCCCGTGGAGAGGGTATCGTTGCCACTGTTCCCCACAATGTTGTCATTGTAGGCTGTACCTGAGATATTTAATCGTTCGGTATTCTTGTAAGTAACCTGATTCGTACCCGCTTGAATTGAACCAATGTTAGTAGTGGCATCGAATGTCGTTGTAATCCCCACACCAGCATAACTGAAATCGACGGACAACAAATCATCCCCTTGACCCCCATCTACCGTTTGATTCTCTAAATTTAGATAAAAGGAATCATTGCCATCGCCCCCAAAAAAGAAGTTATTTCCTGTGACAAAATCAGCCTTCAAGGTATCGTCACCAGCGCCACCGTTGATAGTATTATTGCCTGAAGACCCTAATGTATCGTAGGTAGTGGGAATACCAGAGATATCAAGATAATCATTACCATCGCCACCAGATAGCAGATTATTCCCTGATGTACCCATAGCCTTCAAGTAATCGTCACCAGCACCACCATTGAGGGTGTTATTGCCTGATGAGATAAAATTAGGATCTGCTTTATAAGTATAAACACCAGAAGTGGAGAGAGTATCATTGCCATCGCCACCAAATAACAGGTTATTGCCTTCTGGAGAATCAGCATTCAAGTAATCGTCACCAGCGCCACCGTTGAGGGTGTTATTCCCTGATGAGGCAGTATAGCCATAGCCATAATAGTTTTGAGAGATGTAAGAAGTGGAGAGAGAATCATTACCATCGCCACCAGATAGCAGGTTATTGCCTGATGAAGCTCCAGCATCCAAGTAATCGTCACCAGTGTCACCGTTAAGGATGTTGTTGCCTGTTGAATATTCAACATCCAAGGTATCATTGCCTACACCACCAATCAGAGTATTATTCCCTGCACCACCCCGCAAACGGTCGTTGCCACTTTTACCGTCAATTTTGTCATCACCCCCCTGACCATTGATGACATCATCTGAGTTATCAAAGCCGCTAACATTATTGGAGAGGTCGTTAAGGAAGGTGACTGTGTTCTGATTGAAAATAGTGCTTTGGGTGGAATTGGCATTAAAGACATCAAAGCTATCAGTAATAGTAGTTTGCCCATTAAACAGGATATTGCCTAAGTTGACTTTACCTCCTGTAGATGTGCTGAGATTATCTAGATTTTCCAAGGCAAAGTTTTGCAGGATGACTTTAGTACTATCGAGAGAAAACGGTTCAGGTTGAAAGGTGATTTCCAGATTGTTACCTTTCTGGGTCAGCAGCAAATTTTCGGCATTCAAGGTATTATCGTAAGAAAATCTTAACGTGTCTACTTCGGCAATGACTCCTGCCGATGGATTAATGCCTTTACCTATGCCACCAAAATCAGTGATGGTTACGAGATTAGTGGAATAGCCTGGTATGTCATAAATGTCGTTGCCGCCTCCACCAGTCAAGGTGTCATCGTAGCCACTAACGTATAAGGTATCGTTACCGTTGGTTCCAATGATACTACTTGCCATAACTTTTATTTACCTCAATCTATTTTTTCAGTAACTTAAATTTGAAATCTGCTATTAGTGCCGTTTTTGGGCATAAAAAACCCACCGAAATTTGACGTTTTCGGCATCCTTTATCCCTCACCCTAGAAGAACAGAATATTTCTCAAAGATTTGCCCATATATGGCTTGTACGTAGTCATGAATCTAACTATCTCAAACTATCTAAGCCTTAAGCGCTGTACAAATTAATGAGGGTGTGTATTTAGGCTATTTGGTCATTTCGGGCTAAATCAATTATCTTTGTTCAAGAAAAATTACTGAACAAATAACAAAAAGTCTTCTCATTGAATGCCTAAAACTTACCGTTCATCTTTAGTTTTTTGCCAGTGCCTAAGTCCTACTAGCTTCAAACTCAGATAAAGATTTTTATGCCCTCCTTGTGGGCTATGCTCTGTGAGGCTCTAGCTTGAACATAAAGAACATCTCAATAGCCTTAGAATAACTACATAGTCAATATCTTACTTAAATGTCTATGCTGAATCTGCGTTTTTACACAACCTTCATATTATTGACCAATAAATGTATATACAAATACTAAGCTTTGTATATCCTTCATATTCTTCTAGTTTTTAATACCTACCGAGGGCTACATCTATACCGACAATCAAGATGATTTGTGCAAGAATTGCGATCGCTTCCCAAAATGACTTAATATTATTGAACAACTGAATGCAAGATGCTATTTTTAGCACCTCGCAAACCGTACTAATTGGCGATCGCAGACTGATAATAAAGATTAACTAACCACAAAATTGTTGTTGGTTAGTGACAATCCGGCAGATAGTTGGGCAAATTTTACCTGAGTAAACCCAGTCGCACTGCCATCTTGGTCAAAATACAGTCCACCAGTAGAACTGTCATAAATGAATCGTTGAGCGATCGCTGTTGCAGATGTTCCGATGGTAAACTGGCTAGCTGAAAGTGAACCTATTGATAAACCGCCACCAAAATCATAAGCCGATACCTGAATCAATTCATTGGTAGCGTTGAAATCATAAATAGTATCAATGCCTTCTTTGTAATCATAGAAAGCAAAGGTATCAGTCCCATTACCTCCATAGAGGGTATCATTACCGTTGCCACCTGTGAGGATATCATTGCCATCGCCCCCAAAGAGCAGGTTATCGCCTCTTGAACCGCTAGCACTCAAGGTATCGTTTCCTGCACCTCCGTTAAGGGTATTATTGCCAAATGAACGAGAGTCGAATGTGGAAGAGAGGTCGCGCATTGAATGCTCGTTGTCGTAGGGTGTATAGATGTAAAAGCCAGAGATGTCGAGATAATCATTGCCATCACCTCCAGAGAGCAGATTATCGCCTGTTGAACCACTAGCACTCAAGCTATCGTCACCTGCACCACCGTTAAGGGTGTTATTACCAGAAGAGTTAGAATCATCGAGATCATAGGCATTTCCTTGGTAGTAGCCAGAGATGTCAAGATAATCATTGCCATCATCTCCAGAGAGCAGATTATCGCCTGTTGAACCACTAGCACTCAAGCTATCGTCACCTGCACCACCGTTAAGGGTGTTATTACCAGAAGAGTTAGAATCATCGAGATCATAGGCATTTCCTTGGTAGTAGCCAGAGATGTCAAGATAATCATTGCCATCATCTCCAGAGAGCAGATTATCGCCTGTTGAACCGCTAGCACTCAAGCTATCGTCACCTGCACCACCGTTAAGGGTGTTATTACCAGACGATTGAAAGACGTACTCATTTGGGTAGCTGACCCTTACGTAGCCAGAGATGTCGAGAGAATCATTGCCATCGCCACCAGAAATTAGGTTATCGCCTGTTGAACTGTTAGCACTCAAGTTATCGTTACCGACACCACCGTTGAGGGTATTATTGCCCGTACCACCAATGAGAGTATCATTACCTGCGCCACCCCGCAGCAAGTCGTTGCCACTGTTACCCAGAATGTTGTCATTGTAGGCTGTACCTGAGATGTCTAATCGTTCGATGTTGTTGTAATTAACCCGATAAGTACCCGCAGTAATTGAGCCAATGTTAGTAGTGGCATTGAAGGTCGAAACAATGCCGCCTGTAGCCAAGCTGTAATCGACCGATAACACGTCGTCACCCTGACCGCCATTTACTGTTTGAATCACTAAATTAGAGGGAGCAGTATCTGGGGATGTGGGGCTTAGATAGAAGGAATCATTGCCATCACCCCCAGAGAGGAGGTTATTTCCTGATGAAATGATAGCACTCAAGCGATCGTCACCAGCGCCACCGTTGAGGGTGTTATTCCCTAAAGAGGGTAAATATATTTCGCCACCATATCTTTCGGTGTAGATATAGGCAAAGACGGAGAGAGAATCATTGCCAGCGCCACCAGAGAGGAAGTTATTACCTAAATTCCCAGCATCCAAGATGAAGAAGTTATTATTACCTGGACGCCCAGCCTCTAAGATATCGTCACCAGCGCCACCGTTGAGGGTGTTATTCCCTGAACGCCCAGCCTCTAAGATATCGTTACCAGCGCCACCAGAGAGGAAGTTATCACCTGTTGAATTGCTAGCATCCAATGTATCGTCACCAGCACCACCGTTGAGGGTGTTATTGCCTGATGAGTAAAACCCAAGATCGACGTATATATCAGTATAATAAGTTGCGCCAGAAGTGGAGAGAGAATCATTGCCATCACCCCCAAAGAGTAGGTTATTGCCTGTTTGAGACTGAGCATTCAATGTATCGTCACCAGCGCCACCGTTGAGGGTGTTATTGCCTGAAGAGGTAATAAGATTGTAGTAGTTATAAACGAGGTAAGAAGTGGAAAGAGAATCATTGCCATCACCCCCAAAGAGTAAGTTGTTGCCTGATGAAGCAATAGCATCCAATGTATCGTTACCAGCGCCACCGTTGAGGGTGTTATTGCCTGAAGAGCTAATAACGTCGTAGTCGCTCTTATAAAGGTAAGAGGCGTAGAGAGAATCATTGCCATCGGCACCAGATAGCAGGTTATTGCCTGATGAAGCACTAGCATCCAATGTATCGTTACCAGTACCACCGTTAAGGATGTTGTTGCCTGTTGAATATTCAACATCCAAGGTATCATTGCCTACACCACCAATCAGAGTATTATTCCCTGCACCACCCCGCAAACGGTCGTTGCCACTTTTGCCGTCAATTTTGTCATCACCCCCCTGACCATTGATGACATCATCTGAGTTATCAAAGCCGCTAACATTATTGGAGAGGTCGTTAAGGAAGGTGACTGTGTTCTGATTGAAAATAGTGCTTTGGGTGGAGTTGGCATTGAAGACATCAAAGCTATCAGTAATAGTAGTTTGCCCATTAAACAGGATATTGCCTAAGTTGACTTTACCTCCTGTAGATGTGCTGAGATTATCCAGATTTTCCAAGGCAAAGTTTTGCAGGATAACTTTAGGACTCTGGAAAAGAAGCGATTCAAAGGTGATTTCCAGATTGTTACCGTTTTGGGTCAGGAGCAAATTTTCGGCATTCAAGAAATTATCGTAGGTATTATCGTAAGAAAATCTTAACGTGTCTACTTCGGCAATGACTGCTGCCGATGGATTTATGCCTTTACCTATGCCACCAAAATCAGTGATGGTGAAGAGAGTACCGTGATAGGGTCGTATGTCGTAAATGTCGTTGCCGCCTCCACCAGTCAAGGTGTCGTCGTTGCCACTAACGTATAGGGTATCGTTACCGTTGGTTCCAATGATACTTGCCATAACTTTTATTTACCTCAATCTATTTTTTCAGTAACTTAAATTTGAAATCTGCTATTAGTGCCGTTTTTGGGCATAAAAAACCCACCGAAACTTGACGTTTTCGGCATCCTTTATCCCTCACCCTAGAAGAACAGAATATTTCTCAAAGATTTGCCCATATATGGCTTGTACGTAGTCATGAATCTAACTATCTCAAACTATCTAAGCCTTAAGCGCTGTACAAATTAATGAGGGTGTGTATTTAGGCTATTTGGTCATTTCGGGCTAAATCAATTATCTTTGTTCAAGAAAAATTACTGAACAAATAACAAAAAGTCTTCTCATTGAATGCCTAAAACTTACCGTTCATCTTTAGTTTTTTGCCAGTGCCTAAGTCCTACTAGCTTCAAACTCAGATAAAGATTTTTATGCCCTCCTTGTGGGCTATGCTCTGTGAGGCTCTAGCTTGAACATAAAGAACATCTCAATAGCCTTAGAATAACTACATAGTCAATATCTTACTTAAATGTCTATGCTGAATCTGCGTTTTTACACAACCTTCATATTATTGACCAATAAATGTATATGCAAATACTAAGCTTTGTATATCCTTCATATTCTTCTAGTTTTTAGGCAACCAGAAATCAGAAGGTACTGGTGTAGGCGATACCTGGGTTGGGCTACGCCTACGCATGATAATATCTTATAAATATCTCTGTAATAATTAGACATCTTCGATAATGAATGTAGAGACGTAGCAGTGCTACATCTCTACAAGGGTTCTGGATAACGCATATTTAATTTCTGGAGATGTCTATTGCGATCGCTTGCCAAACTTATAACGCAGATATGAACCAACTTAGCGAAGAATATCATGCGAGGTACTAAAAAATAGCACCTTGCAAGCCCTACTTATACCAATTTCAAAAAATCCGGTGGTTAACGGATAAGCTGGAAATGGTGATTATTCGGGTCTTAAATCGTTAGATAATTCCACAATTCCCCTAGTCCCATCAATCCTTACCCGTTGACCATCTTGCAAAAGCCATGTAGCACCTCGAACATCCATCACTGCGGGAATACCGTATTCGCGAGCGACGATCGCACCGTGAGAAAGCCGTCCCCCAACTTCGGCAATTAATCCTCCAGCCCTTAATAACAAAGGAGCCCAGCCGGAATCTGTGTAAGGCACTACCAGAATCGTATCTCGATCAATCTCCGGCACGTCTTGTAAATTTCGCAACACCTTTATTCTCCCTTCAGCTTGCCCGTGACTGGCTCCAATACCTTGTAAGATTTGGTCAGAGTAGAGTACAGAGGGGGCTAAGGGGTGAGGGGTGTATTGCCATAGACTAAAAGGGGTACTTGAACGATCTCACTATCTTGGACGAATTGCGATCGCCTTGATTCCACTAATTTATCTAACTCCTCAATTAATCTAGAATCTTCACCCCCAATTAAACGCCGCACTTCATCAAAGTCTAGAAAAAAGATATCTCCTGTGTTCTGGAGTAAGCCAGACTTTAACCAAATCTTTTCTAAAGCGACAAAACTCCAACGCAATTCAGCTAAAAGCCGGGAATAAACTTCGGTAACTCGTCCTTTAATATCCACACGCCGTTGCACAAAAGAACGTTTTGGTTTACCAGCAAAGATACTATTAATTGCGTCTTTAGCGCCTGATTGTGGTTCGTTCCCCTGCATTAACTGCACAAACATCTGCTTAATCATCTGGGGATTCTCTCGCCAAGTGGGAACGGAAATATCAGTTCCCACTTCACTTAAGTAACCGTAATCCTGAAGCAATTCATCAAATTCTTGCAGGATTTTCTTTCCCTCTGGAGTTTGCGTTAACTGCTCAAATACTTGCTGTGGCTCAAACTCAAGTAATACTTGCTTGGCATCTGTGGCGATCGCACTGAGCGATCGCAATGCCGCTACCTCTGGAGTCACGCTATGATCGATTTGGCTATCCTTCACCCGAAAAATCGTCTGCCGTAAAGCAGCACTCAAGGGAGCTAAAATGCTGTAATATGTCCCGTGGCGCAGCAACTCTAGAATAAAGTCAATTCTAATTAGCAGCTTGACTGGTTCCAAATTATCTACATTTTCCTGTGCCAATTGCGACAACCCAGGAATAAGCTTCTGGTGATAATCCCGCTTGAAATCCTTTTCTAAACTTAGTTCCCGCTTCAGCAACTTCCCTAATCCTGGCAAATTCTCCCAAGTTGACTGCAAGGATGGTTTACTTAATTTGGCTCCTCTGGTTAAAAATTCCAGACTTTCCGGCGGTAATCCCATGCGGATAAAGATATTGCCTAAGAGGGATGCGTTAAAATAGGCTCTGGAGTAGTGCAGAGTTGCTGTTTCATTAAAATCTAACCCGAAAACGCGATCGCCCAAAACTAGACTAAAGAATTCTCCCCAGACTCCACAAGTTAAGGGACGATTAATTGACCATGTTAAGGGGTGAATTACTCCGGGAATCACTTCGGCGGCGATTTTGCGTGTCCAAATTGGTAGTAGAGTGGTAATCGGTCTAGATTGCAACACCCAAAGCGTTTGACCGTCATAACTCCATTCAATATCTTGAGGAGTGCCATGATAGCGTTTTTCAAGTCGATAAGCTAAGTATGCAACTTGCTTGATTAATGCTTGTGGAACTCGCCCAGTACCCTCTAATTGGACAGAGGAAGAATTTTCTCCTTCAACAACAAAAGCACGATATTGTTCTGGTGTGACTTTTCCCGAAACGATTTGTGTGGGGCTACCTGGAAGGGCTTCAATAATAATCGCATCACCTTGCCCAGTTATGGGATCGCGGCTGAAAGCTACACCAGAATATACACTCTGGACTTGTTGTTGAATCAGTACAGCCATTGCTGTATCATTTGAGCCGCGATCGCGCCGATATTGCACGGCAGAGGGATGATTGTAAGAAGCTTGAACTTGAGCGATCGCTTGCTGTAATGCCTCTGGGCTAGTAACATTTAAAACTGTGTCATACTGTCCAGCCGCAGAAGCCTGTTCTGAGTCTTCGCCAATGGCGGAGGAACGCACCACCAAGGGAGATAATTCTGATGGCTGGAGAAATTCTGTCAACACTTGCGGATCGTCGATTGGCGCTAGCACCCACCCCTTTGGCACTGGATAGCCCCAGCGCTTGATTTGGGATAATGTAGCCGCTTTTTCTCCCACAATAGCAGCATCCAACTCTTCATCTAAAGAAACCATCGCGCGATCGCCCCGTAAAAATTCCAACACCCCTTGCGATTCTGTTTGTGCCTCTTTTACTGGTAAGCTCATATCATCAGGAATTTTAGTATAAATCCAGCCCATTAAACCAGCTAAAGCTACAGCAGCAAGCATTCTGGGGATATCGCTAATGTGCAGAAGTGCCACAAACAGAGGGAAAAGAAGCAAAACCCCAAATTTAACTACCCGTTTTGATTGCAGAATTGTAAAGCTAATACCTGCAAAGAAAGATACAAATATTGCTACAAGTGGATCGTGTACAACAAATCCCCAGACGACATTTGTTGTACCCGCCCCTCTGCCTATCCAGTATCTGCCAATTACCAAAGCGATGAGGGCTATCAATTCCCAAGACGAACCCTCTGGGAAGAAAATGCGGGTGAGGAAAACCGCCGCAATTCCTTTAAAAGCTTCTGACAAGACTGCCAGAATTCCGACAAACTTACCGCCATGATAAAACGCGGCTGATACACTAATGTTTCGTGTACCAACTTGTGATAATTGTTTACGTGTAAGTGCGTAAGTAATCCATGCAATCAGAGGTAATCCGCCCAAAAGGGGGCAGATAATTAAAATAATTAAGACACCCCAAGGTTCAAACATTTTGGATTTTGGATTTTAGATTTAAATTTTCCATCTAAAACCTCAAATCTAAAATCTAAAGTTTTTCTGAAATTTTTGATGGTAATTAGGGCGCTTTTATTGATTAGTCATGGAATGGACACTTGGCTATGACGGAAACCGTTTAAGACAAGTGTCCATTCTAGACTACTAATGGTTTTAGTTTAGCGCGTATGCAGCTTGCAGCGCCCAGATGACGAGAGCAGCGATCGATCCCAGAAGCACCACGGTAGAGATAGTGACTACTTTTGGGGAATCTGCACCCTCAAATTTCATAATTCCTCGATTTAAGTCGGACACAGCTTTATAATCCTCTCTTTTTGGAGCATGAAACATTTGTCCGTTTTGATTGTAGTCCTTCTATTTACGGATGATGTTAAATTCCTAATATTATTTTGTTTAAGTTTCGCAATTTTTCCAACCCCACAATTACCTATTTCTTTAGAGGTATTGGTGTTATTTATCAATTATGGAGAGGGAGTTAAGAGTTATGAGATGAGAATTCTTTCCCCAATGCCCAATTCCCAATATCGACCAATATGTACTAAAATCAATGACTTGAGTCACAAAGAGAGCAATCATGGCATCCATCCGCGAGTTGCACCAACAGCTGGTTAAGAAAGAACGTTCTGCCGTTGAAATTACCCAAGAAGCCTTAAAGCGCATTCAAGCGTTAGAGCCAAAATTGCACAGCTTTTTATGTGTCACCGCAGAACGGGCATTAGAACAGGCCAGTGCTGTGGATGCCAAAATTGCTGCGGGAGAAGAAATTGGGCTGCTAGCAGGTATTCCTGTTGGGATTAAGGACAATATGTGTACTAAGGGAATCCCTACCACTTGCGCCTCCAAAATTCTGGAAAATTTCGTGCCACCTTATGAATCAACAGCGACGCAAAAACTCGCAGACGCTGGGGCGGTAATGGTAGGCAAAACCAACTTAGATGAGTTTGCAATGGGCAGTTCCACAGAAAACTCTGCCTACCAAGTTACGGCTAATCCTTGGGATTTATCACGAGTTCCAGGTGGTTCTTCGGGGGGTTCTGCGGCGGCGGTGTCATCCCAAGAATGTGTAGTTGCTCTCGGTTCTGATACTGGTGGTTCGATTCGGCAACCTGCATCTTTTTGCGGTGTTGTGGGAATGAAGCCAACTTATGGTTTAGTTTCACGTTATGGTTTGGTGGCTTACGCTTCGTCTTTGGATCAAATTGGGCCATTTGCCAAGACAGTAGAAGATGCGGCAATATTATTAGGTGCGATCGCAGGTCACGATCCCAAAGACTCTACCAGCCTGAAAGTTGCCATTCCCAACTACGCCGCTCACTTAAAACCAGACTTAAAACCCAGAGGTCAAATCAGAATTGGGATCATTAAAGAAACTTTTGGTGAAGGTTTAGACGCTGTAGTAGAACAAGCTGTTACCAAAGCAGTAGATGTATTACAAAGTTTGGGAGCAGAGATTCATATAATTTCTTGTCCCCGCTTTCGCTATGGTTTACCCACCTACTACATCATCGCCCCATCCGAAGCATCAGCAAACCTGGCTCGTTACGATGGTGTTAAATATGGCTACCGCGCTCCTGATGCCGATAATCTGCTATCGATGTACACTCGTACGCGTGCCACTGGTTTTGGTACAGAAGTCAAACGCCGAATTATGATCGGCACTTACGCGCTTTCGGCTGGTTATTACGATGCTTATTACCTGAAAGCGCAAAAAGTCCGCACCCTGATTAAGCAAGACTTTGAAAATGCTTTTCGCATGGTTGATGTATTAGTTTGTCCCACATCTCCCACGACAGCATTCAAAGCAGGGGAAAAAACCACTGATCCTTTAAGCATGTATTTAACTGACTTGATGACTATTCCTGTAAATCTTGCTGGTTTACCTAGTTTAAGTTTGCCATGCGGTTTTGACGATCGAGGTTTACCAATAGGATTACAGCTAATCGGCAATGTGCTGCGAGAAGACCAACTGTTTCAAGTAGCCTACGCTTATGAGCAATCTACTAATTGGCATCTGCAAAAACCGCAAATATCTTGAAAATGGGCATTGGGCATTGGGAATGGGAAATTGGTTAATTCCTCCCCCTCATCTCCCTCTGCTTCCCCATCCCCCTCATCTCCCCCTGCCCCCTGCCTCCTTCATTGCTGTTCACCGATTTATTACCATTGACTGTTGAGTATTGACTTCTGGAGTTAGGGATTCAGATGTAATTTGTCGTGGATTGAGTGTATGTAAAAGACCAGCAGATGCAGCTATTAATAAGAGAATGTAGGTAATGACAAGAGGTATGTATGTATTTGGCTTGTTGTCTGAATTTTTGCGATCGCTTTTAGAGTCTTGGCGGACTACATTGGTTGTGAGAGTAAATGATAAAGCATTTCCATCCAGCCCTAAAGCATCTCCATAGCGACGGATGAATCCTTGAAGAAAAACAGGCTCAGGTAATTCTTCAAATCGTTCTTCTTCTAAAGCTTGCAAAACACCTGTTCTAATAAGTGTTTGGGCGGCTATTTCTTCTAAACGTATGGATTTTTCTTGTCTTACTTGTCGCAAGTGTGTGCTTATTTCCTTTAGCTGCTCTATTTGAGCTTGGTTTAAGAGCGTCACAGTCTTCTCCTATATGGGCTAATTCTACTATTCATATAGTGAGAAGACTTAAAATAGCATACGTATTTTTACTGGATATTCGATTCTAGTGAATTTTTTTGAGAATAGTTAAAGTCTAGAATTGAAAATGCTAAAGCCGCCAATACTCAGTATTTTTTCTGTTGCTATATATACTCTTGATTAAAAAAAATAGGCTGTAAAAGCTAATAAGCTGCAATTTATAATACAAGTATTTTATAACTGCTACTCTAGGGGTATTAGTAGGTGAGCCAAACAATCCTCAAGGCTCAGGGGTTACTGCTGGATTGAACAAAATAAAATGTTATCCGTCCTCAGAAACACGACGTAATATTCTGTTGCCCATCACTGCGTGCCTTGGGTGATCAACCAGCCCTGTATCTAGCAGCATTACACCAAAAAGTATCGCCCATCCAAGAGCGCGTTGTAGTGTTGCCTCAGAAACATTTTGGTATTCTGCGATCGCTTCTTGGCGTGCATTTCGATCACTAAAGAGCATCCATATAGAAGCAAGGTCTGTTGCAATATCACCTGATGTAATATCGCCCCAATCAATTATGCCTGTGATCGCACCATTTTCGACAAGGATATTGCGTGGGTGAAGGTCTCCATGTAGCCATTTTGCCTCAACGTCAATAGGCGTGTTCAAAGCCATATTCCAAGTGTCTCTGAGCTTTTGAGTAATCAGATTAGTTTTTGTCTCAAGTCGTTGCATTCGTTCTTCCACAGAAGCTGCACGTTGATTTAGTGGTACACCGCGTACCGCATTTAGTGGTGCATTAAATGGCGCAAGTACATGCAATGAGCGCAGGAATGAAGCAAAGAGTTTTACCTGATTTGCATGGGGTTCCTCTTGATCGGCAGGTATACCAGTTAGCCACGGTAACACGCTCCATCGCCAAGGGTAGCTTTGTGCTGGCTTGCCTATTCTGTAAGGAGTTGGAACAGGTATAGTCAGTTGAGGAGCCAGTACTGGAAGCCAGGTTTGCTCATTTTCGATGAGTATCGCTGCTGCTTTTCGACGTGGGAGCCTTACAGACAATTGGTCGCCCAGTCGAAACATTACATTGTCCCAACCAGCATCAACAAGATGAATCGGCAGGTGCGTCAAATCTGGGTGCTGATCTGATAATAAACTATAGACCAGGCTTGTATCTAAATCGATCTCGGATACTGGTGTTCCTATTGAACTCGATTTTCCCTTTGACGCCATATTTGCCTCCTTTACCCTGTTTTGGCATTTTTCCTAAATTCATTTCAAGGTTTATCGTGCCACTGTTAGGGCGGGAATCTTTTACATCTTTCACAGTGGGAGCAACGTACTCTTGTAACTCGTGCGATCGCAACAAGCAGTAGTGACTGGCGACCCCTTTTTACCAACATAGCGTTGATTTTTCCGTGCGCTCATGCCAAATTCCTTTTCAACCCACATTATCGGGTTTTGCTCTTCACAAATCTTCATCAAAATTCTATCCGATATATCGCGATATATTTCGATATATCGTATATTAGAGAAAGTTGATTTGAGATTGATTTATGTTTAGACATTTTCGTTCACGGTTTGGCGCACCTGCATGGGCAGGAGTTAGCGAAGACGATTCAGATTCATTGCTTGTCAGGTCTTGGTTTGGGCATGGCAGACATCATGGTAGAGATCATGGTAGAGATCATGACAAACACTTTGGTAATGAAATGTTTGGTCGTGGTTGGGGAGATGAACATCGGACTCGTCGGGGTGACATCAAGTTCATCCTGCTGGAATTGTTATCAGAGCATCCTAGTCATGGTTACGACCTGATTAAAGAGATGGAAACACGTTATGGTGGTTTCCGTCGCCTCAGTCCTGGCTCAGTGTATCCAACACTCCAATTGTTGGAGGAAGGGGGTTATCTAAAGAGCGCCCAAGAAGGAGGCAAGCGGATTTACACGATTACCGATGAGGGTAGACAATTATTAGCAGAACGCGCCCAACAAGAAACTTCAGACTCTCCTTGGGATACCGTCAAAAGTTTCGTGACAGGTAAGCCTCAAGAGTTTATTGAGTTGCGGAACGCTGCAACAGAATTGGCTGGTGTGGTGGTGCAGGTTGCCCGTAGTGGCAATATGGAGCGAATAAATCGGGTGCGTGAGCTTTTAGAGCAAGTTAAACGGGAAATTTACGCGATTCTGGCTGAAAAATAAGTAGAGATGCAAACTTTTGCATCTCTACTCTCAATATTCTCAGATTTATTTTGCGCTTATGGGTTAGAAGCGATCGCACTTAAATCTTGTTCAATAAGTGAGTTCAGCAATGTCCACAACTGCAAATCAGTAAAATCTGGAATTGCCATAAATGCGCCGACTTCCTGTAAAACTTGCGGATCGTGGGTGGAAGCGATGCCAATAGTGCGGATGTCTGCGCCTACCGCCGCCCGAATTCCAGAGGGAGAGTCTTCTAATGCGATCGCTTCCTCTGCTGAAATCGCCAATTTATTTAGGGCGGCTTGGTAGGGTGCAGGGTCAGGTTTACCTGCAATACAATCATCCGCTAAAATAACTGTATGGAAAGCTTCTTTTATCTCCAATACCTCTAGCATAAATTCTGCATTTAATCTAGGGGCATTAGTTACTAATGCCCGCTTTAATTGATGTGTCTCTGTCCATGCTAGTAGCTCAGAAAATCCATGCAGTGGTTTGAGATTCGAGGCGAGTTTGCGGAAAAGCGCCTCTTTTTCGTCTGCAAATTTCTGCCCTTCCTCGGTTGATAATTGTGGCAAAATATCCTTAACAATTTCTGGATTTAGCCGCCCACTAATTCGGGATTTATAAAATGTTTCGTCAATTTCGATGCTGTAATTTGACAGCATTTCCTGCCAAGCTAGGTAGTGTATGGGGTCAGTATTGACAATAGTCCCATCTAGGTCAAAAAGAATTGCAGCTAGCATGATTTTTGGTCAAATGTAAATAATTGTTAACTTAATTTAAATAGTTTACATGGTTTTTTTGTCCTTAATGATTGTTCCTTCATTAAATACAGGGCAAAAAGCTCTAAATTAGAGATCATTTATAAAGTAAATCAAAAGCTAGGGTGTGTTAGGGCTTTAGCCTAACGCACCCTTGTAGTGGTTTTCGCCGTCATCACGGATAGAAAATTCATCTTCCCTACTTCCTATCTCTATATAAGATCCAGTTTTTCGATAGGATAATATTCCGCTCTCCCAGATCATAACTGCTATGCTCAATCCCAATCTGGACGAAATCCAGTTGACCAAAGACGATTACGAACGCTACTCCCGACACCTGATTTTACCGGAAGTAGGACTAGAAGGACAGAAGCGCTTGAAAGCCGCTAATGTACTGTGTATCGGTACCGGTGGACTAGGTTCACCACTACTTTTATATTTGGCGGCGGCGGGTATTGGACGCATCGGGATTGTCGATTTCGATATTGTCGATACTTCCAATCTGCAACGCCAAGTCATCCACGGGACATCTTGGGTGGGTAAACCCAAAATTGAATCGGCAAAAAACCGCATTCACGAGATAAACCCCTATTGTCAGGTTGATTTATACGAAACTCGTCTGACTTCCGAAAATGCTCTAGAAATCCTTCAACCTTATGATATCGTCGTCGATGGTACTGATAACTTCCCCACCAGATATTTAGTTAACGACGCTTGCGTATTGTTGAATAAGCCCAACGTCTACGGTTCAATTTTACGCTTTGAAGGGCAAGCTACTGTATTTAACTATCAAGGTGGGCCTAATTATCGTGACCTTTTCCCAGAACCACCACCACCAGGGATGGTTCCCTCTTGTGCAGAAGGTGGAGTACTGGGGATTTTGCCCGGAATTATTGGTTTAATCCAAGCAACCGAAACTGTCAAAATAATTTTGGGACAAGGTAATACTCTAAGTGGGCGATTGCTGCTATATAACGCTTTAGATATGAAATTCCGGGAGTTGAAACTCCGTTCTAACCCAATTCGCCCAGTGATTGAAAAGTTGATCGACTACGAAGAATTCTGCGGGATTCCGCAAGCTAAGGCAGAGGAGGCAAAACAGCAGTTGGAAAGTCAAGAAATGACCGTTAAGGATTTGAAGGAATTGCTGGATAGCGGTGCGAAGGATTTTGTACTGCTGGATGTCCGTAACCCCAATGAGTACGACATTGCCAAGATTCCGGGTTCGGTGTTAGTGCCTTTACCAGACATTGAAAATGGGAATGGCGTTGCGAAGGTGAAGGAAATATTGAATGGCCACCGCTTAATTGCTCATTGTAAGATGGGCGGGCGATCGGCAAAAGCCCTCGCCATCCTCAAGGAAGCCGGCATTGTCGGGACAAATGTCAAAGGCGGAATTACTGCTTGGAGTAGAGAAATCGATCCTTCGGTTCCAGAGTATTAGGACAGGAGGCAGGGGGCAGGGGGCAGGGGGCAGGGGCAGGGAGATTAGTTTTCCCCTCTGCCTCTTTATCAATTCCCAATGCCCAATTCCCAATTCCCAATGCCCAATTCCCAATTCCCAATTTGCTTATGACTACCTCAAAATCTCATTTCAATATTTTATGGGTGCAAGTTTGGGTATTGGCAATGGTGCAGGGAGCAATTACTCTCACCTGGTTAATTTATAATATATATTTACCGCAGCTTTTGACTCAGTTTGGTTTTCCCGCCTCACTTGCAGTTGCCTTGGTGCTAGTCGAAAATGCCTTGGGTGCAGTTCTAGAACCATTGATGGGTGGACTTTCAGACCAAGCTAGACGCTGGGTAGGAACTCGGTTTCCCTTTATCTCAGTAGGTATGATTCTGGCATCGGCTTTGTTTATTGCCATACCATGCGTTGTGAGTTTGATTCCACCTACTACCTTAATACGATCGCTCTTACCTATAGTATTGGTAGCCTGGGCATTGGCAATGACAATATTTCGTTCTCCAGCGATGTGCCTGTTGGGAATGTATTCTACACCAGCCCAGTTACCTCTAGCAGTAAGTGTTGTCACTTTAGCAGGGGGTGTGATTGGGGCTTTTAGACCGATAAGCTACAAGTTTATCCTGAGTTTAGGGCCAGTTTATACCTTTGCCATCGGTTCTTTTGTGATGCTGGGCGCGGCGGCTGTGTTGCGGTTAGTCAATCCTCCAGAAGCACCAGTAGATACAAACAAAGCAGAGATAGTAAAGTTACCCGTACAGAAATTGGCTTTGATTTTAGTAACTGGTTTTGGTGTAGCGTGGGGTATCCGATTTCTCTTTGATGTCTTGGGTAAAGTCCTAAAGGCCCAACTGAATACTGATAATATTGATGTGCTTATGGTGTGGATTGGATTAGCGATCGCACTTGCTAGTATACCTGCTGGAATTTTCGCCGTCAAAATTGGTAATCGTCAAGCAATGCTTTGTGGTATTTGTGCGATCATTCCCTCGTTACTAATAATGATATCAGTCGGGGCACAAATTCCGATCGTTGTGGCGATCGTTGCTGCCTTTAGTTTAATTGTCAACGGGGCAATTCCTTTTGCTTTGGGATTAGTACCCCAGCGATGGGCGGGATTAGGAATTGGGATGTATTTTGGTGGGTTTGCTTTAGCAATGAGTTTGTTTGGTGTCATATTTACCCAACCGCAAGCAATAACACCTTTTATTGGTGCTGTTGGGAGTGCATTGGCGTTTTTATTGGCTGGTGTTTGTATTGGAATTAGTGGCTTTTTTGAAACGCCAAGGAACACAGAGGTTTAATATCATATTAGTTTGATTACTTATTAAACCCGAAGAACTCCACCCCGCCAAAGTTGTGCTTTAGCTCCCCTGGGTTGGGGGTGAGGTTCTTTTATTATGGGTAATTTGGCGGATATGATATTACGAATTACCTAGTGGTTTAACCTGACTTAACAAACTGTGCAGTTTTTCGCCTTCAATGACTTCTGTTTCTAAGAGTTGAGTTGCGATCGCTTCTAACAAGTCTCGATTCTGTCTGAGAATCTCTAGGGCTTGTTCGTGGGCTGTTTCCACAATTTCCTTGACTTCGCTATCAATGGCTTTTGATGTCTCTTCACTCACCGCCCGCCGGGGATTAGCCCCACCATTACCCAAAAACATCGATTGTTGTCCTTGTTGGTAAGCCAGTGGCCCTAAGACTTTGCTCATACCATAAGATGTTACCATCCGTTCTGCTAAGTCAGTTGCTCGTTGCAAATCGTTGGAAGCACCAGTTGTAATACTGTTAAACACAATCTCTTCGGCGGAACGTCCACCTAACAGAGTCGCAATTTGACCCCGCAATTCTTCTTCATTCATCAAAAAGCGGTCTTCAGTTGGTAATTGCAGAGTGTAGCCCAAAGCAGCCATCCCACGGGGAATAATCGAAATCTTTTCTACACGACCGTTTCCTGTGGTTAGCGCCCCGACCATTGCGTGACCAACTTCATGATATGCAACAATCTTTTTCTCAGTCTCGTTCATGACGCGACTCTTTTTCTCTAAACCAGCGACTACCCGCTCAATTGCTTCGGCGAAGTCTTCTTGAGCAACACTTTCACGCAGATTACGAGCAGCCAATAATGCGGCTTCATTGACCAAGTTTGCCAAATCTGCACCAGCAAAACCAGGAGTCCGAGTAGCGATCGCTTTTAAATTTACATCATCTCCTAATTTTACCTTTTGAGCGTGAATCTTGAGAATTGCTTCCCGACCAGATAAATCAGGACGGTCTACCAACACTTGGCGGTCAAAGCGGCCTGGACGCAACAATGCAGAGTCAAGGCTTTCGGGGCGGTTAGTAGCAGCTAGGACAATTACCGTTGCATCCCCAGCCGCAAACCCGTCCATCTCTGTTAGTAACTGGTTGAGGGTCTGTTCTCGCTCATCGTTACCACCGTAGAAGCCGTTACTGCTACGAGATTTACCGATCGCATCTAATTCATCAATAAATATAATACAAGGAGCCTGTTTCTTGGCTTGCTCAAATAAATCCCGCACTCTGGAAGAACCTACACCCACAAACAATTCCACAAACTCGGAACCAGAGATACTAAAGAATGGAACACCTGCTTCTCCTGCTACAGCTTTCGCTAAAAGTGTCTTACCAGTACCCGGAGGCCCAACCAATAACACACCTTTGGGAATCCTCGCACCAATTTGGGTAAATCGTCCTGGAGTCTTGAGAAAATCTACAATTTCTACTAACTCAGTTTTCGCTTCCTCTACCCCAGCCACATCTGCAAAGGTAATTTTAGCTGATTCACCTTCAACGTAAACCTTAGCTTTGCTCTTACCAATAGAAAGCGCACCTTGGGGGCCACCGCCACCACCACGGGCAAGAAAGAACTGCCAAATCCCAATAAAAATCAGTGGGGGAATCACCCAACTTAAGAGGGTTGTAATCCAAGTATTCTTGGGTGGAGGTGTAGCTGCAAACTCAACTCCCTTTTGTTCTAGCAGCTTGGGTAACTCTAAATCAAAAATTGGTGTAGTTGCAAACACCTGTCCCGGCTCGGCATTTTCTGTTTTTAGTTCGTAGAGAATCTGATTTTGACCAACGGAAACGCGGTTGACTTCCCCTTCTTGTACTTGATGAATAAATAAGCTATAGGGAACACCAGCAGGGCCAGAAGCAAATAAACCAGGTAAAAATATATTCAAAAGCAGAAATAGCCCTGATACTGCCAGTAATATATTTGCAACGATCCGAAACCGAGGTGACTTAGGTTGTTCTTTAATTGCCATAGACGTTGTTACCAATCCTTAGAATGAAAACTTTTGAGAATGTGACTTTCTGGAAAAATCTGGTATTTCCAGTTCAGATATTTGAAGCAGCTTATACTGTTTCCAACCAATCAAAAATTTGGGCTAACTGATCCAGTGTTACTAGCCCATACTGCCAGAGAGTCATAGCCAGGAAGTTAGGGGTCTGTTCGCAATGTCGCAAAGCAAGAGAAATTGCTCCACCAGAAATACCCAACTCTTCCTCTAAAAAATGCACCAGTTGATCTGTAGCTTTCATCGCAATGTTAAACAATGTTAATTAAATCTTATTTATGAGAGAGTTGACTCGTTTGATGCAATATCCGGGTTACATCTCAAAGTTGTTCAGTTTGTCTCGATCCTTAAGAATACTACCTATTCTCATAATTTCTCCTCTTTAGCAATGTCTCAGCATTTTTATTTATGTAACTAAACTTAACAATTAAATTAATCTTTGGGAACTAACAAGCAAATACGGTTTACCGTACTCAAAGATAGGACTTACGCAAAACCTTAGCCAAAAGGAAAGATTTTCATTTTCCTTTTAGGGCAATTCATCTAGACGCGTATTAGTATGTCAAAGCAAGCTACGTGCAGCATCTCGGAGAAAAGCGAATACTCTACAAAAGGCTACACCAACACTTACGCAATGATATTTTATAAATAAAAGGACAAGTTATCTTGACTGTTTCTGCAACTTCTATAGGAATCCCGTTTGATTTTTGTAACCAAACTAAGTATTTGTAGGGTGCGTTACGCTATCGCTAACGCACCAAATCTTTAAGAATGGTGCGTTACGAACTGCGTTCTAACACAACGCCAGTTGCTACAACGGAGGGAACCTCCCTTCGGGTTCACCAGTCGCCTACGGTGGGAAACCCGCCTACAGCGCTGGATTCACCGCAACGTACTGGCTCCCCTACAATAACTAATTTTGTTCAAAAATCAATACTTTGGCCATTTTTTTGATTTGGCGAAGGTATTGAAAATCAAATATGATTCCTATAGTTTGATATCTTTTTAAGTGCCAACTAACCAGCATAATCAATAAATATGAAAATTCAACAACTAATTACAAAATCACTCAGCTTATCTAATAATGCTATATCCTATTATGTAAGTCAGGAATTAGCAGCTATTTATCCGAAAAAAGTATTACTGGAAAGTAATGATAGTTCATTCAATTTAGAAAAATATGCTGAGGCTAACCTCTGCAAAATTCAATATGATGCTCATATCCATAACCAGATACTTACTGGTTGGAATGGTATGGAAAACGAAATTTATAAACATACTGAAAATGCCAGTTTTGAAGTTTCGTGGCAAGGATACCAATTTGATATCCTCTTAATGAGTTGGCAAGAAGGTTATTGTAAAACTCGCTATTCCTGGATTTTGGCAGAGAGTACGGAAGTAGCAGAAAAGTTTTTCGCCGCAGTTTGTGATTGGAACTCAGAAATTCGTGATGAGGTTTTAGTTTTTGAAGATGGTTATTGGGATAAAAATCCCGATCTATTCCAATCTATTAAAAGTGCAAACTTCGACAATCTCATCTTGCATAGTAATCTTAAACAAGATATTCAAGATGACTTAATAAACTTCTTTGCATCCCGCGAAACTTACACAGATTATAGTGTTCCTTGGAAACGTGGTATTTTATTTATTGGTTCACCAGGAAATGGGAAAACCCATACAGTAAAAGCATTAATTAATCAAATGCAGCAGCCTTGCTTATATGTGAAAAGCTTTAAGTCTGAGTATGCTACTGATAGCGAAAATATCCGTCAAGTATTCAAACAAGCACGGCAATCTGCGCCTTGTATTTTGGTATTAGAAGATATTGATTCTCTATTAAATGATGATAATCGTTCTTTCTTTTTAAATGAACTTGATGGTTTTGCCTCTAATCAAGGAATTGTCACCATTGCAACCACCAATCATCCAGACCGGTTAGATTCAGCAATTAGCGATCGCCCCAGCCGTTTTGACCGCAAATATCATTTTGAACTGCCAGCAATCCCAGAACGAGAAGCCTACATCACCTTATGGAACGATCAATTAAAAACTGCAATGCGCTTGTCTGAGGAGGCTGTGAGTCAGATTGTAGCATTAACTGAAGGCTTTTCTTTCGCCTACCTCAAAGAACTATTTTTATCGTCAATGATTGGTTGGATAGGAACGATGGAAACTGGCACGCTAGAGAAAATTATGATTTCTCAAGTTGTAATTTTACGACAACAGATGAGCAGCACAACTGTTAGTGGTAAAGATTCAGAAAAGTAATTTGTGGGCAAGTTCAGATTACTAGGGAACTTCCAGATTTTTCTACTTCATTCGTGAGAGTTGCGCCAGACATGACTTTACATTGAGCCTATTCAAAAACATAATCTTGAGCTACTTTCCAATAGCGCGAGAACCGCTTTAGGTCAATATAGCCATTATAGTCAAAAAATGGTTTCACCTCTAACACTTCTACAGGTATAGAACCCTTTATTTTATTGCAGATATTATCAAACCGAGGACTGGGACTGTCGGCTGTGACAACTATATTCGCATCATGTTCTTGAGCAAAAGCTAAAATTTCCTGTGCCACATCACCACGACGGATAACAACTGGTAACTCTAGTAAGCATTCGTAAATAAACGTAAGGCGTTTAAGACTCAGTTGGCATTCCTTGATCAAAGCCTCATCCCAAATCCAAATAGCTGGTGCATCTGGGTATTTTTGCAGTGCAGGGTTATATGGACTGAGACAGTCTCCATGTACCCAAACAATTGATTTACTCATTTTTCACCTTTTACCTTTATTTCCACGCTGCCAACTTTGGCTATTAGCTTGTTTGCTAAATTCCCCTTTAGGAAAAAGCCGCTGTTCTAATTCTTCATAGCTGCCTTCAAAATCGCAATGACCGTAAAGGGGACATTTCTGGCAATAAACGCTTTTGGTGTAGCGTTCTAAGTTTTCACGGTTGAAAAAATACGGTTTATGACTAAAAGTGCTAGCAACCCACTGCCAGGACATATTATTGCTAGCAGGATCTCCATCTAAAAGATGTTCAAGAAACCACTTAGCTCCTACTTGCCAACGAATATGCCGCCAATGGACAATGTAAGCCGCTAGCCACATTCGGGCGTGGTTATGTAGATACCCAGTTTCTTTTAAGTCACGGCTAAAGCTGTCGATGCAAACTCTACCTGTGGTTCCTTGTCTGATATCTTGCGAAAATCTGGATGCATATTCAGCCACAGTATAACCAGTTTTATACTCTTCCTGGTCTTTCCAGATTTCATCCCCTAGCTTCACATACAATCTTTGCCAGTAATCGCGCCAGCCTAACTCATTGATTAGTTTCATCGCATCATCTTGGTGCTGTACCCGTTCAAGGACATAATCTCGAATTTCTCGCAAACTCAAAACGCCATAACGGATATAAGGCGAAAGTCGTGTTACCGCACCTGTGAAAAAATTACGTGTTTGTGCGTAGCTTACTGGGTCGATTTTTTGCAGGGCTTTTTCTGCTGCTTTGCGTCCCCCGACGGTTTCGCTGATGTGGCGATCGCGTTCTGCTGCACCTGGGAATTGTTCGCGGAGGTAGGCTACCAACTCATCGCGGTTGGCAAAATCGCGTTGCATATCTTTAGACATTATTAATTTAGATATCAGCATCCATGACACTGATGAATAAGAAAGTTTGCTCAATATATGTACAATTCTAAAGCGATGCTACGACGAGCTACGCTTACACAATCTATCACACCCCATTATGAGCAACATTCCCCAAGCCGGACAACCAGCGCCAGATTTCTCTACACCTGACCAAAATGGCAATGCAGTCACTCTCGACGACCTCAGCAGTCAGTGGGTTATCCTCTACTTTTACCCCAAAGATGATACACCAGGCTGTACCACCGAAGCCACAGATTTCACCGAGTTGTATCAAGACTTCAGCGCACTGGGAGCAAAAATCTTAGGCGTAAGTCCAGATTCGGGTAAATCCCATTGTAAATTTATCAGCAAACATAACTTATCAATCACCCTATTGAGTGACCCAGAACATATTTTGACAGAAGCCTACGGTGCTTGGCGCTTAAAAAAATTTATGGGCAAAGAATATATGGGTGTGGCTCGGTCAACATTTCTCATTTCATCTGATAAAATTATTGCCTATGCTTGGCCGAACGTAAAAGCCAAAGGTCATGCTCAGGCAGTTTTAACTAAATTACAGGAATTAGCAGCCACGGAAAGTCCCAAATGAGTCATGCAAACACGATTGGATGTAGGCATAGTTACAGCAATGCTAGGTAAATAATATAGTAATAAAACAGGATGTGAGTAGCCTATTTGAACAAGCAATTATCAACGCGCTGAACTCAGTCAATCCTCAAAAAGTTCTGGAAGGTAAAGTAGCTAATGCTATTATCCAGGCAGGGTTTGATTTAGTTAGTTTCAATAAAACAGTGGGTCTAAATGGCGAAATCGGTGAAATTGATGTGGAAACCACTAACGCTATCATCGAAGTAACAACCCAAACTGCTCGGAAGTTGAAGCAAGTTCAAAAATTGATATCAAACTCTGACTTGAATCCTTTGAAGAAGCCAGTTATTCTCTATGCACCTAATTACAAATTCACTCCGGCTCAAGATATCATCGCTACCGGCAGTTATGTAGTTTGCAGTCAAGGTGAATTATTAGAATTATTATCCATATTAGGAGCATAAGTCATGCCAGAATCAATTTCCCTAATTTCTAGTGCTGAGATTAAACCAGGAGAATTTTTGAGTTTTCTGCAATATTCGGGAGTATTACTACATCCAGATAATGTATATGATGGGCGTATTTCTAGAGACAATACTCATGTTTGGGTTGTTTTAGATAACACTGAATTAAAAAACTTTAACACTGATGAGATTGAACTCATAACTCAGAAGCTTACAGCTAAACCTCAGACTCACATTCTACTTGATGTGAGCAAGACTTCAGGAAGTGAGCAATTAGCCCTAGAGTTTGCGTGTAAGTTTGCCAAAAAATGGTCTTGTGTTGTCTATGATTCAAGTCAAAGAGTCTACTCAGAACAAGAATTGTTAGGGTTATGCCAAACAAAATTAGGTTTTGTTTAGGAAAACTTTTAAGTTAATTATCTTTTCTCTTCATAATGTAGACTAATACTGGAGCAGTGTCATAATAGTTACACTAAATCTTTGAAATAAATTATGGTTCAATTTATCCAAGCAAAAAATGTCGGGCTTGCTTATCTGGAAGAAAGATTTGGTCTACAGTTAGCCGAAGAGGAGGCGTTCTTTATAGAATGGTTTGAGAATTTACCGGAAATTACAGATTTAGAAAAGCAAGATTTAGACAGAGTAAAACTTCATTTTCTCCGTTTAGTCAAGCGTCCTCCTTTGTCAGAAGAAACAGTAAAATTAGTAGTTTTATCTCCTTTACTCAATTTAGCTGGATTTTATGATGAGCCTTTTTATATGAGAGGCGAGGAATCAATAAGAATTTCTGCGGAAGATGAAGGAGAAATTATTAGAGGTAGAATTGATGTTTTAGTTATTCAAGAACAATTCTGGTTGTTAGTAATTGAATCTAAAAGGTCTAGCTTTTCTCTTTTAGAAGCCATACCTCAAGCACTTGTTTATATGTTGGCTAATCCTAATCAAGACAAACCTACTTTTGGATTAGTAACAAATGGTAGTGATTTTATTTTCCTCAAACTTACCAAACAAAATCAGCCAAGGTATGCTATGTCTGAACAATTTACACTTTTAAAACGAAAAAATGAATTGTATCAAGTTCTAAGTGTATTAAAAAATTTGAGTCAAATTTTGAGTTAATAATTATGTCTATTCGTCCTATATATCTTGATTGTCACGCTACTACACCAGTAGATGAACGGGTGTTAGCAGCAATGATCCCATACTTCACAGAAAAGTTTGGCAACCCAGCAAGTATTGGTCATGTTTATGGTTGGGAAGCAGAAGCTGCTGTCAAACAAACACGAGAGATTTTAGCAGCAGCAATTAACGCTACTCCCGAAGAAATTGTTTTTACGAGTGGTGCAACAGAAGCTAATAATTTAGCTATTAAAGGTGTTGCCGAAGCTTATTTTAAAAAAGGTCAACATATTATTACTGTTGCCACTGAACATAATGCAGTAATTGACCCCTGTAATTATTTAAAAACTCTCGGTTTTGAAATCACTATTCTACCAGTTAAAAAAGATGGATTGATTGATTTAACTGAGTTACAAAAGGCTTTCCGTCCTGAGACAATTTTGGTTTCGGTGATGGCTGCAAATAACGAAATTGGAGTGTTACAGCCAATAGCCGAAATTGGGGAACTATGCCATGCTTACAACATCATTTTCCACACCGATGCAGCCCAAGCTATTGGTAAAATTCCCCTAGATGTGCAAGGGATGAAAGTTGATTTGATGTCGCTAACCGCACACAAAGTATTTGGGCCAAAAGGCATTGGGGCGCTGTACGTCCGTAGGCGGGAACCCAGAGTGCAATTAGCTCCCCAGCAGCACGGCGGCGGACATGAACGGGGGATGCGTTCTGGGACATTGTATACACCGCAAATTGTCGGCCTTGGGAAAGCTGTAGAAATCGCTTTGGCTGAACAAGCGACAGAAACCCAACGCCTTACCCAGTTAAGACAAAGTTTGTGGGAACAGCTTTCCCAACTTGAAGGAATTCATCTTAACGGACACCCTCAACAGCGATTGGCGGGAAACTTGAATATCAGTGTTGAGGGTGTCGATGGAGCCGCACTTTTGCTAGGATTGCAGCCAGTAATGGCGGTTTCTTCTGGATCTGCTTGTTCCTCGGCAAATACTGCCCCCTCCAGTGTTCTGACAGCGCTGGGAACCCCCCAACAGCTAGCTTATGCCTCAGTGCGGTTTGGGATTGGACGGTTTAATACCCAAGAGGAGATTGATATTGTAGCGAAACATGCGATCGCAACTATTCAAAGTTTACGCAAACCCTCTTTTATGGATTCTCACGCAGGAAAGCCCCAATCTGCTCTAGTTCCTGCTGATTGAGGCGAAATTCCCCAGCAGCAATGATTCCATCCACCTGTTGGGGATTGCGTGCGCCAACGATCGCAGCTGTCACCGCCGGATTATTTAAAGTCCAAGCGATCGCCACCTCACCGGGGGAGCGATCGTGTTGCTTACCAATGTGCTGCAACACCTCCACCAACTTCAGGTTACGAGATAGACGTGGCTCCTGAAATTCATCACTCTTTTTGCGCCAATCATCATCTGCTAAATTAGCAACCCGCTCAGATGTCATCTTTCCTGTAAGCAAGCCAGATTGCATTGGTGAATAAACAATGACACCGATGTTATTTTCCTTACAGAAAGGTAAAATCTCCTTTTCGACATTGGGCTTAACCAGTGAATAAGGTGGTTGTAATGACGTAACTGGTGCAATCTCCTGCACACGTTTCAACTGTTCTACATTGAAGTTTGAAACCCCAATATAGCGAACCTTCCCTTCATCTTTTAGTTTGGCGAGAGTTGTCCAGCCTTCTTCGATATCAGAGTCGGGGTTAGGCCAGTGAATCTGGTAGAGATCAATAGTTTCAATATCGAGTCGGCGCAAACTAGCTTCAACCTCCCGCCGCACAGAATCCGCCTTCAGGCTCCGGCCAATTTCGCCCTTTTCATCCCAGATCATTGAGCATTTAGTGAAAATGTAGGGGCGACTAGATTGACCTTTAAGCGCCTTAGCAACAACTTCTTCAGAATGTCCCAGACCGTAAATAGCTGCGGTGTCTATCCAATTAACACCGAGATCGAGAGCGTGCTTGATCGCTTCAATCGATTCTCGATCGTCCTGCGTTCCCCAACCAAAAGCCCAGCCACCTCCACCGATCGCCCAGGCACCAAAGCCGATTGGGGTAATGTGAAGCTCCGAGTTGCCAAGTTGTTTGGTTTGCATATCTACCTTCTCTAATAATTTTTGAGTCAATTGCTAGTTTACGCTGCAAATATCTTCTCAACCGCTATCTACGGTATGAATCACTACTGGGGCAAACACCATCGCAAATTACTACTTCTACATACACTAGAGTTGTCTGAAAATAATAACAGTTGTTGAGTATTGATCGAAGATGTCAGAAGATTTAAAAGGCAAAGTTGCCCTGATTACAGGTGCAAACAAAGGTATCGGCTATGAGATTGCACGTCAATTAGGTTCTAGAGGTGCTACTGTTCTTATTGGTGCAAGAGATATCAAACGTGGTGAAGAAGCGGCGAATAAACTTCGTTTAAATGAGATCGATGCCCGAACAATTCAACTTGATGTCATCGACCAAAAAACAATCGACTCTGCGGCTCAACAAATCGAGAACGAATTCGGAAAACTTGATATCCTTGTAAACAATGCCGGGATATTAAGTGATGGCGATCGCCTTCCACCAAGTCAAGTTGAGATTGAAACACTGCGACACACTTATGAAACAAATGTATTTGGAGTGTTTGCAGTGACAAAAACCCTGCTACCACTTTTAAAAAAGTCAATAGCAGGGAGAATAGTCAATTTATCAAGTGGTTTAGGTTCTTTGACTCAGAACTCCGATGCAAATTATGAGTTCGCTAATTTTAAGCTTCTTGCTTACAACTCATCAAAAACAGCAGTGAATGCAATTACAGTTCTGTTGGCTGCTGAACTTAAAGATACCCCGATTAAAATCAATGCTGCCGATCCTGGTTTCACAGCCACTGATATTAATCAACACCAAGGATACCGCACTGTTGAGCAAGGAGCGATCGCACCAGTGAGACTTGCCACTTTACCTGATGATGGTTTTAGCGGAGGTTTTTTTGATGAAAATGGCGCACTACCTTGGTAGAAAGTAGAAAGTAGAAAGTAGGGAATTGGGCATTGGGGAGGGAGAGTTAAAGCTTGGATGTTGAGTTTCTGAAAATGAACCTTTAAGTTTCTATTCCCCATGCCCCATATTCAACGGGAGCAATGCTCTAACAGTGAGATGGGTAAGCAGGGGAGGCAAGGGAGGCAGGGGAAGAGAAAGAAATAAGTGTAGAAGCAATTTGTAACGGTCGTAAAAAATACTAAAAATGCCTCTTTACTCCCCCTGCTCCCCCTGCCTCCCCTGCTCCCCCTGCCTCTTTACTCCCCCTCCTCCCCCTACCTATTTCACGAGGATCTCACTTTTTCGCCTTGCCCCATATTCAACTCAATAGGGATTTGAATCAATCCGTCCCCTTTTGACACTCCTGAGATAGTACCCAGAGGTTGGTCTGTTTCTCAAATTAAAGGTGTCGCCGCTGCGGACTTTCCAAATTTTGTAATTAGAAAAGGTCAAAGGCGTTCTGGGTTCGCATACTTCTGGCAAATGATTGCCTAGTACAAAGTATGCTGCACCCCTACCCATAACTTTCACCAAACCGTTTTTATCTACAAGAACCGATGTACTTTCACTAACCGCAATCCCTAAAACACTGCTAGATACACCATCCTTAATTTGACGGGCAATGAAAGTCATAATTCGACCCATTCTTTCGCGCCTGTCGAAATGTGTATCGACGATAGTTCCCTTCAAATTACTCCAATTGAAAAAGTTGTAAGTAAAAGTGATGTCTCGGTAAGGATCTTCGAGTGCGTCTCTAGTTTCAATGCCTTTTTCGGAAGAAGCACAAGCATCATAGACACAATCACTTTGAATCATCGCACCCGCACTAGTGCCACCAACACCGCCTCCCTTTAGGTAAACTGACTTAACGGCAGCTTCAACTTTGGTGTCTTTCCAGTTGCGGATGTATTGACATTGGTCGCCGCCAGCAAAGAAAATCACATCAGCGTTTCTGACTTTTTCATAAATCTCGGCTTTGTTTGCTTCTTGCCTATTGCTAACTAAAAGAGTTTCCACAGAGTTTACGCCCTTCATGGCATAAATTAGGCGATTGTAATCGTGATTACCATTAGTGCGGAGAACTACAACATTAACTTTAGTGCTAGAGTTACTACCTCCCCTAACTTGGTTAATCATCCACTGGATGGCATCATCGACATCGGGGCCACCACCTCCCAAACTCAGGACTGGGCCCGCTAAGGAAGGACGGACATCAAAGGAGGGTGAGGAGGAGGGGCGGACATCAACAGTGTC